>NZ_JARAVM010000043.1:0-60047 GCF_033792735.1 Streptomyces sp. PA03-3a
GCGCGCAGGTCCTGCCCCGGGTGCCGTACCCGCTCCGCGCGGCGGCCCACGGCGGCGGCTGGGCCGGCGCCCCCGCCGCGGCCGGTCACGGAGGCTCCTGGCTCGCCCTGCACCTGGTGCCTGCCGGGCGCGCTCGGGCGCGGTGAGTGCCGCCACGGACGGGCCTGGCCGCGGCCGCACCAGTGCCGCGCTGCCACCGCGGCCGTGAGACGGGCCTCCAGCGACGGGACGGGGGACACGTCACGGGCGGCGAGCACGTGGCGCTCCGGCGCCCGGAGGGCGTCAGTGGTGGAGGGCCGCCTTGGCGCGCTCCAGGGCGACGCGGACCGCCGCGGACAGGGTCTCGATGTCGTACGCGCGGTAGTGGCGGCGGCCGTTGATGAAGAAGGTCGGCGTGCCCGACACATTGCTCAGGTCCGCGGACTCGGCGTCCTCGGCGACCCGGACCGCGACGGCACGGCTCTCGAGGTCGTGCCGGAAGCGCTCCATGTCGAGCCCGGCCGCCTCGGCCAGCCGCTCCAGTCCGCGGATGTCGAGCGCCTGGGGGTGCGCGAAGATCTGGTCGTGCATCTCCCAGAAGCGGTCCTGCTCGGCCGCTGCCTCGGCGGCACGGGCGGTCTGCACGGCGTGGGGGTGCACATCGGCGAGCGGCAGATGGCGCCAGACGTACCGTACGTCGCCGAAGTCGGCGAGCAGGTCGCGGATGACGGGCTCCGCCTCACCGCAGTAGGGGCACTCGAAGTCGCCGTACTCGACGACGGTGACCAGGGCGTCGTGCGGGCCGCGCACATGGTCGCGCTCCGGGTCCACGGGGACGGCCAGGTCCTCCAGTTGCTGCGCCTTGCCCAGCAGCGCCCGCCGGCGCACCGCCCGGGGCAGCCGGGACAGGACGAGCGTCACGCCCCAGGTGAACAGGAAGGACAGGACGACCGCGGCGAGGATGCCGACCTTGGCCTCGGTGAGCCGCGCGCCCTCGAAGGCGCGGGCCGCGATGAGCAGGGCGATGGTGAAGCCGATGCCGGAGATGGTGCCGCCGGCCGTCACCGCCCCCCAGCCGACCGGCGGGCGCAGCCGCCCGCGGCTGAGCCGCGTGGTCAGCGCCGAGGCGCCCACGATGCCGAGCGGCTTGCCCACCGCGTAGGCGACGACGATGCCCAAGGTGACGGGGGAGGTGAACGCGGCCGCCAACTGCCGTGCGTCGAGGGTGATGCCGGCGTTGGCCAGGGCGAAGGCGGGGACGATCAGGTAGCTCGTCCAGGGGCGGAACAGCTCCTGCAGCCGGGAGTTGAGCGACACCGACAGCGCCAGGCCCCGCCGGGCGTCGCGCTCCAGAGCGGGGGTGGGCTGCTCCCTGAAACGCAGGTAGAGCGTGCTGGCCCGGCGAAGGTCGGCGCCGCGCGCCGGGTGGTCGCAGGCCATGAGGCCGAGCGCCAGCCCGGTGACGACGGGATCCACCCCGGAGCCGAGCAGGGCGAACCACACGGCCACACCGGTCAGCGCGAAGGCGGCGCCGCGGAACTCGCCGCACGCCCGCACGATGGAGTTGGACGCCACGAGTCCGACGACGAAGATGCCGATGGCGACGAGTAGTTCCGGCCAGGAGATGCCGCTGGTGTAGGCGAAGGCGATGACGGCGAGCGCGATGAAGTCGTCGACGACGGACGCGGTCAGGATGAACGCCCGGGTGGCCGCGGGGAGTCTGCGGCCCAGCAGGGCGTAGAGCCCGAGGGCGAACGCGGTGTCGGTGGAGATCACGGTGCCCCAGCCGCGCGCTTCGGGGGTGCCGTGGGTGAACGCGAGGTAGAGCGCGAGCGGTACGAGCATGCCGGCCAGTCCGGCCGTCGTGGGCAGGGTGATCCGGGTCCGTTCGCGGAACTCGCCGAGGTCGAACTCCCGGCGGGTCTCCAGGCCGACCATGAAGAAGAACAGCGTCATCAGCCCGCTGTTGATCCACTCCCGCAGGTCGAGCGACACCCCCTGCGAGCCCAGGGTGAGCGACAGATGGGTGTGCCACACCGACTCGTAGCTCTCCGGCGCCAGATTGGCCCAGGCCAGGGCGATGACGGTGGCCGCCAGCAGGAAACCGGCGCCCGCGGTCTCGGTGCGCAGGAAACGCAGACGCGGAGTGGTCACGCCAGGGCGGCGCGGAGTCTGCCCCGTTGCTTGCAGTGACGAGAACGCGCTCACCCGCACATCGTGGCACGAGCCCGCGACAGCGGCCTGTCGCACGGCCCTCCGGGGCTGACCGGCGGCGCCTTCGGGGCCTGCCCGGAGCCCGCGGAGCCTACGCACGGTGACCGCTCCGCCCGCCGCGGGCCCGGCGGTTGGCGCCCCGGCGCCGGACGTTCGAGACTGCAAGGAGACGACTTCTTCCCGTACGGCCGGACAAGCGCCCACGACCTCGTGGCAGCGGGCCGCTGGGCTGCGGAAGGCCGTAGACCCTCAGGTGATCACATGGTGGACAAATCAGCCGAGGTCCGTGGGCGCGATCAGGATCAGGCCCCGACCACCGGGGGAGATCGCGCCGGTCCCGGGACCGGCACCGAAAGGATCCTCGCGGAGACCCTGGCCGGCGTCGTCCACGCCGATCAGGTCCGCGTGGACAGCCACTTCTTCGACGACCTGGGCGCCGACTCGCTGGTCATGGCGCACTTCTGCGCACGGCTGAGGAAACGGCCGGACGCGCCGTCGGTGTCGATGAAGGAGATCTACCGCCATCCCACCGTCCGCAGCCTGGCCGCCGCCCTCGACGACGCCCCGCCGGCCGCCACCGCCGCCCCCGAGACCGCGACAGGTCCGGTACGGGCCGCGGCGCCGCGGCCGGTCGCGGGAGCGCCGACCGGCGCCCCCCACTACGTGCTCTGCGCGGTGCTGCAACTCGCCTTCTTCATGGCGTACTCCTTCGGGGCCGCCCTCGTCCTCACCAAGGGCGTGGACTGGATCGCCGGGGCCTCGGGCCTGGTCGACACCTATCTGCGGGCGATCGCCTTCGGCGGCGTGACCTTCGCGGCGGTGTGCGTGCTCCCCGTCGTCGCCAAGTGGGTGCTCGTCGGCCGGTGGCGCCCCCGGCAGATCCGCATCTGGAGCATGGACTACGTGCGCTTCTGGTGCGTCAAGACGCTCATCCGGTCGGATCCGCTGGTGTTCTTCCACGGGTCGCCGCTGTACACGCTCTACCTGCGGGCGCTCGGCGCGAGGATCGGGCGCCGCGTCACCGTCCTGTCACGGCGCGTGCCGGTCTGCACCGACCTGCTCACCATCGGCGACGACACGGTGATCCGCAAGGACGTGTTCTTCTCGGGCTACCGCGCCGAGTCCGGGGTGATCAGGACCGGCCCCGTCACGCTCGGCAAGGACGTGCTCGTCGGCGAGGTGACGGTGATCGACATCGACACGGTCATGGGCGACGGTACCCAGCTCGGGCACGCCTCCTCGCTCCACGCCGGCCAGCGCGTGCCCGACGGCGAGCACTGGCACGGGTCCCCGGCCCAGCCCGCCGACGTCGACTACCGGGCCGTCGGACCGGCCCGCTGCGGCGCCGCGCGCCGGGCGGGCTACTCCCTGTCGCAACTGCTCGGAGCGGTCCTGGTGTACGTGCCGCTGGCCATCGCCGGCTCGGTGCTGCTGTTCGCCGCCGTGCCGCAGTTCGCCTCGCTCCTGGAGCCGGGCCCCACGGCGCTGACGACCTGGGGGTTCTACGCCGACGCCCTGGTCACCTCGATCGCCCTGTTCTTCGGCGCGGTGGTGCTCGGCCTGCTGTTCACGGTGACGGTCCCGCGCGTGCTGAACCTCGCCGTCAGACCGGACACGGTCTACCCCCTGTTCGGCTTCCGGTACGGGATGCACCGGACCATCGGCTTCCTGACCAACCGGCGCTTCTTCAAGACCCTGTTCGGCGACAGCTCGGCGATCGTCCACTACCTCGGCGGCCTGGGCTACCGGCTCTCGCACGTGGAGCAGACCGGGTCGAACTTCGGCACGATCATGAAGCAGGACAACCCGTTCCTCAGTTCCGTCGGCCGGGGGACGATGGTGGCCGACGGGCTGTCGATCGTCAACGCCGACTTCTCCAGCTCGTCCTTCTGCGTCTCGCGGGTCACCATCGGTCCGCACAACTTCGTCGGCAACTACGTCGCCTACCCGTCGCAGGGCAGGACGGGGGACAACTGCCTGCTGGCGACGAAGGTCATGGTCCCGGTGGACGGGCAGGTCAGGCAGGGCGTCGGCCTGCTGGGCTCGCCCAGTTTCGAGATCCCGCGGTCCGTCCTGCGCGACAGCAAGTTCGACCACCTCAAGGACGGCGAGACCTTCCGGCGCCGTCTGGCGGCCAAGAACCGGCACAACGTCTTCACCATGGCGCTGCATCTGCTCGCACGGTGGGTCTTCTTCTTCTGGGCGGCGCTCGTGGTGTCGATCGCCGCGGACCTGTACTCCACGCTCGGTCTGTCGGTGATCGCCCTCGCCAACGTCCTCACCCTCGCCTTCACCGTCGTCGACATGGTGCTCTCCGAACGCATCGCCACCGGATTCCGGGGGCTGCGGCCGCTGTACTGCTCGATCTACGAACGTCCCTTCTGGCGGCACGAGCGCTACTGGAAGGTGACCAGCGTGAGCGAGGCGATCATGGTCTTCAACGGCACGCCCTTCAAGAGCGTCATCTGGCGCTGGCTGGGCGTCCGGGTGGGCCGGCGGGTCTTCGACGACGGCTGCTACTTCCCGGAGCGCTCCCTGGTCGCCATCGGGGACGAGTGCGTGCTCAACGAGGGCAGCCGCATCCAGTGCCACTCGCAGGAGGACGGCACCTTCAAGTCCGACCACAGTGCCCTGGGGGCCGGCTGCACCGTCGGCGTCGGCGCCCTCGTCCACTACGGCGTGACGATGGGCGACGGGACGGTCCTCGCGCCCGACTCCTTCCTGATGAAGGGCGAGGAGATGCCGCAGGGCGCCCACTGGGCCGGGAACCCCGCGCGGGAGATGCCGGACGAGCTGCCGGTGCCCCCGGCCCACCGCGTCGACGCGGCCGCCGCCCGGACCAGGACCGGCTGAACGGCGGCGCCGGGCCGCGCTCCGTGACCGTCCGGACACTGCGGTGGCACGCGGGCCCGATCGGGCCAACACTGGTGGAGTACGGGCAAATCGACTACGGCGGGCGCCACTCAGCCGTTGTGGGCCCGCCGGACGGGTGGGCAAGGTGACGACTTCCCCCTTCGGGTCCGGCGACCCGTTCTCCGACCTCTTCAACCGCTTCTTCGGGATGAGCCCGGCGGCATCGCCACCCGCCGTCCAGCGCGTCCCCATCGGGCGACTGCTCAGCGACTCCTCCAGCCAACTGCTGGCGGCCGCCGCGAGCAGGGCGGCCGCGGACGGCGCCGACCTCGACACCGAGCACCTGCTGTGGGCGGCCACCCGCGTACCGGCGGGCCGGCAACTGCTGGAGCAGGCGGGCGTGGACCCCGACCGGCTGGCCGAGGACGTGGCGGCGGTCCTGCCCTCGGGCACCGGCGGCGGGGAGCCCGCGCTCACCCCGGCCGCGAAGCGCGCCCTGCTCGCCGCGCACGCGCGCTCCCAGGCCACCGGCGCCTCCTACATCGGCCCGGAGCACATCCTCGCCGCGCTCGCCGACGATCCGCGCTCCGGCCTCGAGATGCGCTCCGAGGGCGCCGACCCCACGGCCATGGCGGGCAGGGGCGGCGGCACGCGGTCCGCGCCGACCGACACCCCGACCCTGGACGAGTACGGCCGGGACCTCACCGAGGAGGCGCGCGGCGGGCGGCTGGACCCGGTGATCGGCCGCGGCGAGGAGATCGAGCAGACCGTCGAGGTGCTGTCCCGGCGGACCAAGAACAACCCCGTGCTCATCGGCGACCCCGGCGTCGGCAAGACCGCCATCGTCGAGGGCCTCGCCCAGCGGATCGTGGCCGGGGAGGTGCCCAGGGCCCTGCGGGACCGCCGGGTGGTCGGCCTGGACCTCGCCGGACTCGTGGCCGGCTCCAAGTACCGCGGGGAGTTCGAGGAACGCCTGAAGAAGGTGATCGACGAGGTTACCGCGGCGAAGAGCGGCGTCATCCTGTTCATCGACGAACTCCACACCGTCGTCGGCGCCGGGGCGGGCGGCGAGGGGGCCATGGACGCGGGGAACATCCTCAAACCCGCCCTGGCCCGCGGCGATCTGAGCGTGGTCGGCGCCACCACCATCGACGAGTACCGCAGGTACATCGAGAAGGACGCGGCCCTCGAACGCCGCTTCCAGCCGGTGATGGTGCCCGAGCCCTCCGTCGACGAGACGGTCGAGATCCTGCGCGGACTGCGCGACTCGTACGAGGCGCACCACCAGGTGCGCTACACCGACGAGGCGCTGGACGCCGCGGCCGCCCTGTCCGACCGCTACATCAGCGACCGCTTCCTGCCCGACAAGGCCATCGACCTCATGGACCAGGCCGGCGCCCGCGTGGGCCTGCGGTCCCTGGGCGGCCCGGGCCCGTCCGACGAGCTGGAGGAGCGCCTGACCAAGCTCCGCCGCGAGAAGGACGAGGCCGTCAGCACCGAGGACTTCGAACGCGCCGGCGGCCTCAAGGAGCGGATCCGGGAGCTGGAGAACGAACTCGCCGCGGTCGCCGGGGAACGGGAGCAGACCCCGGGCGTCACCGCCGAGGACATCGCCGAAGTGCTGTCCGCGCGCACCGGCATCCCCGTCTCCCAGCTGACCGAGACCGAGCGCGAGCGGCTGATGAAGCTGGAGGAGCACCTCCACAGGCGGGTGATCGGCCAGGACGAGGCGGTCGACGCCGTCGCCCAGGCCGTGCGCCGAGGCCGCGCCGGCATGGGCGACCCCGACCGGCCCACCGGCAGCTTCCTGTTCCTCGGGCCGACCGGCGTCGGCAAGACGGAACTCGCCAAGGCGCTCGCCGAGTTGCTCTTCGGCGACCCCGAGCGCATGATCCGCTTCGACATGAGCGAGTTCCAGGAGAAGCACACCGTCTCCCGGCTCGTCGGCTCCCCGCCCGGCTACGTCGGATACGACGAGGCGGGGCAGCTCACCGAGGCGGTGCGCCGCAAGCCGTACAGCGTCGTGCTGTTCGACGAGGTCGAGAAGGCCCATCCGGACGTCTTCAACCTGCTGCTACAGGTGCTGGACGACGGGCGCCTCACCGACGCCCAGGGCCGCACGGTGGACTTCCGCAACACCGTGGTCATCATGACCAGCAACATCGCCTCCAAGCACATCCTCGACCACGAAGGGGCGATCGACGACATCAGGGACGACCTGATGGCCGAGCTCCAGGCGCACTTCCGGCCCGAGTTCCTCAACCGCATCGACGAGATCATCGTCTTCCACGCGCTGACCCGGTCGGACCTCGTGCAGATCGTCGACCTGCTGCTGGAGCGCAGCCGCCGCAAACTGCACGCCCAGCAGATCGGCCTCGATGTCACCCAGGCCGCCAAGGAGTGGCTGGCCGACCGGGGCTACCAACCGGAGTTCGGGGCGCGTCCGTTGCGCCGCACCATCCAGACCGAACTCGACAACAGGCTCTCCAACATGCTGCTCGACGGCACCCTCAACCCAGGAGACACGGTCGTCGCCGACGTCAGGGACGGGCGGTTGACCCTCGGCCTCGAGGGCCGCGAAGCGCAGGATCCGGCCGAGGAGGCGGCGGCGTCGGACGGCTGACGCCGGCCCACCAGGCAGCTCACGGGCGGGCATCCGCCCCCGGGCCCGCGCCCTCCCCGGAACCGAACGGGGCGGGCGCCGGGAGGAGACGGAAAATGACGGGTCACATGTACCTCGCCTACGACTACCCCGTCCTGGGCGCGTTCTGGACGATGATGTGGATCTTCCTGTGGGTCATCTGGATCTTCCTCATCGTCCGCGTCGTGATGGACGTCTTCCGCGACGACGCGATGAACGGATGGGCCAAGGCGGCATGGCTGCTCTTCGTGCTCGTCCTCCCCTTCATCGGGATCCTCGCGTACCTGCTCTTCCGCGGCTCGGGCATGGGCAGGCGCGAGGCGGAGCAGATGCGCAACCGCCAGAAGGCGTTCGACGAGTACGTCCGCGAGACCGCCGGCGGCGGCACGGCGGCCGGCGGGGTCGACGCGCTCGCCAAGCTCTCGGAGCTCAAGGCGAAGGGCGACCTGACGGAGGAGGAGTTCCAGCGCTTCAAGGAGAAGGTCCTGCACTGAACGGTCCTCGTCGCGCGGCGGCGTGCGCCGCCGCGCGCAGCGCCGGGGGAGACCATGAACGCACCGTACGGACACGCCACGACGCAGGGTCCGGCCGACCCCGACGAGGTGCTCGGCAAGCTGGGCGGTTCCTGGGGGTGGTCCCTGGGCTTCGCGCTCGCGACGCTCGTGGCGGGGGTCGTCGTGCTCGTCTGGCCGGACGAGACGCTGCACGTGCTGGCGGTCGTCATCGGCCTCTACCTGCTCCTCGCGGGCGTCTTCCGCTTCGTCACGGCGTTCTCCCGCCGGGACGGCGGCGGCAGGGTGACGGCCGTGATCGTCGCGGTGGTCGCCGTGCTCGCCGGGGTCCTGTGCCTGCGGCACCCGCTGCAGACCACCGCCGTGCTCTCCCTCGTCCTCGGCGCGTACTGGCTGGTGTCCGGGCTGCTCGTGGGGTTCATCGCCATCGCGGGACGGGACATGCCGCACCGCGGGATGGCGTTCGCGGTGGCCGCGCTCGGGGTCGTCGCCGGGATCGTCGTGCTCGCCTTCCCCGTGCAGTCGGCGGTCGCGCTGGCCCGGCTGGTCGGGCTGTGGCTCGTCCTGCTGGGCCTGGCCGAGGCGGCGGCGGCCCTCGCGCTGCGCTCCCTCGCGAAACGGCCGGCGCCGGCGGGTCCGCCCCGGTGATCAGGGCGCGGCGTCGCCGGCGGTCTGCGCGGGCGCCGGGGTCCGCAGCGTCCGCTCGGCCCAGCTGGTCTTGCCCTGCCCGTGGTAGCGGGTGCCCCACTGGTCGGCGCAACGCGAGACGATGAACAGGCCGCGCCCGCTCTCGTCCAGGGTCCGGGCGTGCTTCAGGTGCCGCGCGCCCGCGCCCGCGTTCAGGAGGTGAGGAGCCGCTCGTCGGACGGGGCCGGGGAGGGCGAGGGGAAGCCGTCGCCGTACTGCACCGCGATCATGGCTATGTCGTCGTCGAGCTTGATGGCGCCGCCGCCCACGTGCAGCGAGAGCCCGTCGAGCACGTGCTGGAGCAGTTCCTCCGGACGGGAGCCCGGCCAGGTGGCCACGTGCGCGCCCAGGTCGTAGAACTGGCCGTCGTCGTTGCGGGCCTCGATGGCCCCGTCGGTGTAGAGCAGCAGCGTCGCCTCGCGGCCGAAGGGGAAGGTGTCGACGACGTAGTCCCCGGCGTCCAGGCTGCCCAGGCCGAGCGGGGGAGAGGGCGTGACGGGGGACAGCAGCAGGGTGCCGGACCGCCGTGCCATGTAGGGCGGCGGATGCCCGCAGTTGACCATGTGGATCTCGGTGCAGTCGTCGGGGACCTCGAGGACCAGCGCGGTGATGAACCGCTCCACGGCGTCGCTGTCGGTCCGGCCCGTCTCCTCGAAGTGGCCGCGTATCGAGTGCTCCAGGTCGGCCATCAGCTCCGGGAGCGAGCCGAACCTGCGGGCCGCCCCCCGGAACGCCCCGAGCAGGGCCTCCGCGTCCTCGACCGCCGGCAACCCCTTGCCCTTGACGTCCCCGATCAGGAAGCGCACCCCCGCCGCGCTCCTGGCCACCGCGTACAGGTCCCCGCCGATCTGCGCGTACGGATGGGAGGCGTGGTACGCCGCCCGCACGAGCAGCGGCCCGATGCGCGGGGGCAGCGGGCGCAGCAGGACGCGCTGGATGGTGTCGGACACGATCCGCACCTCCATCAGCTCCCTGACGCTGCGGTCGCGGATGCTGCGGGAGGCGATGACGAAGGCCGAGACGAGGAGGATCTCCAGCTGGTGCACGGCGGGGATGGACGTGCCCAGCAGGTCGTCGTGCACGTCCAGCACCAAGGCCGCCACGCAGGACAGGGCGGCGCTCAGGGTCGTCGTCCCCGGCCCCGCCAGCACCGCAGTGGTGGCGGGGACCACCACCATCAGCGAGGCCAGGTGCTCGGTGGGCGGCAGTATGAAGCCGGTGACGACGATGGAGATGATCATGAATAGGGCCAGGCCCAGCGGCCCGTGGCCCTGGGTCAGCAGCGTCACCCAGGAGGGGGCGGCCCCCGAGCGGTGCGGCGCCGCCCGCCGCCCGGGCAGCCGCCGCAGGCGGTGCGTGAGGCTGTCCTTCATCGCGGCTCCGGGTCCCCGACGGGTCCGGGGGCCGGAGTAGGAAGGCCGTCCTCCAGCGCTGGCGGTCGCATATACCGAATGTACGCCCCGCAAACATTACGGGTCATCGTGGTGGGTAATGGCGCTGTTCGGTAAAAGCGGATGAAGCGGGAAAGGTGTGGGCGGTGCGCCCGGTCCGAAGGCCCGGGACGCCGGTCTGTCAGCCCGCGAAACCAAGTCCGTGAACGCCGGCCCGTGAGGCTCAGCCCGTGAACGCCTCGACCAGGGTCCAGACGGCCAGGCCCGCCATGCAGACGCCGCCGACGCGCTGGATGGTCTTCAGCGGGACCTTCTTGGCGATGAACCGGCCCACCACCAGTGCGAGGGCGGAGACCGACATCAGTGCCGCGGCCGAGCCGATCGCGGTCGGCAGCCAGCCGTTGGTGGCGGCGAGGTTGGCGGTGGTGATCTGCGTGAGGTCGCCCCACTCGCTGATGAACACGGCCGTGAACGCGGTGGAGTACACCGGCCAGAACCCGGTCACGGTCCTGCCGGCCTCGTCGTGGTCGTCGTCGCCCCCGCCCCGCAGCAGCACCACGGCGCCGAAGGCGAACAGGGCGGCGGAGACCAGTTTCACCGCCATGTTCGGCAGCATGCTGATCAGGCTGCCCGCGCCCACCGCGATGGCCACGTGCAGGATGAAGGCGGTCGAGCTGCCGAACCAGACGTAGAGCGGGCGCATGCGCGTGCCCATCGCCAGCGAGGCGAACATCGTCTTGTCCGGGAGTTCGGCGAGGAAGATCAGCCCGAAGGCGGTGACGAGCGCCAGGGGGTCGAAGGTCATTCCGGTGCTTTCTGCTGGGACCGGACCGTGGACTCGACGGCACCCAGAGGGCGACGGGAAGCGCCGACGGCCCGGCACGACGGAGCGGCCCGCACGGCGGTGCGGACCACGTCTTGCCTTGGCCGAAGGTCTCGTCCACCCCCGCACCCGGTGCGGCGGCCCGGTGGCCGGGACGTCCACGGACGTCCAGTGTGTCGACCAGCCGGTATTGCGGGACTACTCCCCTTCGCTTCACCCAGTGTACCCAACGCCCCGGTCGGCCCCGCCGCCCCGCCGCTGTGAGCGGCCCCGGACGGCGGACGCGTGGGCCCTTGTGCGACGCCCGCCCGTTCGGCCGGCGGCGCGGGATACTGGGCGCATGAAGCTGACGGTGTTCTGGGAACGGATGCGCGTGCACTTCGGCGAGACGTACGCCGACTCCTTCGCGCGCGACCACGTGATGTCCGAGCTCGGCGGCCGGACCGTCCACCAGGCACTGGACGAGGGCTGGGAGACCAAGGACGTCTGGCGGGCGGTGTGCGCGGCCGTCGACGTCCCGGCATCGCGCCGCTGAGCACGGGGGCGGGACTGAGGGCGTGACGGGCAGCGACGAGACGATAGCCGGGGCGACCGGGGCGACCGGGGCTCCGCGGTCCCCGGGGGAGCCCCGGGAACCGGGGCGCGGAACGGGTGCGGGAGAGGGTGCGGTGGGTTCGGGGATGCCGCGCTGGCTGCCGAGGGCGATGGTGCTGGCGATCGCGCTGCTGGCCGCCTTCCAACTGGCGAACTGGGCGTTCCACCAGGTCATCGGATTGCTGGTGAACATCCTGCTGGCCTTCTTCGCCGCCCTGGCGATCGAGCCGGCCGTGGACTGGATGGCCGCGCGCGGGATGCGCAGGGGCTGGGCGACCGGGCTGGTGTTCCTGATCGTGCTCGCCGCGGGCGGGATCTTCGTGGTGCTGCTCGGCTCGCTGCTGGTGGACCAGATCACCTCGATCGGCAGCAATCTGCCGGAGTACGTCGACGACGTGGTCGTGTGGGTCAATCAGACCTTCGGCACCGACCTGTCCGTCGGCAAGCTGCAGGAGAACGTGCTGCACTCCGACTGGCTGCGCACCTATGTGCAGCGGCAGGCGGGCAACGTGTGGGGGCTGTCGGCGACGGTCCTCGGCGGGGTCTTCCAGGTGCTGACGATCGGCCTGTTCACCTTCTACTTCGCCGCCGACGGGCCCCGGATGCGCCGCGCCGTCTGCTCGGTGCTGCCGCCGGCCCGGCAGGCCGAGGTGCTGCGGGCATGGGAGATCGCGGTCGCCAAGACCGGCGGCTACCTGTACTCGCGGGCCCTGATGGCGCTGATCTCCGCCGTCGCCCACTACGTGCTGTTCGTGGTCATCGAGGTGCCGTACGCGCCGGCGCTGGCGGTCTGGGTCGGTGTCGTCTCGCAGTTCGTGCCGACGGTCGGCACGTACCTGGCGGGGGCGCTGCCGATGCTGATCGCGTTCACGCAGGACCCGTGGGACGCGCTGTGGGTGCTGGGCTTCGTCGTGGTCTACCAGCAGTTCGAGAACTACGTGCTGCAGCCGCGGATCACCGCGCGCACCGTCGACATCCACCCCGCGGTGGCCTTCGGGTCGGTGATCGCCGGCACCGCGCTGCTGGGGGCGGTGGGCGCTCTGGTGGCGATCCCGGCGACGGCGACGCTGCAGGGCTTCCTCGGGGCGTACGTGAAGCGGTACGCCGTCACGGACCCGCGGGCGCACGGGCCGCAGCGGCGGCCGCTGTTCCGGTGGCGGTCGCGCGGGGCCGGCCGGGGCGGGGCGGCCGACGGGCCGGGCGGCGGGCCGGGCACCGGTCCCGGGCCCGAGAGGGCTTCCCGGGACGCGCGGGACCGGCGGGACCACCGGGGCGGGGCGGACGACGGGGGCGCCTGAGGTTCGCGGGTCGCTTGACACGAAAATCGAACATCCATTCTTATGGAGGTGCCGGGCCCGGTTTCCCAAGGGTTTTCACGGACTCCCATGGGTTGTCCACAGGCCGGGGGCGGCGTCGGGACGCGTTGTCAGTGGCAGGCAGTAGCGTCATGGACGTGAAGCGAACGACTCAGACACCCAGGGTGGAACCCATGGCAGGAACCGACCGCGACAAGGCGCTCGACGCCGCGCTCGCACAGATTGAACGGCAGTTCGGCAAGGGTGCCGTCATGCGCCTCGGCGATCGGCCGAACGAGCCCATCGAGGTCATCTCGACGGGATCCACCGCCCTGGACGTCGCCCTCGGCGTCGGCGGTCTCCCGCGCGGCCGCGTGGTGGAGGTCTACGGCCCGGAGTCCTCCGGCAAGACGACCCTGACCCTGCACGCGGTGGCCAACGCCCAGCGGGCCGGCGGCAAGGTCGCCTTCGTGGACGCCGAGCACGCCCTCGACCCCGACTACGCCAAGCGCCTCGGCGTGGACGTCGACTCCCTGCTGCTGTCCCAGCCGGACAACGGCGAGCAGGCCCTCGAGATCACCGACATGCTGATCCGCTCCGGCGCGCTGGACCTCATCGTGATCGACTCCGTGGCGGCCCTCGTGCCGCGGGCCGAGATCGAGGGTGAGATGGGTGACTCGCACGTGGGTCTGCAGGCCCGTCTGATGAGCCAGGCGCTGCGCAAGATCACCGGTGCGCTCCACCAGTCCAAGACCACCGCGATCTTCATCAACCAGCTCCGCGAGAAGGTCGGCGTGATGTTCGGCTCGCCGGAGACGACGACCGGTGGCCGCGCGCTGAAGTTCTACGCCTCCGTGCGGCTGGACATCCGCCGTATCGAGACCCTCAAGGACGGCACGGACGCGGTCGGCAACCGCACGCGCGTCAAGGTCGTCAAGAACAAGGTCGCGCCGCCCTTCAAGCAGGCCGAGTTCGACATCCTCTACGGCCAGGGCATCAGCCGTGAGGGCGGCCTGATCGACATGGGTGTGGACCACGGCTTCATCCGCAAGTCCGGTGCCTGGTACACCTACGAGGGCGACCAGCTCGGTCAGGGCAAGGAGAACGCGCGCAACTTCCTGCGCGACAACCCCGACCTCGCCGACGAGATCGAGAAGAAGATCAAGGAGAAGCTCGGCATCGGCGTCCGGCCGGAGGCCGCGGCTGACGAGGCCGGCGCCGACGCGACCGCTCCCGCCGCTGCAGCGGCCGACCCGGCCAAGGCCGACGCCGCGACCGTCCCGGCGCCCAAGGCCGTCAAGGCGACCAAGGCCGCGGCCGCCAAGGCCTGACGGTGGTATCCCGGCGCAAGGATCGTGGTGACTCCTCCTCCCCCTCCTTGCCCGCCTTCGGGCAGGAGGGGGACAGTGCGGAGCAGGAGCGCCCACTGGACCCAGTGGAGCAGGCGCGGGCACTCTGTCTGCGCCTGCTCACCGGGACCCCCCGCACCCGAAAGCAGCTTGCCGACGCCATGCGCCGCCGGGACATCCCGGAGGAGGCGGCGGAGCAGGTGCTGGAGCGGTTCGAGGACGTCGGGCTCATCGACGACCAGGCGTTCGCCCACGCCTGGGTCGAGTCCCGGCACCGCGGCCGGGGCCTTGCCCGGCGTGCCCTCGCGCAGGAACTGCGCACCCGGGGGGTGGACGCCGAGGCGATCGGCCACGCCGTGGGGCAGCTCGACGCGGAGCAGGAGGAGGAGACGGCCCGCGCCCTCGTCGATCGCAAGCTCAGGGCCACCCGCGGTCTCGAGAAGGAGAAGCGGATCCGCCGGCTCGCCGGGATGCTCGCCCGCAAGGGGTACGCGGAAGGGCTCGCCCTGAGGGTGGTCCGCCGCGCCCTGGAGGAGGAGGGTGAGGACCCGGAGTCGCTGGAGTACTACCTGCCCGACTGAACCTTCGCTGAGGTTCCTTGACCGTGCCTCTGAGTCGACTTAGCCTCACAACGGGTGAGGGATCGCGTCCTCAGAGATACGGGAGTTGGTGCCATGGGCATCGCGCTGGGGACCGAATCCGTTTTCACGGTCGCGGCCGTGGCCGTCACCGTGGTCGTCGCCGTCACCGCGGGCGTGCTGCTCCGACGGCTTCGCGCGGAACGCGAACAGCTCAGGGCTGCGGCCGAGCGTGAGGCCCGGGAGATCCGGGCCACCGCCAAGGAGGAAGTCCGCGAGATCCGGGCCGACTTGGAGCGGCGTGAGCAGCGGCTCGCCGACCGGGAGGCCCGTATCGACGCCGAGTCGGAGCAACTCCACCGGCGTCGCCGCGAACTGGCGGAGGAACGCGAGGAGCTGGAGCGCCGCCGCGCCGAGCTCAACCGGCTGGAGGAGGAGCGGCGCGAGGTCCTCGAGCGCGTCGCCGCCTACACCGCCGCCGAGGCCCGTGCCGACCTCGTGCGCTCCGCGGAGCAGCAGGCCAAGCGCGAGGCGGCGGTGATCGCCCGCGACATCGAGCGGGCCGCCCGCGACCGCGGCGAGGAACGCGCCCGGCGGATCGTCGCCGGGGCCATCCAGCGGGTGGCCACCGAGCAGACGGCCGAGTCCGTGGTGTCGGTGCTGCAACTGCCCGGCGACGAGATGAAGGGCCGGATCATCGGCCGTGAGGGCCGCAACATCCGTGCCTTCGAGGCCGTCACCGGAGTCAACCTCATCATCGACGACACGCCCGAGGCGGTGCTGCTCTCCTGCTTCGACCCGGTGCGGCGCGAGGTCGCCCGGCTCGCCCTGGATGCACTCGTCACCGACGGCCGTATCCACCCGCACCGCATCGAGGAGGTCTACGAGCGCAAGCAGGCCGAGGTCGAGCAACTGTGCGTGCGCCACGGAGAGGACGCGCTCACCGAGATCGGCATCACCGACATGCACCCCGAACTGGTCACGCTGCTGGGGCGGTTGCGCTACCGCACCTCCTACGGCCAGAACGTGCTCGGCCATCTCCTGGAGTCCTCGCACATCGCGGGCATGATGGCCGCCGAGCTCGGCGTCGACCCGGCCGTGGCGAAGCGCGGCACCCTGCTGCACGACATCGGCAAGGCCCTCACCCACGAGGTCGAGGGCAGCCACGCCCTCATCGGCGCGGACCTGGCGCGACGGCACGGCGAGTCCGAGGACGTCGTCCACTCCATCGAGGCCCACCACAACGAGGTCGCCCCCCGCACCGTCGAGGCGGTCCTCACCCAGGCCGCCGACGGCATCTCCGGCGGGCGTCCCGGCGCCCGGCGCGAGTCCCTGGAGAGCTACGTCCGCCGGCTCAAGCGGCTGGAGCAGATCGCCGCCGCCCACACGGGCGTCTCCAAGGTCTTCGCCATGCAGGCCGGACGCGAGATCCGGGTCATGGTGCGCCCGGAGGACGTGGACGACATCCAGGCGCAGGTCATCGCCCGCGACGTGGCCAAGCAGGTCGAGGAGGAACTCACCTACCCCGGCCAGATCCGCGTCACTGTCGTCAGGGAGTCCCGGGCCACGGAGTTCGCCCGCTGAACGGACCGGCCCGCGACCCGGACCCCGGCCGGCCCGCGCCCGCGCCCGGGCCAGGGCCGGGGCCGGGGCCCGTCAGTGGGGGACGCGGTCCTGGACGGCGCTCGGGGGGCCGCCGCGGGCGAGGTCGGCGTAGGCGTACAGCTCGGTCGGGCGGCAGCCGGTCATCACGGTCACCAGATGGCCGTCCGGGCGGATCAGCAGCACGCTGTGCGCCGTCGACCCCGGATAGGCCTCGGTGACGAGCAGTTCCGCCCGGGTGGGCAGGGCCGCCACCGCCTTGGCCAGCCGGGGCATCAGGCCCGCGGTGAGCCAGTGCCGGCTCTCCCACACCCCGGTGCCCGGCGCGACCAGGACGACCAGCAGGTCACGCCCGAGCCGCTCGTACAGGTGTGCACGGGAGCCGTCGAGCGCCGTGACCGGGACGTCGACGACCGCGCCGCCCGGGGGAGTGGCGCAGGACCCCAGCAGTGGCGACGGCGCGGCCGCGGCCGCCGAGGAGGCCGAGGCGGCGGCGCCCGCTCCGCGGGGGGCGGGCAGCGCGAGCGGTGAGCGGGCGTAGACCGGCGGGGCGCCGAGCGCGCCCCGGCCGAGGTGGCCGTCGGTGAGCAGCTCGGCGTACCGCCGGGCGGAGCCGGACAGCACGGAGCGCCGCACCGTGTGCCAGACACCGCTCGTCCGCAGCAGCGGCAGGACCTGGTCGGTGGCCCGCAGCCGGGCGCCCACCGCGCCGCGCCGTTCGGCCTGGTAGCTGTCGAGCAGGGTGTCCGACGCCCCGTGGTGCCAGGCCAGGGAGAGCTTCCAGGCGAGGTTGTCGGCGTCGCGCAGGCCCTCCTCCAGGCCCTGCGCGCCCAGCGCGCCCATGAGGTGCGCCGCGTCGCCGGCCAGGAAGACGCGTCCGGCGCGCCAGCGCCGGGCCAGGCGCTGGTGCACCGGGTACTCGGCGGAGCCCAGCAGCTCGTACGGAGGAACGCTTCCGCACCAGGCCGTCAGGGTGCCGCGGACGCGCGAGACGAGCTCGTCGGAGGTGAGCGGTTCTCCGCGGGCCGGCAGCAGCCAGTCCAGCCGCCACACCCCGTCCGGCAGCGGACGGGCCGTCACCTCGGGTCCCGCGCCCGGCCCCGGCGGCTCGCGGTGCAGCAGCGCCACGCCCTCGTCGGGCAGCGCGACCCGCAGGGCGGCCACGGCGTGCCGGTCGACGGCCGTACGGCCGGGGAACCGCACGCCCAGCAGCTTGCGCACGGTGGAGCGCGGGCCGTCGCAGCCGATCAGGTAACTGCCGCGCCACCAGGTGGCGTTGGCGCCCTTGGTGCGGACGCTGACACCGCGCTCGTCCTGCTCGACCGCTTCGATGCGGGCGCCCGGCACGATCCGCGCCAGTGCCTGTTCGGCGAGCGCCCCGCGCAGCCCGCGCTCCAGGCGCTCCTGCCCGATGTGCAGGGGGGAGGGGCCCTGCCCACCGGAGGCTGGGTCGCCGAACTCCACCCGGACGGTCTCCTGCCGGCGGCGCAGCGTCCGCCACGCGTCCCAGGTCGCGCCGGACTCGTACAGCCGGCGGTGGCCGAGCCGGACCAGCAGCCCGGCGGTCTCCGGGCTCAGTACGGCCGTGCGCTCCGGGGAGAGTGCGGGCGGGTGGTCGTGCTCGTCGAGGACGATGCTCGGCACGTCGTGCCGGGCCAGGCAGAGCGCGAGGGCGAGCCCGACCGGACCCGCCCCCGCGATGATCACCGGGTCCACGGCAGGGTCCCGGGAAGTTGTGCAGTCACATTGCGTATGCAACCTACTGCGCGTGCGTGCGTCAAGTGACCACACCTGCCGCGCGGTGGTACGCCTGGCGCACCGTCACTCCGCCGCGGCCTCCACCGCCTTGATGTCGCCGGCCTTGGGCGGCGCGCCCTTGCGGCTGCGGCGGCCGCGCCGCTCGATCCAGTTGGCCAGCGCGCTGAGCGCCAGGCACATCAGGATGTAGATCGGCGCCACGATGATGATCATCGGGATGAAGGGGAAGCCCGCGCTGTTCTTGGCGATGAGGTTGCCCGTGTAGAGCAGCTCCTCGTACGTGATGATGTAGCCGAGCGAGGTGTCCTTCAGGGTGACCACCAGCTGGCTGATGATCGACGGCAGCATGGCCCGGGTCGCCTGCGGGATCAGTACGAAGACCATGACCTGCGTCTTGCGCAGGCCGACCGCGTACGCGGCCTCGCGCTGGCCCTTCGGCACGGCATTGATGCCGGCCCGGAAGATCTCGGCCTGCACCGAGCCGTTGTACAGGGTCAGGCCGATCACCAGTGCCCACAGCGGGGCTGCGGTGAAGACGCCCACGTACAGCGCGAAGATCATGATCAGCAGCGGCATCGCGCGGAAGAACTCCACGACGACGGTCGCCACCCACCGCACCGGGGCGTGGTCCGACAGCCGGCCCGCCGCCAGTGCCGCCCCCAGCACCAGCGAGAAGACCGCGGCGAGCGCGAAGGCCTTCAGCGTGGAGACCAGACCGTCGACGAGGCGCTGCTGGATGTCGGTGTACTGGAAGGGCTCCCAGAGGTACGAGGCGAACTGCCCGGAGCTGTCGAGCCGCCGGTAGACGAACCAGAGCAGCGCCAGGATCGCGAGGGCGGCGAGCGCGCCGACGACCCGGTTGCGGACCCTGGCCCGGGGGCCGGGCGCGTCGAAGAGGACGTTCGCGCTCATCGGGCCACCGCCAGCCGGTTCTCGAGCAGTCGGAAGACCGCGCTGATGAAGAGGGTGATGATCAGGTAGGCGACGGCCACCCAGATGAAGATCGCGAAGATGTTGTAGCCCTCCTCGCCGAGCGTCTTCTGCACGCTGAACAGCTCGAAGACGCTGAAGCCACCGGCGATCGCGGAGTTCTTGGCGAGCGCGATCAGCAGGCTGCCGATGGGAGGCAGCACGGTCCGGGTGGCCAGCGGCAGGATGATCAGCCGCAGGGTCTGGGTGAAGGTCATCCCGAGGCTGCGGGCGGCCTCGGCCTGCCCGAGCGGGACGGTGTTGATGCCCGAGCGCACGGCCTCGCAGATGAAGGCCGAGGTGTAGCAGCTCAGCGCGAGCACGGCGAGCCGGAAGAAGCTCCAGGTGTTCAGCCCCAGCCGGGGCAGCACCAGCGCCGCGATGAAGAAGAGCAGGGTCAGCGGGGTGTTGCGCAGCAGCGTCACCCAGACTGTGCCGAAGGCGCGCAGGGGCGGCACCGGGGACACCCGGAACGCGGCCATGATCACCCCGAGCACCAGGGCGATCGCCCCGCTCAGCGCGGTCAGCTCGACCGTGCCGAGGAACCCCTCGCGGAAGAGCGCGAAGTTGTCCAGCAGTACGTTCATCGATTCTCCGAAGGGGGTGCGCCGACGGCCGCTCCTGGCCGCCGGCGCATCAGGCTCGGGCTGTGCCGGGGAAGGGGGACGGGACCCGGCTCAGGCCGGGTCCCGGCCGTTTCAGGACTCCAGCTGAGGGATCTCGGCGCTCACGCCGGACTTGCCGAGCGTGGCGTCGTACGCCTTCTTCCAGTCGCCGTTGTCCTCGTGGTTCTTCAGGGCGGCGGTGAGCGCCTCCTGCAGGACCTTGTCGTCCTTGAGCAGGCCCACGCCGTAGGGCTCCTCGGAGAACGGCTTGCCGACGACCTCGAGGTTGGCCGGGTCCTGGGCGGCGTAGCCCTTGAGGATGGCGTCGTCCGTGGTCACCGCGTCCACCTGGCCGGAGGCGAGGTTCTGCACGCAGAGCGAGTACGAGTCGTACTCGACCGGCTCGGCGCCGTAGCCGCCGTCCTTGATGCGCTGGATGGAGGTGGAGCCGGTCGCCGAGCAGACCTTCTTGCCCTTGAGGTCGTCCGTGCTCTTGATACCGCTGCCCTTCTTGACCAGGAGGTCCTGGCCCGCGACGAAGTACGGGCCGGCGAAGGAGACGGACTTCTTGCGCTCGTCGTTGATGGTGTAGGTGCCGACGTAGTAGTCGACCTGGCCGCCGGAGAGGGCGGTCTCGCGGTTGGCCGACTGGATCGTCTTGAACTCGATCTTGCTCTCGTCGAAGCCGAGGTCGGCGGCGATCATCTTGGCGATCTCGATGTCGAAGCCGGAGTACTTCTTGCTGCCCGGGTCCTGGTAGCCCAGGTTCGGCTGGTCGGCCTTGACGCCGACGACGAGCTTGCCGTTCTTCTTGATGCGGTCCCAGGTCTTGGAGCCGGCCAGGTCCACGCCGGTCTTGACGGTGTAGGTGGGCAGCTCGGCGGCGGCAGCGCTGCTGGAACCGCTCTTGTCAGGGGTGCCGGAGGAGGAGGGCGAACCCTCCTTGCCGCACGCGGTGGCGGTGGCGGTCAGCGCCAGGACGGCCAGAGCGGCGGCGGCAGTGGTACGGAAGCTCATCGTGATCATCCTTAGGTCGGCGAACCGTCGGTGTCGCTCTCAGTGGTGAAGGATCTTCGAAAGGAAGTCCTTGGCCCGGTCGCTCCGGGGATTGCTGAAGAACTGGTCGGGCGTCGCCTGCTCGACGATCCGCCCGTCCGCCATGAAGACGACGCGGTTCGCGGCGGACCGGGCGAAGCCCATCTCATGGGTGACGACAACCATCGTCATCCCGTCGCGTGCGAGCTGCTGCATGACCTCCAGCACCTCGTTGATCATTTCCGGGTCGAGCGCCGAGGTCGGCTCGTCGAAGAGCATGACCTTCGGTTCCATCGCCAGCGCCCGGGCGATCGCCACGCGCTGCTGCTGGCCTCCGGAGAGCTGTGCCGGGTACTTGTCCGCCTGGCTGCCCACGCCCACCCGGTCCAGCAGGGTGCGGGCGCGGTCCTCGGCGGCCTTCTTGCCGGCCTTGCGCACCTTGACCTGGCCGAGCGTGACGTTCTCCAAAACCGTCTTGTGCGCGAAGAGGTTGAAGGACTGGAAGACCATGCCGACGTCGGCGCGCAGCCGGGCCAGCTCCTTGCCCTCCTGGGGCAGCGGCTTCCCGTCGATCGTGATCAGACCCGAGTCGATCGTCTCCAGGCGGTTGACGGCCCGGCACAGGGTCGACTTGCCCGACCCCGAGGGGCCGATGACGACCACGACCTCGCCGCGGCCGATGCTGAGGTTGATGTCCTGGAGCACGTGCAGAGCGCCGAAGTGCTTGTTCACGTCCTTCAGTACGACCAGGTCGTCGGCCGCCGGAACGGCGTCCTCGGGCACCGGGACTTCGGTCATCGGCGTGTGCTCCATCCTCGTCGGTTGACCAGACCTCGGCGATCACCCTATTGACGCCCGGCGAACGGAGTCAGCACATCTGAGGGGAACTTGAGCATTACGATCCGGTCACTGGCTGGCACAAATCCGGCACTGTGGGTGAGCCCGGCCGGTTGTGCAGCGTACCGGCTCCGTAACAGTCGCCACGCAGGACCGGGCTGCGCTTGACGCGCACGTGGCCGATCGGCGTGTATTCGGTGGTAGAGCATGATTGCGGGGGCGTGAAGGACCGGGCCGCGGGAGGTGAACGGATGAGACTGCTGCTCGTGGAGGACGACCACCGGGTCGCCGCCGCGCTGGCGGCCGTGCTGGCCAAGCACGGACTGCAGGTCACCCATGCCCGCAGCGGCGAGGAGGCACTGCACGCGCTGCTGCCCGACCACGGTCCCGGTTTCGACGTGGTCCTGCTCGACCTCGGCCTGCCCGACCAGGACGGCTTCGAGGTGTGCAGCCGCATCCGGCTGCGTACCGCCATTCCCGTGATCATGGTGACCGCCCGCGCCGACGTGCGGTCGCGCATCCACGGACTCAACCTCGGCGCCGACGACTACGTGGTGAAGCCGTACGACACCGGTGAGTTGCTCGCCCGCATCCACGCCGTCTGCCGCCGCAAGGCGCAGGAGACGTCGACGGGGCCCGAGGCGGAGGGTGCGCCGGCCCCGGACGTCATCGGGCTCGGCCCGGTCCGGGTGGAGCTGGCCACCCGCAAGGTCACCGTCGGCGACGAGCCGGTCGCGCTGACCCGCAAGGAGTTCGACCTGCTCGCGATGCTGGCGCAGCGGCCCGGGGTGGTCTTCCGTCGTGAGCAGATCATCAGCGAGGTGTGGCGGACGAGTTGGGAGGGGACCGGGCGCACCCTCGAGGTGCATGTGGCGTCCCTGCGCTCCAAGCTGCGCCTGCCCTCCCTGATCGAGACCGTGCGCGGGGTCGGCTACCGCCTCGTCGTGCCCTCCGGCTAGGGGGCCGTTCTTCCGTGCATGCCCGGCTGCTGCCGCTGCTCATCGTGCTGATGGCCGGTGTGCTGCTGGCGCTCGGCTTCCCGCTCGCCGCCAGCCTGGCCGCCACCCAGCAGCAGCGGGTCGTCGTGGACCGCATCGACGACACCGCGCGCTTCGCCGCGCTCGCGCAGTACGTCAGCACCGACGGCGGGGGCGAACGGGAGAGCACGCTGCGGACGGAGCTGCTGCAGTACCAGGAGGTCTACGGCATCAGGGCCGGCGTCTTCGACCGCGACGGCAAGCCGATCGCCTCGGCCCCGGCCGGCTGGACGCTGCCCACCGGCGGCGAGGCCTTCACCGCGTACAGCGAGGCCCTCGCCGGGCGGCGCAGCCACGACCCCACGCAGATCTGGCCCTGGCAGCACCGCTCCCTGCCGGTCGCCTCCCCGGTCGTCCGGGACGGCGACGTAGTCGCGGTGGTGCTGACCGACTCGCCGACCGGTGCCATGCGCTCGCGCATCCTGCGCGGCTGGCTGCTGCTCGCGGCCGGTGAACTGGCGGCCATGATCGTGGCCGTCATGGCCGCCTTCCGGCTCACCGGCTGGGTGCTGCGCCCGGTCCGGGTGCTGGACCGGGTCACCCACGACATCGCCACCGGCCGGATGAAGTCCCGCGTGGCCGTCTCCGGGGGTCCGCCGGAACTGCGCCGCCTGGCCCGCTCGTTCAACGAGATGGCCGACAACGTCGAGGAGGTCCTCGACCAGCAGCGGGCCTTCGTCGCCGACGCCTCCCATCAGTTGCGCAACCCGCTGTCCGCGCTGCTGCTGAGGATCGAGCTGCTGGGCCTGGAACTGCCCGACGGGCACGAGGAGATCGCCTCGGTGCAGGAGGAGGGCAAGCGGCTGGCCTCGGTGCTGGACGATCTGCTGGGCCTCGCCACCGCCGAGCACGCGGAGGCCAACCTCGCCCTCACCGACATCGCCGCCCTCGCCGCGGAACGCGTCGAGGCGTGGCGGCCGGTCGCCGAGCGCGACGGCGTCGAACTCGGCTACGGCGGCGCCGCCGCGGTGACCGGCTGGGCCGATCCGGTGGCGCTGTCCAGCGCCCTCGACGCCGTGATCGACAACGCCGTGAAGTTCACGCCGGGCGGCGGGCGCGTACTGGTCACCACCGAACCGCGGGGAGGCCCCGGAGCCGTCGACGTGATCGTGGCCGACGGCGGCCCGGGGCTCACGGGGGACGAACTGGCCCGCATCGGTGACCGCTTCTGGCGCAGCCCGCGCCATCAGAACGTCGACGGCTCGGGTCTGGGCCTGTCCATCGCGCGGGTGCTGCTGGCCCAGGGCGGCGGCTCCATCGTGTTCGCCCCGAACGAGCCGCACGGACTGCGGGTCACCCTGACGGTGCCGCGAACGGCTCCCTGAGCCCGGGGCCGGCCTGGCGGGCCAGCGGGTTGGAACCGATCGAGTTGTGGATGCTGAAGTTGACCGCGTCCGAGCGGTAGCGGTCGTCCGACCACTCCACCGGGCGGCCCTTCTGCGTCGTGGTCACCCGGCGTACCCGCAGCAGCGGGCTGCCGCGCCGCACGCCCAGCAGTTCGCTGTCCCGGGTGCCGGCCGAGACGGCGTCGATCAGGTGCTCCCCGTAGGCGAAGACCAGGCCCATGTCGTCGTACAGCCGCTGGGTGACGGACTCGCAGTCCGGCTCGATGCGCAGCACCGCGGGGGCGATCCAGTCGGCGTAGACCGTGCGCTCCACCAGGACGCACTCACCGTCGAGACCGCGTACCCGCAGTACGTACAGCACGTCCGTGCCCGTGCGCAGGTGCAGGCGCGTGGCGTCCTCCGCGGTGGCCGGCCGGGTCTCGGCGCGGACCACGGTGCCTGAGGCGGCACGGCCCATGGCCCGAGCCCACTGGGCGAAGCTGCGCAGTTCCGCGAAGCTCTGACTGCGCCGGCTGGCGAGCACGACGCGGCGGGCGCCCTGGCGGGAGCCGATCAGTCCCGCCGTGGTCAGCGCGGCGACGGCCTGGCGCACGGTCCCGCGGGAGACGCCGTACCGGGCGGCCAGTTCCGTCTCCGGGGGGAGCAGGGCACCGACCGTGTACTCCTCGTCGTCGATGGCCCGCCGGAGCTCCTCGGCGATCTCCTCGTGCCGTGCCGCCACTGCGCCCCCTTCCGTTCATGCACCGTCTGCGCACAACACCGCTCAGCGTAGACGAGCTTGGCGTCGATCGCGCGCAGGGGTTCACGGCTTCCCGGGCCTGTCACCAGGCCCTTGGCCGAAAAGGGACGACTGCCCTCTCCAAGCTTGCAGAGGTTTTCCCGCCGTTTACGGAAAGGCCATTGACGCCCGGCCTACTGAAGGCCAACTTGTTCGGACAAGTTGAAGCGCTCCCCGACCTCTTTGCCCTTCAGGACCCGACTTCCCCTCCAGGAGACATCCGTGCCCGCGTCCCTTCCGAAGGCGGCCGCTCTCGCCGCCGGCCTCGCCGTGACCGCGCTGGCCCTCAGCGCCTGCGGTTCGGCCCCCACCACGCAGACCTCCGCCGACGGCA
The DNA here is from genome assembly GCF_033792735.1 of Streptomyces sp. PA03-3a. Taxonomy (NCBI): domain Bacteria; kingdom Bacillati; phylum Actinomycetota; class Actinomycetes; order Kitasatosporales; family Streptomycetaceae; genus Streptomyces; species Streptomyces sp. PA03-3a. The sequence continues at coordinate 25,218 of NZ_JARAVM010000043.1, forward strand.
AGAACGGCAAGAGCGCGGCCACCGCGACCTCCGCCGAGGAATTCGGCGGCATGGACGCCCTGATCACCGCCGCCAAGAAGGAGGGCACGCTCAACGCGATCGCCCTGCCCCGCGACTGGGCCAACTACGGCGCGCTGATCGACGGCTTCACCAAGAAGTACGGCATCAAGATCCAGAACGAGACCCCGGACGCCGCCAGCCAGGACGAGATCAACGCCGTCACCTCCCGCAAGGGCCAGGACCGCGCCCCCGACGTCCTCGACCTGGGCGCCTCCTTCGCGATCAGCGGTGCCCAGCAGGGCCTGTTCGCCCCCTACAAGGTCGCCTCCTACGACGACATCCCGGCCGCCCAGAAGGACGCCCAGGCCCGCTGGTACAACGACTACGGCGGCTACGTCTCCATCGGCTGCGACGCCAAGCGCGTCAAGAACTGCCCGACCACCTTCGCCGACCTGCTCAAGCCCGAGTACAAGGGCCAGGTCGCGCTGAACGGCAACCCGACCAAGTCCGGCTCGGCCTTCGGCGGTGTCTACGCGGCGGCGCTCGCCAACGGCGGCTCCTTCGACGACATCCAGCCCGGCATCGACTTCTTCGGCAAGCTGAAGAAGAACGGCAACTACAACCCCGTCGAGTCCACCCCGGCCACGGTCGAGAAGGGCGAGACCCCGATCAGCATCGACTGGGACTACCTCAACGCCGGTTACGCCGAGGAGTTCGCCAGCAAGGGCGTGGACTGGAAGGTCTCCGTCCCGAGCGACGGCCAGTACGCCCAGTACTACGCGCAGGCCATCAACAAGGACGCCCCGCACCCGGCGGCCGCCCGCCTGTGGCAGGAGTACCTCTACAGCGCCGAGGGCCAGAACCTGTGGCTCGCCGGCTTCGCCCGCCCCGTCCTGATGCCCGCCATGGACAAGGCCGGCACTCTCGACAAGGCCGCCGCCGCCAAGCTCCCCGCGGTCACCGGCACCCCGTCCTTCCCGACCGACGACCAGCAGAACAAGGCCAAGGAAGTGCTGGCCCAGGGCTGGGGCAAGGCCGTCTCCGGATGACCGACCCGATGACCGCCACCGCGGCGCCCGTCGCCGCCGCTGCCGGGGCCACCGCCCCGGCGCGGCGGCGCTCGGCCGGCTGGCTCGCGGTGCTCCCGCTGCTCGTCTTCGTGGCGATCAGCTTCGGGGCCCCCGCGGTCGCCATGGTCAACGGCGCCTTCACCGTCAAGGACCCCGCGAGCGGGGCCTCCTCGTACACCACGGCCAACCTGACCACCTCCCTGCAGGGCGCCTACCTGACCGCCCTGTGGGGCAGCGTCAAGCTGTCCGGGCTCTCCGCCGCCATCGGCGCGGTGCTCGGGCTGCTGCTCGCCCAGGCCGTGGTGACCTCGCGGTTCCGCGCGCTGCGGGAAGCCGTGCTGACCGCCTCCGGTGTGCTCGCCAACTTCGGCGGGGTGCCGCTGGCCTTCGCCTTCGTGGCGACCCTGGGCAACGCGGGCGTCCTCACCCGTCACCTGGGTCTCGCCGACCACGGCTGGAGCCTCTACAGCTTCTGGGGCCTGGTCATCGTCTACCTCTACTTCCTCATCCCCCTCATGGTGCTCACCGTGACCCCGGCGCTGGAGGGGCTGCGCGTCCAGTGGCGGGAGGCCGCGCAGAACAACGGCGCCACCAACGGCCAGTACTGGCGGCACGTCGCCCTGCCCGTGCTGGCCCCCTCGCTCCTCGGCGGCCTGGTCCTGCTCTTCGGCAGCGCCTTCGCCGCCTACGCCACCGCCGCGGCGATGGTCGGCAGCTCCGTTCCGCTGATCACCCTCCAGATCGCCGACGCCATCTCCGGCAACGTCCTGGTCGGGCAGGAGAACGTGGCGCTGGCCCTGAGCCTCGACATGATCGTCGTCGCCGGCCTGGTCATGGCGGTCTACCTGCCCCTGCAACGACGGAGCGCGCGATGGCTGGACTGACGGACACACGGATCCGGCCCTGGCGCGGCATCGTCCTCGTCGTCGCCGGCCTCTACTTCCTGGTGCCGCTGGCCGCCTCGGTGATCTTCACCGTGGACGTCCCCGGCCAGGGCGTCACCTTCGACGCGTACGGGCAGATCCTCAAGGCGGAGGGCTTCACCTCCAGCCTGCTGCTCTCCCTGGAACTCGCGGCCGCCACCATCGGCGTCGTCCTGCTGCTGATGGTCCCCGCCATGGTGGCGCTGCGGCTGTCCGCGCCCCGGCTGCGCCCGCTGGTGGAGGTGATCTGCTCGCTGCCGCTGGTGGTGCCGCCGATCGCGCTGGTGGCCGGGGTCAGCAGCGTGCTGCGCTGGGGCCCCGAGCACCTGGCCAGCACGCCGTTCTTCCAGACCTTCGTGGCCATCCAGAACCCGGCCTTCCCGGTCGTCCTGGTGCTCACCTACGTCGTGATGGCGCTGCCCTTCGTCTACCGGGCCCTGGACGCCGGACTGCGGGCGGTCGACGTCCGCACCCTCGTCGAGGCCGCCCGGTCCTGCGGCGCGAACTGGCCGGCCGCCCTGATCCGGGTCGTGCTGCCCAATCTGCGCGGGGCGCTGCTCAACGCCTCCTTCCTCACCCTCGCCCTGGTGCTCGGCGAGTTCACCGTCGCCCAGCTGCTGGGCTTCCAGCCCTTCGCGGTGTGGATCGTCACGGTCAGCGGCTCGCAGGCCCAGCTGTCGGTGGCCGTCTCGGTGCTCAGCCTGCTGGTCACCTGGGTGCTGCTGCTCGTCCTGGCCGCCGTCGGCGGACGCCGCCCCACCTCATCCGCCTCCCGGAAGTGACCGACAGATGACCGACACCTCCCCCGCCCCGGTCGCCGACGCCGTGACCGCCGCGAGCAGCGGCGCCACCGTCGAGTTCCGGGCCCTGCGCCGCTCCTTCGGAGCCACCACCGCCCTCGACGGGCTGGACCTGACCGTCCGGCCCGGCGAACTCGTCGCGCTGCTCGGCCCGTCCGGCTGCGGCAAGACCACCGCGCTGCGCATGCTCGCCGGCTTCGAGCACCCCGACTCCGGCCAGGTCCTGGTCGACGGCGAGGACGTCACCAGGATCCCCGCGCACCGCCGCGACGCGGGCATGGTCTTCCAGTCGTACAGCCTCTTCCCGCACCTGAGCGCGGCCGACAACGTCGCCTTCGGGCTGCGCATGCGCAAGGTCGGCGCCGCCGAGCGGCGCACCCGCGCCGCCGAGCTCCTGGAGCTCGTCGGTCTGCCGGACCACGGTGACCGCTACCCGCACCAGCTCTCCGGCGGCCAGCAGCAGCGCGTGGCCCTCGCCCGCGCCCTGGCGCTGCGCCCGCGCGTCCTGCTCCTGGACGAGCCGCTGAGCGCGCTGGACGCCAAGGTGCGCACCACCCTGCGCGAGGAGATCCGCCGCCTCCAGCGCGAACTCGGCATCACCACGCTGTTCGTGACGCACGACCAGGAGGAGGCGCTGTCCATGGCGGACCGCGTCGCCGTCATGAACGCCGGGCGGATGGAGCAGTGCGCCGCGCCCGCCGAACTGTACGACCGCCCCGCCACCGCCTTCGTCGCCGAGTTCGTCGGCACCAACAGCCGCCTGCCGGGCCGGCTCACCGACGGCGGCCTCGTCGAGGTCCTCGGCCGGCGGCTGCCCGCCCAGGGCGACGTGCCCGCCGGCACCGAGGTGGACGTCCTGGTCCGACCCGAAGCGGTGAGCGTGGACGCCGACCCCACCGGCGACGCGCGCGTCGTGGCGACCGCCTTCCTCGGCGCCGTCACCCGGGTGACCGTGCGACTGGCCGACGGCACCTCGGTCAAGGCCGACCTGGCCAGTTCCGAGGCCGCCGCCCTCCCGCCGGGCGCGACCGTCACCGTGTCCCTGCCCGACCGGCCCGTCCTGGTCACCGCGCGCGCCGTCTGATCCCGACCGCACCCCCATCCCCCCACACCGCTGATGAAAGAGAGCCCCGTGACCCACCCACCGCACCACCCGCTCCAGGCTGTCCTGTTCGACATGGACGGCACCCTCGTCGAGACCGAGGAGCTGTGGTGGGAGGCGGTCGCCGAGGTGGCCGCCGGGCTGGGGCACGTGCTCGGCGACGCGGACGTGACCGAGGTCCTCGGCCGCGCCGTCGAGCACACCGCCGCCCACCTGGCGACCACGACCGGTACGGCGACCGGCGCCGACGAACTGGCCGCCGTCCTGCACCGGGAGTTCGCCGAGCGGGTCCGCGCCCGCACGGTGCCCCGCCCCGGCGCGCTGGAGCTGCTGGACGAACTCGCCCGGCACGACATCCCCATCGCCCTGGTCTCGGCGTCCCCCCGGGAGGTCGTGGACGTCGTGCTGGCGGTGCTCGGCCCCGAGCGCTTCGCGGTCTCCCTCACCGCCGACGACACCCCCCGCACCAAGCCCGCCCCCGACCCCTACCTCGCCGCCGCCCGCGCCCTCGGCGTGGACCCCGGCGCGTGCGTGGCCGTCGAGGACACCCCGACCGGTGTCGCCTCCGCCGAGGCCGCCGGCTGCCGGGTGCTGGCCGTGCCGTCCCTGGCGCCGATCGCCCCCGGCGCGGGCCGCGCGGTGCTCGGCAGCCTGGAACGGGCCGACGTCTCCTTGCTGCGGGCCCTGGTGGCGCAGCCGCCGTCCTTCCTCGTGCCCGCCTTCACCAGCCGCCGCACCCGTGTCGGCGAGCCGATGCGGGCCCCCGTCGCCGGGCTGCTGCGCGGCGCCCCCGTCACGTACGCCAAGGCCGCGGGGCCCGGCTGGGCCCGGGTGTCGGCCGACGGCACCGTCACCGGGACCCCCGACGTGCCCGGCGACGCGGAGGTGGCCGTCACCGCCACGGACGCCGAAGGGCGCTCCGCCACCGTCACCGTGCGCGTGCCGGTCGTCGCCGCGGGCGAGCCGATGGTGCGGCACCTGCGCGTCATGAGCTGGAACCTGTGGCTCGGCGGCACGCGCGTCGACGACCACCGCGACAAGCAGCTGCGCGTGCTGCTCGACGCCGACGTGGACGTCGTGGGCCTGCAGGAGACCCGGACGCACTCCGCGAAGGAACTCGCCGAGGCCCTGGGCTGGGAGCACCACCAGGCGGGAGACAACCTCGGCGTCATCAGCCGCTACCCGATCGTCTCCCGCCACGGACTGCCCGCGAGCCCGTTCTACGGCGGACTCGGCGCCACCGTGCGGCTCGACGAGGGGTGCGACGTCACGCTGTGGAGCGCGCACCTGAACCACACCCCGTACGGCCCCTACGACGCCCTCCACGACCGGCAGCCGGTCGAGGTGCTCGTCGAGCACGAGGCCGCCTCGGGACGCCTGGACCAGATCCGGGACATCCTGCACGACATGGCGGGCGACCTCGCCGCCCGCGACACCGTCCCGGTCGTCCTCGTCGGCGACTTCAACGTCCCCTCCCACCTGGACTGGACCGCCGAGGCGGCGCCCCTGCGCGGCGGGTACGGACCCGTGCCCTGGCCCGTCACCCTCGCCGCAGAGGCCGCCGGGCTGCGCGACTCGTACCGCGAGGCCCACCCGGACCCGGTGCGCGACCCCGGCACCACCTGGTCACCGGTGAACCCGGAGCCCGAGCCGCAGGACCGGATCGACTACGTCCTGTACGCCGGGTCCGGCCTGCGGGTGCTGGACTCCACGACCCTGGTCACCGGGGAGCCCCGCCCCGAGCCGCACGTCGCGGGCAACGCCTGGCCCTCCGATCACGCGGCCGTGGTCACCACGTTCGCCCTGCGGTGACGGCCGCCCCGCGCGGCCGTCCGGGCCGCGCGGGGCTCAGCCGCACTCGGACATCTCGTCGAGCCGCGGGCGCTGGTCGGCGAGCCCCTGCGACGTCAGCGGCTTGAGGTGCTTCACGTACGACGCGCGCCAGGCGCCCGAGGTGATCTGCTCCTTTATGGTGTCGCAGATGGCCCGCTTCAGCGCGGGCTCGTTCTGCTGCAGCCCCACCCCGTACTCCTCGTTCCCGAAGGGCGCGCCCAGCAGCCGCAGTTGCTTGGTGTGCTGGGCCCGGTAGCCCGCCAGGATGATGTCGTCGGTCGAGACGGCGTCGACCTTGCCCGCCAGCAGTTCGCCGACGCAGAGCCCGTACGAGGCCTGCTGCGCGGTCCTTATCTGCGGGTACTCCTTGCGGAGCCGATCGGCGGGCGTCGAGTCTGTGACGGTGCAGACATCACGGCCGAACAGGTCCTGCACACTGTGGACGGGGGCGTCGGTGCGCACCAGGAAGTCCTGGCCGGCCTGGTAGTAGGGCCCGGCGAAGTCGACCTTCTCCTTGCGGGCGGGCGTGATCGAGTAACTGGCCACTATGAAGTCGACGTTCCCGGCGCTCAGACGGTACTCGCGGGACTGGGTGTCCACGACGGTGAACTGCACCTTCTTGAAGCCCAGATGCCTGGCGATGGCCCGCGCGAGGTCGATGTCGAAGCCCTCGTACCCGCCCTCGGCGGTGCTGGACGCCTCACTGAGGCCCGGCTGGTCCTTCTTGACGCCGACGATGAGGTAACCGCGCTCACGCGCCGCCTTGTACGTCGGTGAACTGGACAGCGCGGGCCCCTCGTCCCGCAGCCTGTCGACGGCGAACCAGCCGCCCGTGGCCAGGACCGCGAGACCCACCCCGCCCGCGACGAGCGTGTACCAGCGGCGGCGCCACGTCCGCCCTTCGGGTTCGCGCACCGGCGGCGTACCGGCGCCGGGCTCGGTCGTGTCCGGCGCGGGCCGGGCGTCCGCGTCCGTCCGCGTGGCGTCCGGGTCGTAGTCCGGGTGGACGGCGACCGGGAACTGCGGGGTCTCCTGCGCCACGTGCTGCAGCAGTTGCTCGGCGCGCTCCGCGGACACCCGTGCCCCGGGCTCCTTGACCAGCAGCCCGTCGATCAGCGGGCGCAGCGGCCCCGCGTGCGCCGTCGGCGGCGGCTCGGCCGTGCGGACGGCCTCCAGCACCTCGTACGGCGTCGGGCCGCGGAAGGGGGCCCGGCCCTCGACCATCTCGTAGAGCGTGACGCCCAGCGACCACAGGTCGGCGGCGGGCGTGGGCGTCAGCCGGTTGGCCAGCTCCGGTGCCAGGTACTGGGGGGTGCCGACAGTCTCGTGGCTCCGCGTCACCTGGGCGGCGCCCTCGAAGGTCGCGATCCCGAAGTCCATGAGCACCGCCCGCCCGTCCCGGCGGAACAGGATGTTGTGCGGCTTCACGTCCCGGTGCAGCACCCCGGCCGCGTGCACCGCGCGCAGCCCGCGCAGCACCTCCAGGCCGATCTGCGCCGCCTGGAGCGCCGGGATCCGGCCCCGCTCGCGCAACTGGTCCGCCAGGGAGTGCGGGTTGACCTGCTCCATGACGATCCAGACCTGGCCGTCGGCCTCGATCACGTCGTGCACCGCGACCACGTGCTCGTGCCCGATCCGGGCGATGGCCTGCGCCTCCCGGCGCGCCCGCTCCACCCACTGGGCCTGCGTCTCCGGGTCCAGCGCGCCGCGGAACAGCAGTTCCTTGACGGCGACCTGACGGCCGAGCCGGTTGTCGTACGCCTCCCACACCACGCCCATACCGCCGCGCCCCAGTTGGCGGCGCAGCTCGTAGCGGCCGTCGACGAGGGTGTGCGGCATACCCCCAGAACTCATGCGTGTGCCCCCATCGGTACGTGGTCCGCTACAGGTTAGGGGGCTCTGACGGGGATGAACATCGCCCCCGGGACGCGGAACGATCACATGTCGGGCGGAATGGTCCGTACCGGCGGCCGGTGGCGCCGGACTAGGGCTTCACGGACCGGTAGTAGCGCTCGGCGCCCGCGTGCAGCCGCAGGGGGTCGGTGAAGACCGCCGTCCGCAGGTCCATCAGCTGGGCGGCGTGCACCTCCTGACCGATCCGGTCGCGGCTGTCGATCACGGTGCGGGTGAGGCGGTCCACCAGGCCGGTGTCCGTCCGGTCGGTGGTGATCAGGAGGTTGGCCACGGCGATGGTCTGCACCGCGCGGCCGCCCTGGACCATCGGGTAGGCGTCCGCGGGCATGACGGCCTGCCGGTAGTACGCCGACTCCTCGCTCTCGGCGTGCAGCCGGGCCACGAGGTCGCCGAGCTGGACCAGCTTCACGTCGGTGGTCTCCGCCAGGTTCGCGATGGTCCTGGTCGGCAGTCCGCCCGACCAGAAGAACGCGTCGAGCTTCCCCTCGCGCAGCATCTCCGGCGCCCGGTCGATGCCCACCGTCCGGCGCCGCACGTCGCCGGGCTCCCCGAGGTCCGCGGCCTCCAGCAGCCGCTGCGTTATCAGGTTCACCCCGGAGCCGGGCTGGCCGATACCCACCCGGAGCCCGCGCAGGTCCTTCGCCGACCGCACGGGGGAGTCGGCAGGCACCACGAGCTGCACGTAGTCGTCGTACAGCCGCGCGCAGGCCCGCAGCCGTCCCCCGCCCGGGCCGTCGTAGTCCGCGACGGCGTCGGCCGCGGCGATCGCGAAGTCGGCCTCGCCGGTCGCCACCCGCCGGACGTTGTCCACGGACCCCTCGGACCGCACCAGGCGCACCGGCACCCCGGGCAGGTCCGTGTGCAGATAGGGCTGGAGCCGCTTCCCGTACGTGTCGTACACGCCGTTGCGCACACCGGTGGCGAAGTCGACCCTGTCCCTCGGGTACGACGGCCCGTCGGAGGGCAGCACCCACCACAGCAGCAGCGCGACCGCCGCCGCCACCGCCAGCACGGCCTGCACGGCCCGGCGTCTGCCGATACGGGGGAGCTCCATCCCCGCGATAGTGCCAGGCCCGGCGCCGCACTGGCCAGCGCCGTCCCGCGGCCTGCGGCTCCCGGACGCCCAGGTCCGCCCCACGGGGGCCAACCGTCCCGGGGCGCGCCCCGCCGTCCGGGGGCAGATCGCGGTCGTACCGCGCGGTACGGGCGTGACCGGAGGCAGCTTCCACCACCCCGTGCAGACCGCCGGCCCGTGGGTCAAGCACCGCCTCCTCCCCGAGCCGCCCGCCGCCTGACGCCGCGGCGCCGCCCATGGGGTCCGGTGCCCGCCCGCACAGGGGCGGGCGCGGTCACGAGGGCCCGCGACGCGCCCCTTACCCTGGACGGGTGCAGCGTGAAGAGCAGGATGTGAAGAGCTACGAGATCCGCACCTACGGGTGCCAGATGAACGTCCACGACTCCGAGCGGCTGGCAGGCCTCCTGGAGGCGGCCGGCTACGTCCGCGCGCCCAAGGACGAGGACGGCTCGGTGTCCGCAGATGTTGTCGTCTTCAACACCTGCGCGGTCCGGGAGAACGCCGACAACCGCCTCTACGGCAACCTCGGCCGCCTGGCGCCGCAGAAGGCCGCCCGGCCCGGCATGCAGATCGCCGTCGGCGGCTGCCTGGCGCAGAAGGACCGGGACACCATCGTCAAGAAGGCCCCCTGGGTCGACGTCGTCTTCGGCACCCACAACATCGGCAGCCTCCCGGTGCTGCTGGAGCGCGCCCGGATCGCCGAAGAGGCTCAGGTCGAGATCGCCGAGTCGCTGGAGACCTTCCCGTCCACGCTGCCGACCCGGCGCGAGTCGGCCTACGCGGCCTGGGTGTCGATCTCGGTCGGCTGCAACAACACCTGCACCTTCTGCATCGTCCCCGCGCTGCGCGGCAAGGAGAAGGACCGCCGCCCCGGCGACATCCTCGCCGAGGTCGAGGCGCTCGTCGCCGAGGGCGTCATCGAGGTCACCCTGCTCGGCCAGAACGTCAACGCCTACGGCTCCGACATCGGCGACCGCGAGGCGTTCAGCAAGCTGCTGCGCGCCACCGGGGGGATCGAAGGCCTGGAGCGCGTGCGCTTCACCTCGCCGCACCCCCGCGACTTCACCGACGACGTGATCGCGGCCATGGCCGAGACCCCGAACGTGATGCACCAACTGCACATGCCGCTGCAGTCCGGTTCGGACGCGGTGCTGCGCGCGATGCGCCGCTCGTACCGGCAGGACCGCTACCTCGGCATCATCGAGAAGGTGCGCGCCGCGATGCCGGACGCCGCCATCTCCACCGACATCATCGTGGGCTTCCCCGGCGAGACCGAGGAGGACTTCGAGCAGACGCTGCACGTGGTGCGCGAGGCGCGCTTCGCGCAGGCCTACACCTTCCAGTACTCCAAGCGTCCGGGCACGCCCGCCGCCGAGATGGAGGGGCAGGTGCCGAAGGCGGTCGTCCAGGAGCGCTACGAGCGGCTGGTCGCGCTGCAGGAGGAGATCTCCTGGGACGAGAACAAGAAGCAGGTCGGCCGCACCCTGGAGGTGCTGGTGGCCGAGGGCGAGGGCCGCAAGGACGACGCCACGCGGCGCCTGTCCGGCCGCGCCCCCGACAACCGCCTGGTGCACTTCGCGCCGCCCGCCGAGCCGGTCCGTCCCGGCGACGTGGTGATGGCGGAGATCAGCTACGCCGCACCGCACCACCTGCTCGCCGAGCACCCGGCGTTCGGCGTCCGCCGCACCGCGGCGGGCGACGCCTGGGAGCGGCGCACCTCGGCCGCGGCGGCCAAGCCCGCGGGTGTCATGCTGGGCCTGCCGACGATCGGCGCGCCCGTGCCGGCACCGGCGGCGGCCGCACCGGGATGCGGCTGCGACTGACGGCGCGGGGACCGCGGGGACGCGGGGAAGTGGGGGACGCGGGATGGCTCGTTGGGGGCTCTTCGCCGAGGAGACCGTGGGCAGCGGCGACGCCAGGCGGTGGGAGTTCGAGCTCCTCGGCCACGTCGACGGCACCCGCGAGGAGGCGCTGCGCAAGCTGGAGGAAACGGCGCTGGCCTACCGGCCGAGCAAGCCGTTCAGCGTGCGGCGCAGCTGGCTTTACCGCTCGGGGGAGGGGTTCGTCCAGGTCAACGAGGGTGTGACCACGACCTACGTCTGCCGTTTCACGGTCGCCGAACTGGTCCACGACAGCAAGGACCCGAAGGTCGCCGCCACGGCGGAGCCCTGGGACCGCGTGCCCGAGGGCTTCTGAGACGGCGGACGGTAGGGTTCCGATCATGCTGGTCGCCGCCGCCGTATGCCCCTGTCCGCCGCTGCTCGTGCCCGACGTCGCGTCGGGCGCGGCGCCGGAACTGGACCCGCTGCGCACCGCCTGCGCGGACGCCCTGGCCGTGCCGGCCGCCGCGCGCCCCGATCTGCTCGTGGTGGTGGGCCCCGCGGACTCCGCGCACGTCTGGGAGGGCGGCGGCACGGGCTCGCTGCGCCCCTACGGCGTGAACCTCGCGGTGCGGCTCGGCGACGGCGGCGACCCCGAGCCCCTGGCCCCCTCGCTGACGCTCGCGGCCTGGTTGCTGAACCGGGCCGGCTCGACCGCGCCGCTGCACGCCGCCGGGGTGCCTGTGTCCGCGCCGGCGGCCCGGATGCTGGAGCTGGGGCGGGGCCTGGCGGAGCTGGCCGACCGGGTGGCGTTGCTGGTCATGGGCGACGGCAGCACCTGCCGCACGCTCAAGGCGCCCGGCTACCTCGACGAGCGCGCCGAACCCTTCGACGCCTCCGTGGCGCGCGCCCTGGGCGCCGCGGACACCAAGGCGCTGTCCGACCTGGACGTGCCGCTGGCGACCGAACTGGGAGCGGCGGGACGCGCCCCCTGGCAGGTGCTCGCCGGCGCCGCCGACGGCGCCGGGCTCAGCGGTGACCTGCTGTACGACCAGGCGCCGTACGGCGTCGGCTACTTCGTGGCGGCCTGGTCGTAGCAGGGGCGGGTCCCTGGGCCCGGACCGTCCTCAGTGCGTGTCCTTGGAGCCGCCGTCCTTCAGGTGCTCCATGGCGTCCTTCGTCTTGTCCACGCCCTTGTGGATCTTTCCGCTGTACTTGTGCTTCGTCTTCTCGTCGACCGTGCGCGCGACCTTGTCCAGCCGGGAGCCGATCGCCTCGCCGTGCTGGTCCATGAAGTCGCCGGCCTTGGCGCCGGCCCTGGCCCTGGCGTGCTCGGCCTTGGCCTTCAGCGTGTCCTTGAGGCTCATGCGTCACCGTCTCCCATGGATGCCTTTGTCGGAAATGACCCTTTTCCCGTAACGATCTTACTCGTCCGCAGGTGAAACCGCGCCGCCGGAATTTGCGAAACTGTGCACGTGAGAAACGACGTCCCCCCCGTGATCGCCGTCGTCGGCCCCACCGCGGCCGGCAAGTCCGACCTCGGTGTCGCCCTTGCCCAGGCCCTCGGCGGAGAGGTGGTCAACGCGGATTCCATGCAGCTCTACCGCGGCATGGACATCGGCACCGCCAAGCTCACCGAGGACGAGCGGCAGGACGTGCCGCACCACCTGCTCGACATATGGGACGTCACCCTGGCCGCCAGCGTCGCCGAGTACCAGCGCCTGGCCCGCGCCGAGATCGACCGTCTGCTGGCCGCCGGGCGCACCCCCGTGCTCGTCGGCGGCTCGGGGCTCTACGTGCGCGCCGCCATCGACGCCCTGGAGTTCCCCGGCACCGACCCGCAGGTGCGGGCCCGGCTGGAGGCGGAACTCGACACGCTCGGCTCCGGCCCGCTGCACGCCCGCCTGGCCGCCGTGGACCCGGAGGCGGCCCGGGTGATCCTGCCCAGCAACGGCCGGCGGATCGTCCGCGCGCTGGAGGTCGTGGAGATCACCGGCCGCCCCTTCACGGCGAACCTGCCCGGTCACGACTCCGTGTACGACACCGTCCAGATCGGCGTCGACGTCCCCCGTCCGGAACTCGACGAACGGATCACGCTGCGGGTCGACCGCATGTGGGAGGCCGGACTGGTCGGCGAGGTGACCGCCCTGGAGGGGGCCGGCCTGCGCGAGGGACGCACGGCCTCCCGGGCGCTCGGCTACCAGCAGGTGCTGGCCGCGCTGGCCGGGGAGTGCACCGACGCGGAGGCGCGCGCCGAGACCGTGCGCGCCACCAAGCGCTTCGCGCGCCGCCAGGACTCGTGGTTCCGCCGGGACGGCCGTGTCCGGTGGCTCAGCGGCCGCGGACAGGAACTGGTGACCCAGGCGCTCGCAGTCGTCGGCCCCGCCCGGTCGGGCGGTCACAGCCTGATCACGTGATGGCATCGGGACGCCCCAGCGGCACTTGACGCCGCTTCGCCCGTGCCATCATCGAGCATCGGAGCTACGGTGTCGGACTTCTTGGGAGGGCGCGTGGCGATGGAAGCCGGCCCTCGCAATGGACCCCAGCCGGATCGCACCGAGCGCGCCTCAGGGGAGGACCTCGAGCCGCGCGACCGGCTCGTGGTGGACGGCCCTCTGGAGGACCCGCTGGAGGGGTCGACCCTCGCGGAGGAGGAGCAGTCCTTCCGCGAGCTGCGTCCCGAGCGGCGCCTGCGCGCGTGGCAGATCGCCCCGATCGTCGCCCTCGGCGTGCTCGGCTCGCTCATGTTCGCCTTCCCGCTGGCCTTCGAGGCCGGTGACGGCGGCGCCGTCGTCGCGATGCTCGGCCTCCTGCTGGGATGCTGCTCCGCGGGCTGGGGGCTCATGGCCGCCCGCCGGGTCGGCTACACCTGGCCGGGGCTGCCGGCCCGCGGTTCCGGCCGCCGTCCGGACTGGCGCTTCGTGGCGCTGTACGCGGCGATCACGGTGGTGCTGGCGCTGCTCGCCTTCTGGCGGGTCGCCCGTCTGCGCTGACCCGTAGACTCGGCGCATGACCAGCGCAGCACCGCAGGGCCTGCCCTTCCTCAAGGGGCACGGCACGGAGAACGACTTCGTGATCATCCCCGACCCCGACGGGGCGCTCGAGCTGACCCCGGCGGCCGTCGCGCGCCTGTGCGACCGCCGCGCCGGGATCGGCGGCGACGGGGTGCTGCGGGTCGTGCGGTCGGCGAGGCACCCGGAGGCCGCCGCCATGGCCGCGGAGGCCGAGTGGTTCATGGACTACCGCAACAGCGACGGCAGCATCGCGGAGATGTGCGGCAACGGCGTACGGGTCTTCGCCCACTACCTCCTGCGCGCCGGACTCACCGGTGCGGGTGACGTCGCCGTGGCGACCCGCGCGGGCGTGCGCCGGGTGCACATCGACAAGGACGGCGACATCACCGTCGACATGGGCCGCGCCGCGCTCCCCGCCGGCGGGGTCGAGGTCGCGGTCGGCGAGCGCAGCTGGCCCGCCCGCAACGTGAACATGGGCAACCCGCACGCCGTCGCCTTCGTCGACGACCTCGCCGACGCAGGCAAGCTGCTGGACGCACCGGCGTGGGCGCCCGCCGCGGCCTACCCGGACGGCGTGAACGTGGAGTTCGTCGTCGACCGCGGCGACCGCCACGTCGCCATGCGGGTCCACGAGCGCGGCTCCGGCGAGACCCGCTCCTGCGGCACCGGGGCCTGCGCCGTCATGGTCGCCGCGGCCCGGCGCGACGGCCGCGACCCGGCCGTGACCGGCCGTCCCGAGACGTACCGGGTCGATCTGCCGGGCGGCACCCTGGTGATCACCGAACGTCCCGACGGGACGGTCGAGATGACCGGCCCCGCGGTCATCGTCGCCGAGGGCGTCATCGATCCGGCCTGGCTCGGCGACGGCGGCTGACGATACCCGCTCCCAAGGCCCTGTATTCGCTCGAACGGGTGATGCCGATCACGCTGGGCGAGAGCGTGGCAGCGGCACGTGATGGGCTCGGTAGCATCAAGCACCGGCACGGAAGCCATCCCGCCGGTGGGTGACGCTGCCGGAGGTGCCGCATGAGACCGGACAACGCAGTGGAGACCGCCCCGGGCGCCGCAGGACGCAGGCGCATCCCCCGGGCCGCGGACCTGCGCCGGATGGGACGTGCGGCCCTGCTGGGCCCCGGCGGCCGCGCGGGCCGGCTCCCCGAGTCCATCGAGCACATTGCCAAGGTGCACCGCACTCGACATCCCGGCGCGGACCTCGCCATCCTGCGCAAGGCGTACGTGCTCGCCGAGTCCTCGCACCGCGGGCAGATGCGCAAGAGCGGCGAGCCCTACATCACGCACCCGCTCGCCGTGACCCTGCTGCTGGCCGAACTCGGCGCGGAGACGACGACGTTGACCGCCTCGCTGCTCCACGACACCGTCGAGGACACCGAGGTGACCCTCGATCAGGTGCGGGAGGAGTTCGGCGAGGAGGTCCGCTTCCTCGTCGACGGCGTCACCAAACTGGAGAAGGTCGACTACGGCGCCGCCGCCGAGCCGGAGACCTTCCGCAAGATGCTCGTCGCCACAGGCAACGATGTCCGCGTCATGTCGATCAAGCTCGCCGACCGGCTGCACAACATGCGCACCCTCGGCGTCATGCGGCCCGAGAAGCAGGCCCGCATCGCCAAGGTCACCCGCGACGTGCTGATCCCGCTCGCCGAACGCCTCGGCGTCCAGGCGCTGAAGACCGAACTGGAGGACCTGGTCTTCGCCATCCTCCACCCCGAGGACTACCTGCGCACCACCGAACTGATCCTGGAGCACGCCGCCCTGCCCGATCCGCTGGGCGCCGTCGCCGAGGACGTCCGCCGGGTGCTCCGCGAGGCCGGCATCAGCTCCGAGGTCGAGGTGCGGCCCCGGCACGTGGTCTCCGTGCACCGGGTCCGGCTCAAGCGCGGCGGCGCGCTGCCCGGCGGCAGCGACTTCGGGCGGGTGCTGATCCAGGTCGCCGAGGACGCCGACTGCTACGCGGTCCTCGGCGAACTGCACACCTGTTTCACCCCCGTCATCGCGGAGTTCAAGGACTTCATCGCGGCGCCCAAGTTCAACCTCTACCAGTCGCTGCACACCGCCATCCGCGACGGCGAGGGACGCGTCGCCGAAGTCCTCATCCGCACACGGCAGATGCACCACGTCGCCGAGGCCGGGGTCATCGCGCTCGGCAACCCGTACGCCACCGCCGAGACCGCGGAGTGCGACGAGGGCGAGCGCGTCGACCCCACGCGCCCCGGCTGGCTCGCCCGGCTGCTGGAGTGGCAGCGCGAGGCCCCCGACCCGGACTTCTTCTGGAGCACCCTGCGCGATGAGCTCGCCCAGGACCGCGAGATCACCGTCTTCTCCGCCGACGGCGGCACCGTGGGCCTGCCCGACGGAGCCACCTGCACCGACGCCGCGTACGCGCTGCACGGCGAGGGCGCCCACGCCTGCGTCGGGGTGCGGGTCAACGGGCGGCTCGCACCGCTGGGCACCGTCCTGCGCGACGGCGACACCGTCCACCTGCTGATGACCGAGGGCGCCGACGGCGACGCGGACGGATACGGGCCCTCGCCCGAGTGGCTGGAGCACGCCCGCACCCCGGCCGCCCGGATCGCCATCGCCCGCTGGCTGGAGGCCCATCCGGTGGCCACCGACGAGGAGGAGCCGGCCGCGCCCGCCGTCCGCGCCGCCGCCACGGCCGCCCGCAGGGCCGCCGAACCGCTCGCGGACACCGACCCGCCCGGCGCGGCCGTGCGCATGGCCCGCTGCTGCACCCCCGTGCCGCCCGACGGGATCACCGGCTTCCCCATCCGCGGCGGCACCGTCGCCGTGCACCGCAGCGAGTGCCCCGTCGCCGCGCGCATGGCCGCCTCCGGCCGCGCCCAGGTCGCCGTCCACTGGCGCTCCGACGCCCCCGTCACCGGGCACCGGGCCACCCTCTACGCCGAGGCGCTCGGCCGGCCCCGGCTGCTCGCCGACCTCACCGAGGTGATCGCCACCGAGGGCGTGGCCATCGTCTACGCCGCCGTCGAGCCCCCGCAGGAGCACCGCGTACGCCACACCTACACCGTCGAACTGCCCGATCCGGGAGCGCTGCCCGCGCTCATGCGCGCGATGCGCGCCGTGCCCGGCGTGTACGACGTGTACCGCGCCCAGGAGGCCGTGGCAGCCGCGCAGCCGTAGAGGAGTACCCGATCGGGTGGGGTGCCCACGCGCCGCCGCCCGGCGGGCACGGTGCGCTGATAGCCGTATCCCATGATCGGATCCTTTGCGCGCCGTGCCGGCGTCACCGCGGCGGCCGTGGCCGCACTCACCGCGGCCGGACTGCCCGGTGACACGACGCCCGTGGGGCTCGGCGACCGGCTCTACCCCGAACTCGGCAACCCCGGGTACGACGTCCACGACTACGACATCTCGTTCACCTACCACGGCAACGACCGGCCG
This sequence comes from Streptomyces sp. PA03-3a, assembly GCF_033792735.1. Lineage (NCBI taxonomy): Bacteria > Bacillati > Actinomycetota > Actinomycetes > Kitasatosporales > Streptomycetaceae > Streptomyces > Streptomyces sp. PA03-3a. Next base: position 42,189 of record NZ_JARAVM010000043.1, read on the forward strand.
CTGGACGCCGTGACCCGGGTCGACGCCTTCGCCACGGACACCCTGGACCGTTTCCACCTCGACTTCCGCGGCGACGTCCGCTCCGTCGAGGTCAACGGCCGCCGGGCGGCGTTCCGCACCTGGCGCGAGGAACTGGTCGTCACCCCCGCCGTTCCCGTCCCCCGCGGCGACCTCCTGCGGGTGACCGTCGTGCACACCAGCGACCCCGCGGCCAAGGGCGACACCGGGTGGATCCGCACCAAGGACGGCCTGGCCATGGCCAACCAGGCCGCCGCGGCCCACACCGTCTTCCCCTGCAACGACCACCCCTCGGACAAGGCCCGCTTCGCCTTCCACGTCACCGCGCCGAACGACCTCACGGTCGTCGCCAACGGCCTGCCCGAGACGGCCGTCCGCAAGGGCCCCGTGACGACCTGGAACTACCGCACGGTCCACGTGATGGCCACCGAGCTCGCGCAGGTGTCCGTCGGCCGCTCCACCGTCCTGCGCCGCACCGGCCCCGGCGGCCTGCCGTTGCGGGACGTCGTCGGCACCGCCGACCCGGACCGGGCCAAGCTGGAGAAGCGCCTGGCGTTGACCGCAGGGCAGATCGCGTGGATGGAGGAGCAGGTCGGCCCCTTCCCCCTCGAGACGTACGGCATCCTCAGCGCCGACACCGTCACCGGCTTCGAGCTGGAGACCCAGACCCTCTCGCTCTTCGAGCGGCGGGTGCTGCTGAGCCGGGAGGCCGACGCGGCGCCGGTGATGGTGCACGAGCTGGCCCACCAGTGGTTCGGTGACAGTGTCTCGCCCGCGACCTGGTCCGACCTGTGGCTCAACGAGGGGCACGCCACCTGGTACCAGTGGCGCTACGCCGCCGAGCACTACCGAGAGCTCACGCTGGAGCAGTTCGCCAAGGCCGCCTACGGCGCCGACGCGCGCCTGCGCCGTGACGGCGGCCCGGCCGCCGCCCCCAAGCCGCCCGGCAGCGACGGCAAGCTCGGTATCTTCCGCGGCAACGTCTACTTCGGCGGGGCGCTCGTGCTCTACGCCCTGCGCCAGGAGATGGGCCCCGACGCCTTCCAGCGGCTGGAGCGGGCCTGGGTGGCCCGCCACCGCGACGGGGTCGCCTCCACCGGCGACTTCATCGCGCTCGCCTCCGACGTCGCCGGCCGCGACCTGGGCGGCTTCCTGCGGGCCTGGCTCTACGGGCCCACCACGCCCCCGATGCCCGGCCACCCCGACTGGAAACGCTCCGTGCCCGCCAAACCGGTGCACGGCCACGCGCACCGGCGTGAGGCCGGGAAAGTCGCGTGACCCGGCGGCGAGGGCCGTGCGACCATCTACCTACGGCGACGACGGCGCGCCCGGACCCGGGGAATCCTCCGGGCCCGCGGGACGTTGTCACCGTACGAGGGGCCGAGTGCCCCGCGTTCCCGTCGACCATCCGAGCAAAGGATCCAATGACCTCCTCTTCCTCCTCTTCTTCTGCTTCTTCTGCCCGCAGCCGCCAGCGCCTCCCCGAGAGCCTTCGGGCCGACGCCCTGATGGAAGAGGACGTCGCGTGGAGTCACGAGATCGACGGAGAGCGTGACGGCGACCAGTTCGACCGCTCCGACCGTGCGTCGCTGCGACGGGTCGTCGGCCTCTCCACCGAGCTCGAGGACATCACCGAGGTCGAGTACCGCCAGCTCCGCCTGGAGCGGGTCGTGCTCGTCGGGGTCTGGACGGACGGCACGGTGCAGGACGCCGAGAACTCCCTCGCGGAGCTCGCCGCCCTCGCCGAGACCGCCGGCGCCCTCGTCCTGGACGGTGTCATCCAGCGCCGCGACAAGCCCGACCCGGCGACCTACATCGGTTCCGGCAAGGCCCAGGAGCTGCGCGACATCGTCATGGAGAGCGGTGCCGACACCGTCGTGTGCGACGGTGAGCTCAGCCCCGGCCAGCTCATCCACCTCGAGGACGTCGTCAAGGTCAAGGTCGTCGACCGCACCGCGCTGATCCTCGACATCTTCGCCCAGCACGCCAAGAGCCGTGAGGGCAAGGCCCAGGTCTCGCTCGCGCAGATGCAGTACATGCTGCCGCGGCTGCGCGGCTGGGGTCAGTCGCTCTCCCGGCAGATGGGCGGCGGTGGCTCCGGCTCCTCGGGCGGCGGCATGGCCACCCGTGGTCCCGGTGAGACCAAGATCGAGACCGACCGCCGGCGCATTCGCGAGAAGATGGCCAAGATGCGCCGCGAGATCGCGGAGATGAAGACCAGCCGCGACCTGAAGCGCCAGGAACGCAAGCGCCACAAGGTGCCCTCGGTCGCGATCGCCGGCTACACCAACGCCGGCAAGTCCTCGCTCCTCAACCGGCTCACCGGGGCGGGCGTCCTGGTGGAGAACGCGCTGTTCGCCACCCTGGACCCGACCGTGCGCCGGGCGGAGACCCCGAGCGGGCGGCTGTACACGCTGGCGGACACCGTCGGCTTTGTGCGGCACCTGCCGCACCACCTGGTCGAGGCGTTCCGCTCCACCATGGAGGAGGTCGCCGAGGCCGACCTCATCCTTCACGTGGTGGACGGCTCGCACCCCAACCCGGACGAGCAGCTCGCCGCGGTGCGCGAGGTCTTCCGCGACGTCGGCGCGCTCGACGTGCCGGAGATCGTGGTGATCAACAAGGCGGACGCCGCCGACCCGGTGCTGCTGCAGTCCCTGCTGCGCCGGGAGAAGCACTGCATCGCCGTCTCCGCCCGCACCGGGCGGGGTATTGCGGAGCTGCTCGGCATGATCGACGACGAGCTGCCGCGGCCCGCCGTCGAGATCGAGGCCCTGGTGCCGTACACGCGCGGTGAGCTCGTCGCCCGCGTCCACGCGGACGGCGAGGTGCTCTCCGAGGAGCACACCGGCGAGGGCACCCTGCTCAAGGCGCGGGTGCACGACGAGCTCGCGGCGGACCTCGAACCGTTCGCACTGGCCGCGCGCCGCTAGTCCGGCATCCCCGGTACACACCGGAAGGGCCCTCCCCCGCGCTGGGGGAGGGTCCTTCCGGCGTCCGGGCGGCGGTGTCAGCCGCGGACGGCGTCGAACACCTCCTCGGCCTCGGAACCCAGACGCGGTCCCGCCAGCCAGCGGGGGCCGTCCTGCGGACCGATCGAGGTGTTGCTGACCAGGGCCTGTTCTCCGTTCGGCTTCCGGGCGAACCAGCCGCCGCCGGACGAGCCCGCCGTCATGGTGCAGCCCAGCCAGTGCATCGTCGGCGCCCGCGAGTCCAGGGCGAGCCGGACCGGGTCGCCCGAGCAGTGGTACTGCTGGTAGCCGAAGCCGTCGAAGGGGGCCGCCGCCGGGTAGCCGCGGATGTCCATGGAGTCGATGGCGGCCGAGGTGGGCGCGTCGAACCAGACGGGCACCGAGGCCCCCACCGTCTCCTCCAGCGACTTGTCCGAGTCCGGATCGGTCACCTTCAGCACCGCGAAGTCGTAGGGGTAGGCGGAACTGGTCTGCGAGGACTCCCCGCCCCCGTCGATCCACTGCTGGGAGGTCCCCGCCTTCGTCGCCCACCATGTGCCGTAGGGGGCGAGCTGCTCCTTGCCGGCGCTCCGCAGCGCGGCGCCGCTCAGGCCCGTGTCGTTGAAGGACGGCACGAAGACGATGTTGCGGTACCACCCGCCCCGCGCGCCCGCGTGCACGCAGTGGCCCGCCGTCCACACCAGGTTGCTGCGGCCGGGGTTCGCCGGGTCGCTCACCACCGTGGCCGAGCAGACCGCCTGGCCGTCGGGCATGTCGAAGAGCAGCTTGCCCGTGGCCGGGGAGGCATCGTGGTACGGGGTCGCAAGGCGCTGCGCCCGGATCGCGGCGGGCTCCGGGTCGGTGGCGCCGTCGTCGGCCCGCCCCAGGTCGGGCCGTTGCTCGTCGTCCGGGGTCCCGTCGGCGTTGCGGAGCCGGTCGGCGTCCCAGAGGTCCTTGATGACGGGGTTGATGAAGTCGGCCGCGTCGCGCAGCCACTTGTCCTTGTCCCAGTTCTTCCAGCCGCCGTCCTTCAGCGCGTCGGCCCACTTGTCCAGGTCGTCGAGGCTGCTCGGGAGGGCGGTCGGCAGTTGGAGTCCGCCGTCCCCGGACGTCGCGGTGGGCGTCGGGCTCGGCTTGGCGTCGGCGTTGTCGTCGGACGGGCCGCAGGCCGTCGCGGTCACGGCGAGCAGTGCCGCGGCGACGGCGGCAGCGGCCAACCGGCTTATCGGTGCCATGGGTTGTGGCCCCCCTGTTGTCAACACATCGTCAACACGTCGTCTGCCCACTGGAGGGCACCCCCTCACCATGCCCTCGACGAGAGGACGGCTGACGCCGCGCCGGCGGTTCCTCGCCAGGATCTCGGCCCCAGGCAGTTGCCGGTAAGCGCGTGCCTCGTTGGTAGCTCCGGGAACGCAAGCGCCGACACCGAGGAGTGAGCACGTGGCCGCCATGCCGAGCGCGAGGTGCCGACCCGCGGCGCGCGAGGGCGAGTCCGAGGACACCGCGGGCATCCTGCGGCGCCAGTCCCAGCGCGAGTCCGCCGCCCGCACCTACGCCCGCTCGCTGCCCGTCGTCCCCGTGCGGGCCCGCGGCATGACCATCGAGGGCGCCGACGGCCGCCGCTACCTCGACTGCCTCTCCGGCGCCGGCACTCTCGCCCTGGGCCACAACCACCCCGTCGTCCTGGAGGCCATCCGCGCCGTCCTCGACTCCGGCGCCCCGCTCCACGTGCTGGACCTCGCCACCCCCGTCAAGGACGCCTTCACCACCGCCCTCTTCGAGACCCTGCCGCGTCAACTCGCCGACCACGGGCGCATCCAGTTCTGCGGGCCGGCCGGCACCGATGCCGTCGAGGCCGCCCTCAAGCTCGTCCGCACCGCCACCGGCCGCGGCGGACTGCTCGCCTTCTCCGGCGGCTACCACGGCATGACGGCCGCCGCCCTCGCCGCCACGGGCGACACCGCAGTCCGCGGCGCGGCGGGCACCGCCGACGCGCGGATCACCCGGCTCCCGTACCCGTACGACTACCGCTGCCCGTTCGGCGTCGGCGGCGACGACGGCGCCGAGCTCTCCGCCCGGCTGACGGAGAACCTCCTCGACGACCCCAAGGGCGGCATCCAGCCCCCCGCGGGCATGCTCCTCGAACCCGTACAGGGCGAGGGCGGTGTCATCCCCGCCCCCGACACCTGGCTGCGGCGGATGCGCGAGACGACCGCCGCCCGCGGCATCCCGCTCATCGCCGACGAGGTGCAGACCGGAGTAGGGCGCACCGGGACCTTCCGGGCCGTCGAGCACAGCGGGATCGTCCCGGACGTGATGGTCCTCTCCAAGGCGATCGGCGGGAGCCTCCCGCTCGCCGTCATCGTCTACCGCGAGGAACTCGACTGCTGGCAGCCCGGCGCCCACGCGGGCACCTTCCGCGGCAACCAGCTCGCCATGGCCGCGGGCACCGCCACCCTCGCCTATGTGCGGCGCAACGGCCTCGCCGAGCGTGCCGCCCTGCTCGGGGACCGCATGCTCGCCCGGCTGCGGGGCCTGGCCGCAGAGCACCCCTGCGTCGGCGACGTCCGCGGCCGCGGCCTCATGATCGGCGTCGAACTCGTCGACCCGGAAGCGGCCGCCGGCCCCCTGGGCGTCCCCCCGACCGCGCCGCGCCTCGCGGCGGCCGTCCGCCGGGCCGCCCTCGACCGCGGGCTCATCGTCGAACTCGGCGGCCGGGACGCCAGCGTGATCCGGCTGCTGCCGCCGCTGACGATCACCGAAGAACAGTCAGAAGCAGTCCTCGACCGCCTCGCCGACGCCCTCGCCGCGGCGACGGCGGTCCGGGTGTGACCTTGCGCCCACCGGCCCCGTTCCGGGGCGGATCCCACCGGACGCCGACCCCTCACGGAGCGAAGCGATGACCCTACGTCCCGGCGACGAAGCCACCGTGGCCGTCCCCCAGCAGCGCGCCGCCGCGGCCGAACCGCAGGGCGACACCGCGCTGCCGGGCCACGCCGGGCCGCCGGCGCCGCCCGCCCCGTCGCCCGGCGCCGACCCGCTGGAGCAGACGGATCCGTGGGCCGCCGCCGACGCCGCGGGCACGGAGGCCCTGCTGCGCTGCTGGGTCCGCGAGACGGGGCTGCAGCCCGAGCCGGACGGCCGCACCCTGCGCGTGCCGCTCCCCGCGAGCGGCACCGAACTCCTCGTCCCGGTCCACCACCGGTCGGCCGTCGGCCACCACCGCTTCGGCGCCCCGCGGCCCGCCGCCGGAGGCACCCCGCTGGACGCCGTGACCCTCGCCGCGCTGCTCGCCCGGGAAGCCTCCGCGACCGGCCCGGACGGCGCCGGCCTCGTCGCGCGCGTCGCCGACTCCGTACGCCAGACCGCCGCGTTCCTCGCCGCCCGCCGCGCCCGCCCCGCCGCCCCCCACGGCACCGACCCCTTCCTCGACGCCGAGCAGGCCCTCGTCCTGGGCCACCCGCTGCACCCCGCGCCCAAGGGCCGGGAAGGGATCACCGAGGCCGAGGCCGCGGTGTACGCCCCGGAGCTGCGCGGGGCCTTCCCCCTGCACTGGCTGTCCGTGCACCGCTCGCTCCTGGCCACCGACTCGGCCTGGACCGAACGCGGCCGCCCCCTCCCCGCCGAGCAGCTGCTGGCGGCCCTCGCCGGACCGGAACTCGTCCGGCGGCTCCCCGCGGGCACCGTGCCGCTCCCGCTCCACCCCTGGCAGGCCCGCGAGGTCGCCCACCGCCCCGGGGTGCGGGCACTGCTGGAGGCCGGACTCCTCCACGACCTCGGCGCCGCCGGCGACCCCTGGCACCCCACGTCCTCGCTGCGCACCGTGTACCGGCCCGGCGCCCGCGCGATGCTCAAGCTTTCGCTGGCCCTGCGGATCACCAACTCCCGACGCGAGAACCTCCGCAAGGAGCTCCACCGCGGCGTCGAGGTGCACCGGCTGCTCCGGGCCGGCCTCGCCGCGCGCTGGCACGCCGCACACCCCGGGTTCGACATCGTGCGCGACCCCGCCTGGCTGGCCGTCGGCACCGCGGCGGGCGTCCCCGTGCCCGGCCTCGACGTCGTCCTGCGGCACAACCCCTTCGGCCCCCGCGACGAGGTGCGCTGCCTCGCCGGCCTCACCGCCCCCCGCCCCGCCCCGGACGGCGGCGGCGTCCTGCGGTCCCGGCTCGCCGAACTGCTGGCCCGGCTCGCCTCCCGTACCGGACGACCGGTGGCGGCCGTCGCCACCGAGTGGTTCCTGCGCTACCTCGACGCCGTGGTCCGGCCCGTCCTGTGGCTCGACGGCCAGGCGGGCATCGCCCTGGAGGCCCACCAGCAGAACACCCTGGTCGTCCTCGACGCCGAGGGCTGGCCGTCCGGCGGCCGCTACCGCGACAACCAGGGCTACTACTTCCGCGAGTCCGCGCGCGCCGGCCTCACCGCCCTGCTGCCCGGGGCCGGCGAGAGCAGCGACACCTTCGTCGCCGACGCCGTCGCGGACGAGCGCTTCGCCTACTACCTCGGCGTCAACAACGTCCTCGGCCTCGTCGGCGCCCTCGGCTCCCAGCGCCTCGCCGACGAACGGGTGCTCCTCGCCGCCCTGCGCCGCTTCCTGGAACAGGCCGCGCGCGCCGGCCGCTCCGGCCTGCCCGCGCGGCTGCTGGCCGAACCCCTGCTGCGCTGCAAGGCCAATCTCCTCACGCGGCTGCACGGGATCGACGAGCTGGTCGGCCCCGTCGACACCCAGTCCGTCTACGTCACCGTCCCCAACCCGCTGACCGCCTGACGAGAGGAGGCCGCGACCACCGTGGCGACCGCCGACCCCACCCGCGCCCCCGCCTCCCCGGCGGCGACCGCCGACCCCCTGGACCCCTGCGACGAGAACGCGGACGACACCCTCGACCTCGAACTGCCCCCCGAGGTCCGCGCCCTCTTCGACGAGGACGTCACCGCCGACGACCGCGCGGGCTCCGCGACCCCGCTCGACGACCTCCTCGACGGGGTAGCCGACTGGGGCCCGGTCGGCACCCCCGCGGGCACCTTCCAGCTCGTCCCCGTACGCCCCGAGCGCGACCTGTCCGTCATCGCCCGCTGGATGAACGACCCGGCCGTCGCGGAGTTCTGGGAGCTCGCGGGCCGGCCCGAGGTCGCCGAGCGGCACCTGCGCGCCCAGCTCGACGGCGACGGGCGCAGCGTGCCCTGTGTCGGGGTCCTGGACGGGGTGCCCATGAGCTACTGGGAGGTCTACCGGGCCGACCTCGACCCGCTGGCCCGCCACTACCCGGCCCGCCCCCACGACACCGGGCTCCACCTGCTCATCGGGCCCGTCGCCGACCGGGCCCGCGGTCTCGGGGGCACCCTGCTGCGGGCCGTCGCCGACCACGTCCTGCGCCGCCGCCCCCGCTGCACCCGGGTGATCGCCGAGCCGGACCTGCGCAACACCCCGTCCGTGGCCGCCTTCCTCACCGCCGGATTCCGCTTCTCGGCGGAGGTCGAGCTGCCCGGCAAGCGGGCCGCGCTGCTGGTCCGCGACCGCGTACTGCGCCACGTCCTGTGACCCGCCGGTCCCGCGGGGGGACCGGCGGACGGCCGGTGGTGGCGACCGCGCTGTCGGTGCCGCCCCGTAGGCTGGACCCCCTATGACACAGCCCTCGAAGCCCGCCCTCACCGACCTCCTCCACGCCGCCGTCACCGCGGTCGGCGGGGTGGAGCGGCCCGGCCAGGTCGCCATGGCCGAAGCCGTCGCCGAAGCCGTGGACAACGGCTCCCACCTGCTCGTCCAGGCCGGCACCGGCACCGGCAAGTCGCTCGGTTATCTGGTTCCCGCGCTGGCCCACGGCGAGCGTGTGGTGGTCGCCACCGCGACCCTGGCCCTGCAGCGCCAGCTCGTCGAGCGCGACCTGCCGCGCACCGTCGACGCGCTGCAGCCGCTGCTGCGCCGCGAACCGCAGTTCGCGATGCTCAAGGGCCGCTCCAACTACCTGTGCCTGCACCGGCTCCACGAGGGCGTGCCGCAGGACGAGGGCGACGGGCTCTTCGACCAGTTCGAGGCCGCCGCGCCGACCAGCAAGCTCGGCCAGGACCTGCTCCGGCTGCGCGACTGGGCGGACGAGACGGAGAACGGCGACCGCGACGACCTGACCCCCGGTGTCTCCGACCGCGCCTGGCAGCAGGTCTCGGTGACCTCCCGTGAGTGCCTGGGCGCCTCGCGCTGCGCGTACGGTGCCGAGTGCTTCGCGGAGGCGGCGCGCGAGCGCGCCAAGCTCGCCGACGTCGTCGTCACCAACCACGCGCTGCTGGCCATCGACGCCCTCGAAGGCGCGCCCGTCCTGCCCTCCCACGAGGTGCTCGTCGTCGACGAGGCCCACGAACTGGTCTCCCGGGTCACCGGCGTCGCCACCGGCGAGCTCACCCCCGGCCGGGTCAACCGGACCGTGAAGCTCGCGGCGAAGCTGGTCAACGAGAAGGCCGCCGACGCCCTGATGAGCGCTTCGGAGGGCTTCGAGCGGCTCATGGAACTCGCCCTCCCGGGGCGTCTCGAGGAGCTGCCCGAGGACCTCCGCTACGCCCTGATGGCGCTGCGCGACGCCTGCCGGCAGGTCATCACCTCGCTCGGCGAGACCCGTGACCGCTCCGTGCAGGACGAGGACGCGGTACGGAAGATGGCCCTCGCCGCCACGGAGAACGTCCACGAGGTCGCCGAGCGCATCGTCGAGGGCTCCGAGTACGACGTCGTCTGGTACGAGCGCCACGACCGCTTCGGCGCCTCGCTGCGGGTCGCCCCGCTCAGCGTCTCCGGGCTGCTGCGGGAGAAGCTGTTCACCGAGCGCTCCGTCGTCCTGACCTCCGCCACGCTCCGGCTGGGCGCCGACTTCAACGGGGTCGCGGCCTCGCTCGGGCTGGCCCCGGAGGGCACCATGGCCGCCGAGGGGGAGGAGGATCCGCCGGAGTGGAAGGGCCTCGACGTCGGCTCGCCCTTCGACTACCCCAAGCAGGGCATCCTCTACGTCGCCCGCCATCTGTCCCAGCCCGGCCGGGACAGCGGCCGCGAGGACATGCTGGACGAGCTCGCCGAGCTGATCGAGGCCGCGGGCGGCCGCACACTCGGGCTGTTCTCGTCCATGCGCGCGGCCCAGGCCGCCGCCGAGGCGCTGCGCGGCCGTATCGACCACCCGATCCTGCTGCAGGGCGAGGAGACCCTGGGCGAGCTGATCCGCCGCTTCGCCTCGGATGCCCGCACCTGCCTGTTCGGCACCCTCTCGCTGTGGCAGGGGGTGGATGTGCCCGGGCCGAACTGCCAGTTGGTGGTCATGGACCGGATCCCGTTCCCCCGCCCCGACGACCCGCTGATGAGCGCACGCCAGAAGGCGGTCGAGGAGAAGGGCGGCAACGGCTTCATGGCGGTCGCCGCCACGCACGCGGCCCTGCTGATGGCCCAGGGCGCCGGCCGGCTGGTGCGCGCCTCCGGGGACCGCGGGGTCGTCGCCGTGCTCGACCCCCGGCTGGTCACGGCACGCTACGGCAGCTTCATCAAGGCCTCGATGCCGGACTTCTGGCAGACGACCGACCGCAACCAGGTCCGCCGCTCACTGGCGGCCATCGACGCCGCCGCCCCGGCGGCCGAGTAACGACTTGGGGAGCGATGGAGGCGGGTCCTTGGCCTGACGTGCAGGCGGCAGTGCCATGCTGCTGCTCCTCCAGCCCCGGTGACAGACGCAGCCCGAAAACGCCTTGGACCGTCAGACCCGTCTCGGCCATGATCCTCACGTGACCACCTACCTCGAGTCCGAGCGCCTGACCCTGCGCCCCTTCGCCGCCGCCGACGCGGACCTGCTGATCGAGCTGGACAGCGACCCGGCGGTGATGCGCTACCTGACCGGCGGCGCTCCGACCCCGCCGGAGGAGGTCCGCGACCTCGCCATCCCCGGCATCCTCGCCGGCTACGAGCGCTGGGGTCACGACCTCGGCCTGTTCGCGGCGTACGAGAAGGACGGCGGCGCGTTCGTCGGCTGGTTCTGCCTGCGTCCGCTGCGCAGCGGCCCGCGTGAGGAGGCCGAACTCGGCTACCGCCTGCGCCAGGCGGCCTGGGGCCGGGGCTACGCCACCGAGGTCTCGCAGGCGCTACTGGCGAAGGGGTTCGCCGAGCTCGGCATCCGCATGGTCTGGGCCGAGACGATGACCGTGAACCGCCCTTCGCGCAACGTCATGGAGAAGCTCGGGATGACGCTCGCGGAGAGCATCCCCACGCCGGACGACATGATGGCGGTCGAGGGTTCCGAGCACGGGGGTGTGCGGTACGAGATCACGAAGGAGCAGTGGGAGCGGCGGCAGGCGTAGGCGGCGCGAGGCGCGGCGCCCGTGGATGTGAAGTCATCAGCCCGCACGGCCTTGTCTCATCCTGCCCTATCGGGCATATCCCGACAGCATCTTGCCGAACTCGTCGCTGAGCTCGCCCCGGCATGGGAGGCGCAGCAGGAGTCTGCGCTGCGGGAGCGGCGCGGCGGCGATCGCCGCCGCGAGGCCGGTGCTGGCCCGAAGCATCGTCTGGTGTTCGTCGACCGGGCACCCCGGCGGCACAGCGGGAGCAGCCCCCGGCACACAACGGGGCCCCGGAACCGGCGCAGAGGTTCCGGGGCCCGGTCACGGGCGGGTCCTGGGTCAGACCCGGCGCAGCACCGCCACCACCTTGCCGAGGATGGTCGCCTCGTCCCCGGGAATGGGCTGGTACGCAGCGTTGTGGGGCATCAGCCACACATGCCCGTCCTCGCGCTTGAAGCGCTTGACCGTGGCCTCTCCCTCGATCATCGCGGCGACGATGTCGCCGTTCTCCGCGACCGGCTGACGGCGCACGGTCACCCAGTCGCCGTCGCAGATGGCGGCCTCGATCATCGAGTCGCCGACGACCTTCAGGACGAACAGCTCGCCGTCGCCCACCAGCTGGCGGGGGAGCGGGAACACGTCCTCGACGGACTCCTCGGCGAGGATCGGGCCGCCGGCGGCGATCCGGCCCACCAGCGGGACGTACGACGCGGACGGCTTCCCGGCGGTGTCCGTTGGCTGCGCCTGCGTGGAGTCGGAGGCGCGCACCTCGTACGCCCGGGGGCGATGGGGGTCGCGCCGGAGGAATCCCTTGCGCTCCAGGGCCATGAGCTGATGGGCGACCGACGAGGTGCTCGACAGCCCGACGGCCTGGCCGATCTCGCGCATGGACGGCGGGTATCCGCGCCGCTGGACGGAATCCCGGATCACCTCGATGACGCGCCTTTGGCGGTCGGTGAGTCCGGAGCTGTCCGCCCGGATTCCTGGAGGTCGTCCGGGTAGCGCTCGCGCGGGCTTTGGCGTCTCGTCGTTCATCGCTTCCATCGGGCGTACCCGGTCCTGGGGGCGGTCATGGGCGGTCAATGCGGCGCTGTCGGCGGTGGTGGTCACGGCGGCCCCTCTCGAGATGTTCTCCCTAGTAGGACAACGGTAGTTGCTTTCGAAAGGTTGCGCCAAACACACGTTCGAGTGAATTTGCATGGATCCGCTGTCGCGATCAAGGTGTAGATGGTATTGATCGAATGTGAATTCGAATTCGCTCCGCATTCGGGAGCCGAACGCCGTTTCCCCGGGCTGGTATTGCGCCGGCGCCCCCGTCCTTCCGCACAGTCCCATGATGCGCGAGCCGTGACGATGCGTACACCCAGTGTGTCACTCGCGCCCCGGCTCTCCCGGTAAGCGCCGCGTCGCGTAGGCTCCCGTCCCGTCAGCGGGCCGCGACACGCGGTTCGTGCGATGGGCGCATGTGGCCACCACGCCACCAGATCTAGTGGTTGGATGGTGTGCAGCCCCCACAAGTAGTGGTCCCCGGGTCATCAAGCCCTTCCGGATCGCCTATGCTTGTGGCTGCTTCGCGGGGCCGTCACCGGCCCCTCGGGCTCAGAAGTCGTGCGCTCACCGTGGGTGAGGGAGGGAGAGGGAAACGATGCACTGCCCCTTCTGCCGACACCCCGACAGTCGCGTCGTCGACAGCCGGACCACCGACGACGGCACCTCGATCCGCCGTCGCCGGCAGTGCCCCGACTGCGGCCGCCGCTTCACCACCGTGGAGACGGCCTCGCTGATGGTGATCAAGCGCAGCGGGGTCACCGAACCCTTCAGCCGCAACAAGGTCATCGCCGGGGTCCGCAAGGCCTGCCAGGGCCGGCCCGTCACCGAGGACGCCCTCGCCCAGCTCGGGCAGCGCGTCGAGGAGGCGGTACGTGCCACGGGCAGCGCCGAGCTGTCGACCCACGACGTCGGACTGGCCATACTCGGCCCGCTGAAGGACCTGGATCTGGTCGCCTATCTGCGGTTCGCCTCGGTCTACCGGGCCTTCGACTCGCTCGAGGACTTCGAGGCGGCGATCGCCGAGCTGCGCGACCAGGGGCCGCCGGGCGACACCGGAGGGCGGGACCGGGACGGAGCCGTCCCCACCGCCACCGTCGCCGCGCCATAGCGGCGCGCACCGGCACCGGACTTGCCGGGCACCTGGGGGTGCACCGGCCGTGAGAGACACAGACGCGGGAAGACCGCGGCGCTTCAGGGCGTTTTACCTGTAATGCCTGTAATGGGAGGCGGCACATGACAGAGACGACGAGCGGCCCGGCACGGGGTTCCCGAGCCAAGGCCGGCAAGGCGGCCGCGGCGGCCCCCGCCGCCAAGGGCCTGCGCATCGAGCGCATCCACACCACCCCGGGGACGCACCCCTACGACGAGGTGGTCTGGGAACGCCGTGACGTCGTCATGACCAACTGGCGCGACGGCTCGATCAACTTCGAGCAGCGCGGCGTGGAGTTCCCCGACTCCTGGTCGGTGAACGCGGTCAACATCGTCACCAGCAAGTACTTCCGCGGCGCCGTCGGTTCCCCGCAGCGTGAGAGCAGCCTCCGCCAGCTGATCGACCGCGTGGTCACGACGTACCGCAAGGCCGGCGAGGACCACGGCTACTTCGCGTCGCCCGCCGACGCGGAGATCTTCGAGCACGAGCTCACCTGGGCCCTGCTCCACCAGGTCTTCAGCTTCAACTCCCCGGTCTGGTTCAACGTCGGCACCGCCCAGCCGCAGCAGGTCTCGGCGTGCTTCATCCTCTCGGTCGACGACTCCATGGAGTCCATCCTCGACTGGTACAAGGAAGAGGGGATGATCTTCAAGGGCGGCTCCGGCGCCGGCCTGAACCTCTCCCGCATCCGCTCCTCCAAGGAGCTGCTCTCCTCCGGTGGCAACGCCTCCGGTCCCGTCTCCTTCATGCGCGGCGCCGACGCCTCCGCCGGCACCATCAAGTCCGGTGGCGCCACCCGCCGGGCGGCCAAGATGGTCGTCCTGGACGTCGACCACCCGGACGTCGAAGCCTTCATCGAGACCAAGGTGAAGGAGGAGGAGAAGATCCGCGCCCTGCGCGACGCGGGCTTCGACATGGACCTGGGCGGCGACGACATCGCGTCCGTCCAGTACCAGAACGCCAACAACTCCGTCCGCGTGAACGAAGAGTTCATGAAGGCGTACGAGAACGGCGCCAAGTTCGGGCTGCGCGCCCGGATGACCGGCGAGGTCATCGAGGAGGTCGACGCCAGGGCCCTCTTCCGCAGGCTGGCCGAGGCCGCCTGGGCCTGCGCCGACCCCGGCATCCAGTACGACGACGTCATCAACCACTGGCACACCACGCCGGAGACCGGCCGCATCACCGCGTCCAACCCCTGCAGCGAGTACATGCACCTGGACAACTCGTCCTGCAACCTCGCCTCGCTGAACCTGATGAAGTTCCTCGACGACGACGGCAAGGGCAACCAGCGCTTCGACGCCGTGCGCTTCGCCAAGGTCGTCGAGCTCGTCATCACCGCGATGGACATCTCCATCTCCTTCGCGGACTTCCCGACCCAGAAGATCGGCGAGACCACCCGCGCCTTCCGCCAGCTCGGCGTCGGCTACGCCAACCTCGGCGCGCTGCTGATGGCGACCGGCCACGCCTACGACTCCGAGGGCGGCCGCGCGCTCGCCGGTGCCATCACCTCCCTGATGACCGGCACCTCCTACAAGCGTTCCGCGGAGCTCGCCGCGGTCGTCGGCCCGTACGACGGCTACGCCCGCAACGCCACGTCCCACAAGCGCGTCATGAAGCAGCACTCCGACGCCAACGCCGTCGCCACGCGGATGGACGACCTGGACACCCCGGTCTGGGCCGCGGCCACCGAGGCCTGGCAGGACGTTCTGCGCCTCGGCGAGAAGAACGGATTCCGCAACGCGCAGGCCTCCCTGCTGGCCCCGACCGGCACCATCGGCCTGATGATGGACTGCGACACCACCGGCATCGAGCCCGACCTCGCCCTGGTCAAGTTCAAGAAGCTGGTCGGCGGCGGCTCCATGCAGATCGTGAACAACACGGTCCCGCAGGCCCTGCACCGCCTCGGCTACCAGCAGGAGCAGATCGAGGCGATCGTCGCCCACATCTCCGAGCACGGCAGCGTGATCGACGCGCCCAGCCTGAAGCCCGAGCACTACGAGGTCTTCGACTGCGCCATGGGCGAGCGCTCCATCGCGCCGATGGGCCACGTCCGGATGATGGCCGCGACCCAGCCGTTCCTGTCCGGCGCCATCTCCAAGACGGTCAACATGCCGGAGTCGGCGAGCGTCGAGGAGATCGAGGAGATCTACTACGAGGGCTGGAAGCTCGGCCTGAAGGCGCTCGCGATCTACCGCGACAACTGCAAGGTCGGCCAGCCGCTCTCCGCCAAGAAGAAGGCGGACGAGAAGAAGGCCGAGCAGGCGCCGGCGACCGCCCCCGCCGCGGTCGAGAAGGTCGTCGAGTACCGCCCGGTCCGCCGCCGGCTCCCCAAGGGCCGTCCGGGGATCACCACCTCCTTCACGGTGGGCGGCGCCGAGGGCTACATGACCGCCAACTCCTACCCGGACGACGGTCTCGGCGAGGTCTTCCTGAAGATGTCCAAGCAGGGCTCGACCCTCGCGGGCATGATGGACGCCTTCTCCATCGCCGTCTCGGTGGGCCTGCAGTACGGCGTGCCGCTGGAGACCTACGTCTCGAAGTTCACCAACATGCGCTTCGAGCCGGCCGGCCTCACGGACGATCCGGACGTGCGGATGGCGCAGTCGATCGTCGACTACATCTTCCGCCGCCTGGCGCTGGACTTCCTGCCCTTCGAGACCCGCTCCGCCCTCGGCATCCACTCCGCCGAGGAGCGCCAGCGCCACCTCGACACGGGTTCCTACGAGCCCGCCGCCGAGGAGGTCGACGTCGAGGGTCTGGCGCAGTCCGCCCCGCGCCAGACCGAGGCGCCCAAGCCGGCCGCCGCCGCGCCCGAGGCCGAGCCCGTCGCGGTGACCCCGGCGCCGAAGACCGCCCACAACTCGACGGAGCTGCTGGAGATCCAGCTCGGCCTCAACGCCGACGCCCCGCTCTGCTTCTCCTGCGGCACGAAGATGCGCCGCGCGGGCAGCTGCTACCTGTGCGAGGGCTGCGGCTCCACCAGCGGCTGCAGCTGACGCCGGAGCCTGATCCGGCCGTCCCACGCGTGTCCCCCCGAGGCGCTCCGCCCCGGGGGGACACGCGCGTGTCGGGGACCGTACGGGCGCGGGGCCGGACACCTCGGCCGCACGAGGGCGGAATCCGGTGGCGCGGAAAGTGGCACGGGCTTTCTATCCGGGCTCGCGGGGACGCGAATAGGGTCGAGGCGATTGCTGTCGAATTCCCGTGACGGGGAGGCGTTTCCTCTCCTCCGGCGATCGGCGCGATCTTCCCCGTACGCCAAGGAGCACCCGTTGTCCCCCGACGCCATCGCCGGCACCGTCGCCTCGCTGATCCCGGCGGCGCGGAGCGAACTCGCCGAACTCGTCGCGTTCAGGTCGGTCGCGGGCGCGCGGGTGTCGGTGGAGCAGGCCGCCCAGGGCGGGCCGTTCCTCGCCGACACCTCGAGCCCCGCCTACACGGCCATGGCCGACGCCATGCGGACGGCCTACAGCGGCCGCGACATGGACATCGCGGGGCTCGGAGGCGGGATCCCGCTGTGCAACACCCTCGCCGCCCTCTACCCCCGGGCCGAGGTCCTCCTGATCGGACTCTGCGAACCCGAGGCGCAGATCCACGCCGTGGACGAGAGTGTCTCCGTCGACGAACTGCGGCGCCTCGCCGTCGCCGAAGCCCATTTCATGCGCCCTTACGCAGGGAGAGGCGACCGCGGATAGCGGGCCGGAGTGGATCCTTGGAATTCGCGTGTCATTCCCGGAGGAACGCGAGGCCGTTCTTACCGCGCCTCGCCCATTGGAGCACCCGGTGCGCAGAGCCCTCCTGGCCGCCGCACTCGCCACGGCCGCTCTCGGCGTGTTCGCCGTCGCACAGCCGCGGGGGTCCGACGCCCACGGGACGCCGGTCGACGCCGGCCCCGCGGCCGGTCTGCGGGTCGGCGCGGTCTGCTCGTCGGACATCACCTACGCCACCGATGTCTCCTGCGGGCTGGGCGACTTCGGGGACGTGCGCTTCCGGTGCCCCGCGGGCGGCTCGGCCGAGCCGTGCCCGCGGACCCGCACCGTCACCCTGGAGAACACCGGCCCTACGCCCCTGCGGCTCGTCACCATCAGCGGCTCGGCGCCGGGCGAACGGCACGAGACCGTCTCCGGCCTCCTGCGCCCCGGTGCCCGCACGGACCTGGGCCCGGAGGCCGGCGACACCTACCTCTACGACATCGTCCTGCGTTTCGACTCCGGCCCCGCCGAGGCGCGGGTCGTCGCCCTGTCCTGAGGCCGGCCGGCCGGTGGGACCCGTCACCGGATGACCAAGGAGAATCGCGCGATGTCCGACCTCGGACGCCTGGTGGCCGGGAGGTACCGGCTGGTGGAGCGGATCGGCCGTGGCGGTATGGGCACGGTGTGGCGGGCCGAGGAC
>NZ_JARAVM010000044.1:0-59761 GCF_033792735.1 Streptomyces sp. PA03-3a
CGACAGCGCGTGCGCGTGGCCCTGGCTCCCGTAGCCGATGACCGCGACCTTGCGGCCCTGGATGATGGACAGGTCGGCGTCGTCGTCGTAGAACAGCTCAGCCACAGGGGAAGCCTTTCCATGGTGCAAGCCTCGTTGCCATGTCAGGCAGGCTTGCGTGAAGGATGTTGTTCGTCCGCTTTGCGCGGACTTGGATTTCAGGGAGGCCAGCCGCCCGCGGACCTTCAGGGATGGGGCGGCGGCAATGGCAGTGGTGGAGGGAGCGCGGAGCCGTGGTCCTCGGCCGCTGCCGCGACGGCGACCCGGCTCGGAGGGAGCTGCGTCGGCTGGTCGGTCCGATCGGGACCCAGGCGACCGGTCGCCTTCAATGCTTGGAGTATACATATTTGTCGAGTGCATGCAATTAACCCGAAAGGGCCCTCCGGGCCGGCCCGCGACCTGGCCGCGAGGTCATCCCCTGTAGGGGTTCTTCGCCGTGGAGCGCCGCTCCGGTACCATGTCAACGGCTCCGAACATACGGAGCGCCGCTCCGGTAGTCAAACCGCGGAGCGCTGCTCCACCCCGGCGAGGTGTTGATCATGCCGCAGGCAAACCGCGTGGACGCGGTTCGTAACCGTGACCTGCTCCTGGCGGTCGCGAAGAAAGCCGTCACCGAGAACGGAACGGATACCTCGCTGCGTGAGATCGCCCGGCGCGCCGGAGTGGGCATCGGCACGTTGTACCGCCACTTCCCCACCCGTGAGGCGCTGCTCGAGGCCCTGCTGGAATCCAACTTCGCCACGTTGCATGCAAGGGCCGAGCGCCTGCTCACCTCTGCCGACCCAGGTGAGGCGTTCCTGATGTGGCTCCGGGAAATGTCAGCGGGGGCCGCCGCCTATCAGGGGCTGCCCCAGTCCATCAGGGACGCCCTGGCCGACGACGAATCCCGCCTGCACACGTCCTGCGCGGAGATGAAGGCCTCCGGAGGCCTGCTCCTGGAACGAGCGCAGAAGGACGGCAGCGTGCGGTCCGACATGTCGCTCGGTGAAGTGATCGACCTCGCGCTGGGGCTCGCCTGGGCGTCAGAGAAGGCGTCGGAGGCGTCCGACCTGGCCGCCCGGCTGCTCTCCACGGCCCCCTACGGACGTGCCGAACGCGGCCGCTGACGGCCAGGGGCCCGCGACATCGGCACGCACCTCTTGGCGTTGACAGGCCCGGCGTTGCCGCTCAGCGCGCGGTGACCGGCCCCGCCGTCGACGCGTGTCAGCCGTTCCCGTTGGCGGCGAGAAGTTGGTTGAAGACGTCGGTCAACACGGTCAGTGGGTCGTCGGCTGCATCAGTCGAACGGAAGGCCACGTACCCGTCGGGCCTGATCAGGAGAGCACCCTCCGCGGAGATCGCGCGGTTTCGCTGCCAGGCCGACCGGATGTCGATGAGATCGACCTTGCCGAGACCCACTCGGGCGCTGCGCAGCGCGATCCCTCGTGCCCGTGCGAGCTTGTCCGCAGCGTCGATCCAAGGCTGACCGTTCTCACTGGCGATGAGCGCGAAGTGACCGCCGTGGATCAGCGAGCGGAGCGCCAGCCGCTCACCGGATCGTTCGACCCAGGCATGCGGCAGCGGGTGACCCGCCTCGTGCTCGGTACGTGCAAACGGATCTCGTCGGGGGATTCCGGTGCCGGAGTTCCGTCCGGGACGACCGCGGCGGAGTCGTACGTGTAACCGAAGTCGAGCCCGTGCTGGTGGTACTCCACGGTGTTCGCGCCGACCCACTCGTTGAACTCGTGCCGTCGTTCGCCGGCGCCGGGAGCGTCGTCGTCCCAGAACAGGCGCAGCGCCACCCAGTTCTCCTCGGCGGACTTGCCGGGCGAAAGTCCCAGCGCCGAGGACATGTTGGCCTGGTTGCCGACCATCTTGAGCACGGTTTCGATGGTGTTCAGGTTGACCGGACGGAGCTCGGCTGTGTACGTGTCCAGCAAGGCGTCCCCGGCGCGCTTTTCCAGTACGGCGGCGAGCTTCCAGCAGAGGTTGTAGGCGTCGGTCGTCCATGCGCTCGCGTGGGCCCCCGTGCCAGCCGCGTCCACCACTGGGCGCACCGCGTCCGTGCCGCACCCCGAGGCGACATGGACGCGGCGCGAAGCCTGTCAGGAGCGGTGGTACTGGACCGGGGTGGTGACCTTCCCGCCCGAGGCGGTGGCCGCGTGGCGCGCCCAGTAGGGGTCGCGCAGCAGCTCGCGGCCGAGGAGGACGGCATCGGCCCTGCCGGAGCCGACGATGGCCTGCGCCTGGTCGGGCTCGGTGATCAGCCCCACTGCGGCCACCGGCATGCCCGTCTCGTTGCGGACGCGCTCGGCGAACGGCACCTGGTACCCGGGGGCATCGACGATCTTGGCGTCGAGCACGATGCCGCCCGTGGAGACGTCCATCAGGTCCACGCCCCGGGCCTGCAGCTCCTTGGCGAGGCGGACGGTGTCGTCGCCGGTCCAGCCCTCCCGGTCGTCGTCGGCGTTCTCGCTCAGCCAGTCGGTCGCGGAGATGCGGAAGAAGACCGGCAGGTCGTGGGGCCACACCGCGCGGACGGCGTCGACGACCTCCAGCGCGAAACGGGTGCGGCCGGCGAAGTCCCCGCCGTAGCCGTCGGTGCGGCGATTGGTGTGCGGGGAAAGGAACTGGTGGACCAGGTAGCCGTGGGCCCCGTGGACCTCGGCGACCTGGAAGCCGGCGTCCAGCGCGCGACGGGCGGCGTCGGCGAACTCCCGCACGATCGCCGCGATCTGCTCGGTGGTGAGTTCCTCCGGTGTCGTCGCCGCCTCCCTGAAGGCGACCGCACTCGGGGCGACGGGCGTCCAGCCGTGCTGCTCCCCAGGGGCGATGGGAGCGGCGCCGACCCAGGTGCGCTCGGTGGAGGCCTTGCGGCCGGCGTGGGCGAGCTGGATGCCGGGCACGGTGCCCTGGGACGTCAGGAAGGCGGTGATCCGGCGGAAGGCCTCGACCTGGGTGTCGTTCCAGATGCCGAGGTCGTACGGGCTGATCCGGCCCTCGGGGCTGACCGCGGTGGCCTCGGTGATGATCAGTCCGGTGCCGCCGGTGGCCCGGGTCGCCAGGTGCGTGAAGTGCCAGTCGTTCGGCACGCCCGCCTGCTCGCCGTCGGGCGCGGCGCTGTACTGGCACATCGCGGCCATCCAGATCCGGTTCGGAATGGTCAGCGACCGAAGGGTGAAGGGCTCGAACAAGGTGGTGGTCACGAAACTGTTCTCCTATGTACAGGTCGGGGTGGGTCGCACACCGGGGAAGGGTGCCCCTCTGGGGGCGGCATCCCGGCCGGCGACCGCGGCGGGCGCGGCGCCGGGACGCCATCGCCCGCGCCGGGTGTCAGGCGCTGACTCCGCCGTCGACGGTGAGGGTGGCCCCGGTGATGAATCCGGCTTCCGGTCCGACGAGGAAGGACACGGCTGCAGCGATCTCCTCGGGGCGACCGTACCGACCGAGCGGGACCAGGGAACGGACGGATGAGGCCTGCTCCGAGTCCGCCGGGTTCATGTCGGTGTCGATCGGGCCCGGTTCGACGACGTTGACGGTGATGCCGCGCGGAGCGAGGTCCCGCGCCCAGCCCTTGGCGTAGGTGACGACCGCCGCCTTCGTCGCCATGTAGTCGGCGATACCCGGGAAGGGCACCTTGGTGTGCGTCGAACCGGTGGAGGCGATGGAGATGATGCGCCCGCCCTCCGAGAGCAACGGCATCGCTGCGACGACCGTACGGACGGTTCCCTGGAGGTTGATCGCCAGTTGACGGTCCAAGGCCCCCTGGTCGCGATCGGCTGCGTCGACGACCCCCTGGAGGTACACCGCGGCGTTGTTGACCACGATGTCGAGTCGGCCGAAGTGCTCCCCGACCCGCTGGACCATGGTCCGCACCTGCTGCTCGTCGGCCTGGTCGGCCTTGACGGCCAGGCCGCGGCGGCCGGCCGCTTCGATGGCCGCCAGGGTCTTCCGGCCCTCGTCGGGGTCCGCCGTGTAACTGAACGCCACATCGGCCCCGTCGGCCGCCAGTCTGGCGGCGATGGCGGCTCCCATCCCCCGTGACCCACCGGTCACCAGGGCGACCTTTCCTGCAAGATTCTCGTTCACAGTGTTCCTACCGATTTCGCGTGTGATGGGTGACCTCGGCGGACGAGGATCCACTCAATTCTTGGTGGGCTGTCAGAGGGCTGACAGGGACTACGAGTCCAGCACTACCTCGGTCCGCCCGATGAAGCCCGGGACGGATTGGCTCAGCTCCAGCCTGAGGCCGTTCGGATCGGCGAGATGGAGGCTCGGCCGCACGCCCAACTGCATGACCTTGTAGGCGGTTCCTCGATCGTCCATGCGCTGCCTGACTGCGGAAAGTTCATCGGGCGTGAACGACACGGCGAAGTGATGGATCCCTCCGAGTGCTTCCTCGTAACCCGGGTGAGGATGGCCTGGGAAGTCGAAGAACCCGAGCAGGTTCCTGTTCCCCAGGTCGAAGAAGAAGTGGGACGAACCCGGGTAGGAGGGGTTCTCCACGAGCTCCACCAGAGGAAATCCCAGAACCTCCGTGTAGAACAGAATGGTTTCCTCGAGATCGCGGCAGATGAAAGCTGCATGGTGGACGCCGCGTGCGGTGGTGGTGCGTTCTTTCATGGGCCGGACGTGGGTCTGCTTGAGCTGTTCTCGACGACCCACCAACCGCTGCAATTCCGTGCCTTCTGGCTGAGTCATGGCCTTTTTTCCTTCGTCTCTCCTGCGGCCGCCGAGGATGACGCGGATTCCGCGCCTTACGGTTGGCGACGCCGGCCGTGGGGTTGTGGCTGGTGCGGGGCATACGGGCTCAAGAGGGTGAGCACCGATCCGTCTCAGAGGGCGAGGGCTCCGCCATCGACGGGGAGGGTGGCGCCGTGGATGTGCGCTGCGTCCTCACTGGCGAGGAAGACCACTGCGGCGGCGACCTCCTGGGCGGTGCCGGGACGCTTTGCCGGGTACTGGCCGGCGACCTTTTCCAGGAGGGCGTGGTAGGTCTCGTTGTCCTCGGTGAGCGTGGGGCCGGGAGCGACGGTGTTGACCCGCACTCCCTTGGAGGCCAGTTCCACCGACCAGGACTTCGTCAGCGAGTGCAGACCGGCCTTGCTGGCCCCGTAGAGCGCCGCGAAGTCCATACCGACGACACCGTTGATCGACCCCATGTTGATCACCGACCCCGCGCCCTGCCAGTGCCTCGTCGATCTGCTCCTCGGTCGCCTCCAGCATGGACTGCGGCGGCACCAGGTAGGCGGCGTTGTTCACCAGGATGTCGATCGGACGTCCCGCAGCGGCCGAAGCCTCATGCGCGAGTCGGCGGACCTCGGGTCCTCCGGCGGACAGGTCGGCGCGGACGAAGTGCGCGCGGCCGCCCTGTGGGGAGATGGCATCGACGACCTGCGCGCCGCGCTCCGCGTGGCGTCCGGTGATCACTACGGTGGCGCCTTCAGCGGCCAGGGCCTGAGCCGCGGCGCGCCCGATGCCGCTGGTCGAGCCCGTGACGAGGGCGGCACGTCCCATGAGACGCTTCATTCTGGAATCTCCTCAATCGTGGCTGTGCTGCTGTGTTCCGGGTTCGCCGATTTTCGGGCGGTCCCGTCACTCGGGGAGGATGATGTTTCCCATCGCATCGTTGACGGCGATCATTTCCGGGGTGAAGTCCTCCGGGGTCCACAGGCGCGGCGAATGCCCGCGAAGCGGATCGTCCGCGAAGTCGAGGAAGAAGTTCTCCGGACCGCCCGGAGTGAAGAAGAAGGCCATCTTGACGTCGCGGTCGCTGATGTTCTTGAACCGGTGCCGGATGCCGCGTGGTACGAACACGAAGTCGCCCGCCGACGCCACGAACGTGTTCTCGCCGTCCAGGAACTCCAGCTCACCCTCGAGGAGGTAGAACGACTCGTCGTTGTGCTTGTGGAGGTGGGCGATCGGCCCCTGGCCCGGAGGGACGGTGGCGATGATGAAGCCGAGTGAGCCGTTGGTCTGCCTGCTGCTGACCTTGATGGTGTATTCGTCGCCGGCCATCCACTTGACTTGACCCTCGGCGGAGGGGACGTGCATTGAACCGCTCTTGTACTGCTTCGAATGTGCAATGGACAAGATTGTCTCCTAAATGAGCGGGCGGACCCTGAGGGTGGAATGTCGGTCTTCTCGTCGAAAGGTGGGTGGCGCCGCGTGGCCGCCTTTTCAACCCATCACCGAGTTTATTGACCCGTCAAGCAGTCTCGCATTCTGGTTGACTCCCAACCTTTCCTATTGACGGTCGCCGAGATGGGTCGTGTAGTGATTGCGATCAGTTTCCAGGCGCGCCAGCGAGTGCCCTGCCGTCATCCGGACACCGGGCCCACGGAGTCGCTGTCGGCGTGTGGCGGGTGCGAGTGCTCAGGGGGTGAGCACCCATCTGCCGCGCTGTCCGCCGCCACGCAGTGCCTGATAGGCGCGTGCTGCCTGATGGAGTGGAGCGATGCCGGCCTTGCGGGCCTCAAGTACTCCCTGAGCCGTCAGCTCGAGCAGGCTGCGCAACTGTCGTCCGTCGGGCGTGACCATGCCCGTGACGATCGTGATGCCGCGTTCGGTCTCAGGCTCCGCGCCGGGATAGACCCCTACGTAGGTGCCGTGGTCGCGGACGGCACGGAGAGCAGCCGCGTTGAGGAGGGCGGCGTCGAGGACCACGTCAAAACCGGTCGCGTCGCGCAGGCTTGTGATCGCGGCCACCGCTCCGTTGCGGCCGAGGAAGTCCGCGTCGGATGCGCGCGCGAGACCGGTGACGGCCCAGCCGGCATGCGCTGCCAGGGCGACCGCGTACCCGCCCACGCCTCCAGCTGCTCCGGTGACCAGGAGCCGTCGGCCATCGGCAGGGCCGAGAGGTGCCAGGAGCTGGGCGGCTGTCAGGGAGTTGAGCGGGATCGTGGCGGCGTCGACCAGTTCGACGCCTTGGGGAACAGGAGCGGCGTGCGCGGCGGGGACGATCACGTACTCGGCCGCCGCACCGGCGACGGACTCCGGCGCGTGCGGGAAGTGCAAGGCCGCGGCAGGTGCGCCGGGCAGGAAGCCGTGGACGTCGGGGCCCACCATGTCGACGACGCCGGCCACGTCCATTCCCAGACCCGGGCGGCGCCCCGGCACGGCTCCCGCCGTCCCCCTCGCCCAGAAGTCCAGGACGTGCAGGTCGACGGGGTTGACCGCCGCTCCCGCCATTTTTATGCGGATCTGGCCGTGGGCGGGCCGCGGGTCGCGGAGACGCTCAAGGGTGAAGCCGTTTGCTTCTCCTGGGCGGGTCATGAGCAGGGCGCGCATCTGTGTCTTTCCTACTGTTGGAGAGAGGGCTGGTCAGCTGGCTGCTCTTGCGTCCGGAGGCTGGGCGCCCCACGGACGCGGTCAGTTGCGGAGCAGCAGAACGACCACAGCGATCAGCACGCCGAGGGCGACGGCAAGGAGGCCGAATCCGATCCTGTGGTCGCGTATGCCGGGTACGTGGCGGTCGGCCGCGAGGCGGCCCGGCCCCGTCAGGGCCAGTGCCGTCGCCCCTGCCGCCAGTACGAGCTCGTATTCCATGCCGTTCGGGATGAAGAAGCCGCCGTGCCACTTCACGGAGATGGCGTTGACCATCATCCCCACGACAGCTGCGGCGGCAAGGGGGGTGAGGAGCCCCGAGGCGAGGCCCAGGCCGCCGAGCAGCTCGCTCAACCCGGCGATGACCGCCATCGTCCTGCCCGAGGGGTATCCGAGGGAGGTGAAGAGCTGTCCCGTGCCCGTCAGCCCGGGGCCGGAGAACCATCCGAACAGCTTCTGCGACCCGTGGCTCGCCACAATGAGTCCGAGGGACAGGCGGAGCAGGAGCAGTCCGGCGTCGTAAGCGTGCAGCGGGGTTGTCCGATCCCGTAGGTGCGGGACGTCGGAGGCCGGGTGCTCCAGCGCGTCGCCGGGCGAAAAGGACATGAGGTACCTCATTTCTGGGGGGCGTCCGTGAACGACATCGGTGCCGGTTCAGCGGAGAGGAGGGAAAGGGGTGTCAGGCTGCCGGTGTTCCTGTCACGCGGCCACGCCGCCCAGTGCCTCCAGGACCCAACGCGGGCCGTCGACAGGCCAGTCGGGGTTCGCGCAGAGTGGCTGCGCGGGCGCGTTCCGGTGGCCGGTGCACGCTGATCGATCCGCCGGCGAATCCGGGGTGGCGGCCTCGACGTGCTCCCGATCGGCGGGACTTCTCTGCTCGGACTGCGGGGCCGAGTTGGACGTCTGCGGGGCGTGGTGCGGGATCACGGGTTCTGCCCTTCTGTGGTCCGTGTTATGGGAGACGTGGCCCTAGAGAGTTGAAGCTTCAAGTCTTGGCTTGCAAAAAACCGGTGTGGAGCTCAGAGGTCATGTCGTTGGTGCTGGTCGAAGAGCGCCCCGATCCTGGCTGCACCTTCTCTGGCCAGCCAGGTGTCAAAGCTCATGAGGCCGGGGTGCTGTTCGCGGAGTGCCGTGATGTCCGCCTGCCAGCCGGCGAAGAAGCCCCGCTGGCCGACGTCCGATCGTCCGCTCGGTTGCGTTGGGTCGTGTGGTGGGGGGAGTGATCGGCCGATGGCGCGGCTCGTTGCGGTGAGAAGTTCCTCCGCTGTGAGCTCGTCGCCGGCTATCTCGATCGTCTTGCACACGTAGTGCTCGGGATAGCCGAAGGCGAGTGCTCCGAAAGCGCCGATGTCCTGCACCGCGATGAGCTGCACGGTGCCGTGGGCCGGGATGCTGCGGATTGCCGCCTGTGCGCCGGTCAGGCCGTAGAGCGGGTCCGCGTGGACCTCCATGAACATGACGGGGCGCAGCACCGTGGAGGGAATGTCCAGTGAGCGGATGTGCTGCTCGATCCGCCACTTGACCTCCCAGTGGGGTACACCGCTGTTGCTGTCGGCACCTGCCACGGACGAGTAGACGAGGTGTTCCACGTTGGCGTAGGCGGCAGCCTCCGCGACGTTGAGTCCGCGCTGCAGTTCGTTCTCGGCGAAGTCGGGCGCGATGAACGAGGGCTGGACGCTGTACACGCCGTAAGCCCCCAGGGCCGCGTTTTCCACAGACGCCAGGTCGTCCATGTCGCCGCGGACCAGTTCGGCGCCGAGCCCGGCCAGTGCCCGGGCCGCGGGTGTGGCGGGGTCGCGGACGAGTGCTCGTACGTTCCACCCGTCGGCGAGAAGGTGTCGTGCGGTGGCGCCACCCTGTCGGCCTGTGGCCCCGGTGACCAGCACGGTCGCGGTTTGCGTGGTCATTGTCCTCTCTCCGGGATGGTTCACCGTGGAGCAGTGCTCCGGTACGATGTGGTGGCTCCGAACATACGGAGCGCTGCTCCGGTAGTCAAACCGGGGAGCGCTGCTCCGCTTTCCGTAAGGTGTTGATCTTGCCGCAGCCCCATCGCGCCGACGCGATCCGGAACCGTGACCTGCTCCTTGCGGTCGCGAAAGAAGCCGTCGCCGAGAACGGAACGGATACCTCCCTGCGTGAGATCGCCCGGCGCGCCGGAGTGGGCATCGGCACCCTGTACCGCCACTTCCCCACCCGTGAGGCACTGCTCGAGGCACTGCTGGAATCCAGCTTCACGGCGCTGCAGGCGCGGGCCGAGCGCCTGCTCACCGCTGCTGACCCAGGCGAGGCGTTCCTGACGTGGCTCCGGGAGAGGGCTGAGAGTGCCGCCTCGTATCAGGGGCTGCCGCAGTCCATCAGGGACGCCCTGGTTGACGACGAGTCCCGCCTGCATGCCTCCTGCGCCCAGATGCGCGCTGCCGGAGGGCTGCTTCTGGAGCGGGCGCAGAAGGACGGCAGTGTTCGGTCGGACGTGTCGCTGGGGGACGTGATCTCCCTCGCGCTGGGGCTCGCCTGGGCGTCGGAGAAGGCGTCGGAGGCGTCCGACCTGGCCGCCCGGCTGCTCTCCACGGCCACCTACGGACTCGCCGAACGCGGCCGCTGAGGTCCCTTGATGCCGAGGGTCCTGGCAGCCGCTTCCGCGCGGCGGCACTCACGCTGCCGGGACCGAGATGAAGACGGTCCCCGTCCAGATCCAGGACGGCGCTTCCTGCCGGCGACCGGATCTTCGAGTGCTTCGGCGGCCTCTCTAGCCGCACCGCCAGCACTGGCATGGGCCAGTGCTGGCGGCACGACGGGTGATTCCGAGAGTCGGCGTGCACGGTTCGTCGGAACTCTCCACCGGTCGGCCATGTGCAGGAAGCCCTCGGCAGGGACTGCGAAGTGCCTTGTGCCTACTGGTCAGGTGAGCAGGACGATCTTGCCCCGGGGGTGGGGGCCGGCGAGTTCCTCGTACGCCGCCCGGACCTGGTCCAGGGGATAGGTCGCGGCGATCGGCACGTCCAGTGCCCCGGAGGCGGCCATCTGAGCGAGCTCCGTGAGGATGCCGCCGGTAGCGGCGGCTCTGCTCGCTTCCGTCTTGGCGCCGATTCGGGCGGCTCCGGAGTAGTCGACGAGGGTGTTGATACGGGCGGGAGCCGCACCGAGGGCGACCGCGAGTTCGAGATAGCCGTCGCCGTGGGTGTCGATGAACGCGTCAACGCGGTCGGTGGCTTGGCGCAGCCGTTCCGCGACCCCGTCCCCGTAGGCGACGGGTATGACGCCGCGCTCGGAGAGCCACCGGTGGTTCGCCGGTCCCGCGATGCCGATCACGTCGGCCCCCGCCCGCCGGGCCAGTTGGACCGCCAGCGAGCCCACGCCCCCCGCGGCGCCCGAGACCACCACCGTCTCGCCCGGCTGCGGCGCGACCGCGCGCACGGCCGCGTACGCCGACGTGCCGACGACGAAGAGCGAACCCGCGACCTCCCACGACAGCCCCGCGGGCTTGGCGATCAGGTTGGCGGCCTCGACGGCCACGTAGTCGGCGTGACTGGCGTGCTCCCAGGTGAAGCCCATCACCTCGTCCTCGGCGGCGAGCCCTGTCACGCCTGGCCCGGTGCGCACCACGACGCCGGCCAGGTCGATGCCCTGGCCCGAGGGGAGCGAGCGCTGCTGCAACGTTCCCGCCCGGGTCTTGGCCTCACCCGGGTTGATGCCGGCCGCCTTCACCCTGACCAGGACTTCTCCCTCGGCGGGCTCCGGTATGCCCACCTCCACCACCTGCAGGACCTCCGTCCCGCCGTACCTGCTGTACTGCACCGCCCTGGGCATGGTCTGTTCCCGTCTGCTGGCTGAGTGTTCTCTGGGTCGCGGCGCCCCGCACCTTGGCCCCGATTCGATGGTGCAAAGCCCCACGAAATCGCTGTACTGCAAGTCTTTTGACCGTCGGAGCGCTGCTCCGTATAGTGTGACACATGGCGGAGCGATGCTCCGCTTGTCCTGGGGCGGTCGTGAACGGGCCAATCCCGTGCCCGGTTTGCGGAAGTCCGCAGCAGTGCCGGACCGAGCAGACGCCCGCGGCCGGTCACCGCGACCTCACCAAGGTCGGCGGCGCGGCGTCCGTAGCTCACACCCAGACATGTCCCCTGATCACTCGCTCTTCTCCCGTGCGTCTCGCACGCCTAGGTGGATACCCCCCATGCCTCATACAGCCGATCACGTCACCTCCGACCCCAGGCGCTGGAAGGCCCTGGTCTTCATCTCCCTCGCCCAGTTGATGGTGGTCCTGGACGCGACCATCGTGAACATCGCCCTGCCGAGCGCCCAGCACGCCCTCGACATCTCCGAGGCCAACAAGCAGTGGGTCATCACGGCCTACGCCCTGGCGTTCGGCGGCCTGCTCCTGTTCGGCGGCCGGATCGCCGACCTGTGGGGCCGCAAGCGGACCTTCGTCCTCGGCCTGTCCGGCTTCGCGCTGGCGTCCGCGGTGGGCGGTGCCGCCACCGGCCAGGCGCTGCTGCTCGGCGCCCGCGCGGCGCAAGGCGCGTTCGGCGCCCTGCTCGCGCCTGCGGCGCTGTCCCTGCTCGCGGTCCTCTTCACGGACGCCAAGGAGCGGGCGAAGGCCTTCGGCATCTACGGCGCGATCGCCGGCGGCGGCGGGGCGGTCGGTCTGCTGCTCGGCGGTGTGCTGACGGAGTACCTCAACTGGCGCTGGACGTTCTTCGTCAACATCCCCTTCGCTGTCATCGCGGCGCTGGGCGCCTACTTCGTGATCCGCGAGCCGCAGGGCGGACGCAACCGCTCGCCGCTGGACGTCCCCGGTGTCGTGCTCTCCACCCTGGGCCTGGTCGCGCTGGTGTACGGCTTCACCCGCGCCGAGACCGACGGCTGGTCCGACGGCTCGACGATCGGCCTGTTCGTCGCCTCCGGCGTCCTGCTCGCCGCCTTCGCGGTCGTGGAGTCCAAGGTGAAGGCGCCGCTGCTGCCGCTGCGCGTGATCGCCCACCGCACCCGCGGCGGCATCTACCTGTCGCTGGGCCTGGCGATCATCGGCATGTTCGGCGTGTTCCTCTTCATGACGTACTACCTGCAGGTGGTGCAGGGGTACTCCGCGATCAGGACCGGCTTCGCCTTCCTGCCCATGGTCCTCGGCTTCGTCGTCGGCTCCACCCAGATCGGCGCCCGACTGGCCACGCGGCTGCCCGCCCGCATGATCATGGCTCCCGGTTTCGCCGTCGCAGGCATCGGCCTGCTGCTCCTGACGCAGCTGGACGTCGACTCCTCCTACTGGTCCCTGTCCGGACCCGGCCTGGCGCTCGCGGGCATCGGCATGGGTGCCGCCTTCATGCCCGCCCTGTCGCTGGCCACGTACGGGGTCGAGGCGCAGGACGCGGGAGTCGCCTCGGCGATGGTCAACACCTCGCAGCAGGTGGGCGGCGCGATCGGCACCGCGCTGCTGAACACCATCGCCGCCTCGGCGACCACCGCCTACCTCGCGGGACACACCGCGGGCGCGGGCAACGAGCGGCTCCTCCACGCGCAGGGACTGGTGCACGGGTACGCACGTGCGACCTGGTGGGCGGTCGGCATCGAGGCCCTGGCCGCGCTCATCGCCCTCACCTTCATCAACGTCGGGCGCCCCGGCTCCACGACGGTCGCCGCCGGCACCGGCGACGTCGTCGGCGAGGCCAGCACCCCCACCGCGATGCACTGATCCGCGGCCACCCGCGGTGCTCCCAATCCTTGGGTCCTGTTGCCTGACTCGGCAGCAGGACCCACGGTTCAGCCGGTCTCCGTGGGAGGCGTGGCCCACGGAAAGAAGCGGTTGGCCCCCGACGGTTGCTGCAGATGCTGGCCGGAGCGCGCGCTGATCGCGGCTCCTGCAGTAGCGGGACTGTGAGGCCTGGCGGCAGGTGCGCATCGCGCGCCACTCAACGCGATGGGCGCTTCGGAGGAACCGGTCCTGGGATCACGTCCTTGCCGAGATGCTCCTTGACCAGGTACCTCAGCTCCGGGCCTTCGATCAGCTGGAGCCGACCATGCTGACGGGCAAAGTCGTGGCTCACTCTGCCGAACCATGAAGTGGTGATCAGGATGCCTTTGGCGCAGTGATTGTGCTCCACGAGGCCGGCTAGCGCATGGACGGACTCGACGCTAACGATCTTGCTGTAGCGCTTGGCCTGGATGATGCACTCGCCGTTGAAAACGGGATCCTTGCTGATGGCCACTGCATCGACGCCCTCGTCCTTCGAGGCCTGGGTGTTCCATGCCTCCATGCCGATCGCTTCGAAGAGCTGGCGGACGAGGTGCTCGAACTCCGTAGGGCTCAGTTTGAGCAGTTGAACCGTTCCGGGTTAGGTAGGGACTCGATCATTTGAGAGGATCGAGTCATGGCACGTCCTTCCCAGTACCCGCTTGAGCTGCGCCGTCGTGCGGTGCGCATGGTCGCCGAGGTGCGGCCCGACTACGACACCGAGTGGGCCGCGATGAAAGCAGTCGCCGCGAAGCTCGGTATTGGCACGACCGAGACACTGCGCAAGTGGGTCCGTCAGGACGAGATCGACGCCGGGACCCGGCCGGGGACGACTACGGAGGAGTCGGCGGAGCTGAAGCGGCTGAAGAAGGAGAACACCGAGCTGAAGCGGGCCAACGAGATCCTCAAGGCCACGGCAAGTTTCTTCGCGGCCGAGCTCGACCGGCCACACACACGCTCGTAGCGTTCATCGACGAGCATCGGGACCGCTTCGGCGGAGTCGAGCCGATCTGCCGTGTTCTGACCGAGCACTCGTGCAAGATCGCCCCGTCCACCTACTACGCCCACCACAAACGCCGGCAGGCACCCTCGGCCCGCACCGTCCGCGACACCGAGCTGAAGGTCCTGATTCAGGACGCAAACGACGCCAACTACCGTGTCTACGGAGCGAGGAAGATCTGGCGGCACCTGAACCGGCAGGGCCATGACGTGGCCCGCTGCACCGTCGAACGTCTCATGCGCGAGCTGAGGATCACCGGCGCCGTCCGCGGCAAGAAGGTGATCACCACGATCCCTGACCCGACCGCGCCACGGGCACCGGACCTGGTCGACCGCGACTTCCTCGCCGCGGCTCCCAACCGGTGCTGGGGCGCCGACGTCACCCACGTGGCCACGTTCTCCGGGGTCGTCTACGTCGCCTTCGTCGTGGACACCTTCTCCCGCCGGATCGTTGGCTGGTCCGCCTCGACCACGAAGCAGACCCGGCTCGTCCTGGACGCCCTGGACATGGGACTGTGGCAACGCGACCGCGAGCAATATCCGCCTCTGCCTGGGGAGTTGGTCCACCATTCGGACGCGGGCTCGCAATATACGTCCTTCACGCTGGCCGAGCACTTGGAGAAGGCCTGCATCGCCGCCTCGATCGGATCGGTCGGCGACGCGTACGACAATGCGCTGATGGAGTCCACGATCGGCCTCTTCAAAACCGAGGTGATCAAGCCGCAGAGGCCCTGGCGATCCCTCGCCCAGGTCGATTGGCCACCGCCGAATGGACCGACTGGTACAACCACATCCGGCTCCACGGTGAGATAGGGCACATCCCGCCCGCCGAATACGAAGCCAACCACTACCTGAACGCCACGAAAACCCAGGTCACAACCAACAACTGAGATCTCTACCGAACCCGGAACGGTTCACCCGCCACGCGGCCCCCCACGGACTCACCCCGAAGGGACGAGCGCCCCCCGCGCCCCCGCCAACGCGGACTCGCAAAGCACCGGCACCGGCACCACGATCCCGCACCGCCCGCACACGGGCCCCGCCCCGGGGTAGTGGTTGAGCCCGTTCCGCCACCGTAGACGTTCCTCGCCGCAGACCGGGCACCCCGCCCCGGGCCCCGCGTCGATCGCCGCGATGAGGCGCCGCAGCACGTCCGCCAGCCGGTCGTCCGGGTGGACGCGAGGGTCCTCGCACCAGGCGACGCCGTTGCCGCCCCAGGTGCGCCGGTGCCAGTCGTCGAGGGCGCCGGGCTGCCGGATGCCGTAGAACTTCTCCTCTTTGCGGCGGGCCGCGAACTCCCGCTCGTAGGTGAGCCAGACCGCCCGCGCCTCCTCCAGTTCCGCGAGGGCCGTGACGAGCCGGACCGGGTCCGGCTCGCGGTCGTCGGGCGCGATCCCCGCGCCGGTGCACAGGTGGTCCCAGGTCGCGCGGTGCCCGTAGGGCGCGAAGCGTTCGAGGCACCTGCGCAGGTAGGTGCGGCGCTGGGTGGGGGAGCGCCTGGGATCGCGCACCTGTCTGGCGAGGCTCCGGAATCCGGCCATGGTGTGCCACCTTCGTCGTCGGTGTCGCATCGCTCTCGAATGGACGTAACGGACGGCGTTCCGGATCCATCCCCGGGGCGGCGACTTCCAGCCGGGATGGCGTAGCTGAAACGTGACGCATGTTCACCTTACTCGGCGGTCATATCTCGAAGTAACCTGCGTCACACCGCGCTTCGGGAGGAGTGGTCATGCGATCGAAATTTGGCAGGTTCAGAACAAGAATAAGGACGGGCGCCGCGGCGGCCGTCCTCGCGCTGGGTGCGAGCCTCGTCGCGCCGCTGCCCATGGCGGCGCACGCCGCCCCCGTCACCGACTACTGCCAGGGGCGGTGCTCGGACATCCTGCCGCCGGGCGAGAACGGCAACGCCACCCTCGCCCAGATCCTGCTGAACCAGATCTTCGGCACCCAGCCGGAGCACGCGGAGGACCAGCTCGGGCCGTACGCGAACCTGGCCGGCGGGTACCAGAACCTCACCGACGCCACGATCAACAACTTCTTCAACGACGCCTCCTTCGGGGTCCCGGCCGGACAGGTCGCCTCGACGACCTCCCCCCGCAGCGACGTGACGATCACCCGGGACAAGAAGACCGGCGTGCCGCACATCTCCGGCACCACCCGGTACGGGACGGAGTTCGGCGCCGGGTACGCCGCGGCGCAGGACCGGCTGTGGCTGATGGACCTGTTCCGGCACGTGGGACGCGGCCAGTTGACCTCGTTCGCCGGCGGCGCCCCCGCCAACCAGGGTCTGGAGCAGGAGTTCTGGCGCGCCGCGCCGTACACCGAGGAGGACCTGCAGGCCCAGATCGACTGGATCGCCACGCAGAACGGGGAGCGCGGCCGGCAGGCGCTGGCCGACGTCAACGCCTACGTCGACGGGATCAACGCCTACATCGCGGCCTCCGACAGCGGCCGCTACTTCCCCGGTGAGTACGTGCTGACCGGCCACAAGGACGCCATCACCAACGCCGGCACCATCGAGCGGTTCAAGTCCACCGACCTGATCGCCCTGGCGTCCGTGATCGGCGCGCTGTTCGGGACCGGGGGCGGCGGCGAGGTGACCAACGCCCTGTCCCTGCTGGCCGCCCAGCAGAAGTACGGCGTCACCGAGGGCACCCGGGTCTGGGAGTCCTTCCGCGAGCGCAACGACCCCGAGGCGGTCCTGACCGTCCACGACGGTGAGAGCTTCCCCTACGCGGTCCGGCCGGAGAACCCGCGGGGGCTGGCACTGCCCGACGCCGGGAGCGTGACGGTGGAGCCGCTGGTCCACGACCGCACCGGCAGCGCCGGCAACGCGAAGGCGTCCGCGGCCTCGAAGAGCGCCACCACGAGCGCGCTCTCCGCGAACACCCGGGGCATGTCCAACGCCCTGCTGGTGAGCGGCGCGCACACCGCGAGCGGCCACCCGATCGCCGTCTTCGGCCCGCAGACCGGCTACTTCGCGCCACAGCTGCTCATGCTCCAGGAGATCCAGGGCCCCGGGATCAGTGCCCGCGGCGCCTCCTTCGCCGGCCTGAGCATGTACGTGGAGCTGGGCCGCGGCCAGGACTACGCGTGGAGCGCGACCACCTCGGCCCAGGACATCACCGACACCTACACGGTGGAGCTGTGCCAGGACGACGTGCACTACCTCTACCGCGGCACCTGCACGGCCATGGAGAAGCTGGAGCGCAGCAACTCCTGGAAGCCCACCACCGCGGACGGAACCGCCGCCGGCTCCTACCGGATGCAGATCCACCGCACCAAGTACGGCCCGGTGACGCACCGGGCGACGGTCGGCGGCAAGAAGGTCGCCTACGTGGCGCTGCGCAGCTCCTACATGCACGAGGCCGACTCGGTCGTCGGCTTCCAGATGCTCAACGACCCGGCCGCCGTCAACGACGCGGCCTCGTTCCAGCGGGCGGTCCAGCACATCAACTACACCTTCAACTGGTTCTACGCCGACTCCCGGGAGGCCGCCTACTTCAACAGCGGCGCCAACCCGGTGCGCGCCGCCGACGTCGACCCCACCTTCCCGGTGCGGGCCGAGCCCGCCTACGAGTGGAGCGGCTTCGACCCCGCCCACAACACCGCCGACTACACGCCCGCCTCGGAGCACCCGCAGTCCGTCGGCCAGGACTACTACGTGTCCTGGAACAACCGGCAGGCGAAGGAGTACGACGCGGCCGGGTTCGGCAACGGCTCGGTGCACCGCGGCAACCTCCTGGACGACCGGGTGAAGAAGCTGGTCGCGGCGGGCGGTGTCACACGGGCCCAGCTCACCGGGGCGATGGCCGACGCGGCGCTGACCGACCTGCGCGGCGAGGACGTGCTGCCCGACCTGCTCAAGGTGCTGCGCAGCGGTACGGTCTCCGACCCCGCGGTGTCTGCGGCCGTCACCAAGCTCTCCGACTGGGCCACCGCCGGTGCCAAGCGCCGGGAGACCTCGCCGGGTTCGCACACCTACGCCAACGCCGACGCGGTGCGGATCATGGACGCGTGGTGGCCGCTGCTGGTCAGGGCCCAGTTCGAACCGGGCCTGGGCAGCGAGCTGTACGGGGCGCTGACCGCCAACCTCACGGTGGACGAGGCGCCGTCGGCCGCACACGGCCCGACCGGCTCGCACGCCGGCAGCGCCTTCCAGTACGGCTGGTGGTCCTATGTCGACAAGGACATACGGGCGGTGCTCGGCGAACCCGTGCGGGGCGGCCTCGCCCGCACCTACTGCGGCGGCGGAGACCTCGCGGCCTGCCGGGACGTGCTGACCGGCACCCTCAAGCAGGCCGCCGCGAGGATCGCCGCCCAGGTGTACCCGGGTGACGAGAACTGCTCGGCCGGCGATCAGTGGTGCGCCGACACGGTCATCCACCGCACCCTCGGCGGCATCAAGCACGGCAAGATCAGCTGGCAGAACCGCCCGACCTACCAGCAGGTCGTGGAGTTCCCCGCCCACCGCTGACCCGTCGTGCACGGCCCGCGCGGGCCGGCGACCGGCCCACGGCCTCAGGCCAGGAGCCGGCCCGCGCGCAACACGATCCGCGCCAGTTCGGGGTGGCAGATGTCGCTGTGCGCCCCGGAGGGCGGCCCCCCGCGGGCCACCACGGCCGAGGCGTCCACGCTCACGCACCCGGCCCGGGGGAACGCCCCGCGCAGCGCCTCGGCCAGCGGCATGTCCATCGTGTCGTCGACCGCCTTGATGCCGTCGTGGCCGGTGGCCCCCCAGCGGTCGCCGAGGTCCGGTCCAAAGCCGCGGTCGTCGCCCGCCAGCCGGGAGGCGATCGGGTACATCGTGCCGAGCGCCGTGTCGTGGCGGGAGTAGCAGGACACCACGGGGCCCGCGACCTTGAGCCGGGCGCTTCCCAACGCGCCGCCGTGCGCTCCGTCGTGGGGAAGCCGGGACGCGAACGCGTAGTGCGAGAAGGCGCCCTGGAGCAGGGTCACCGACTTCACGGCACGTACCCCGTCGGGCAGTCCGCGCAGCGCGTAGGAGACCAGCCGGCCGCCGAAGCTGTGCCCGACCAGGTGGACGGAGAGCGAGGGGTGGGCGCGGGCGAGCCCGCCGAGGAGGGGGCCGAGCCCGCGCTCGCCGACCGCGCCGGCCCGCCGCTTCATCGCGTAGTACGTCGCCTGGCGCAGCATCTCCTTGGCGCCGTTCCACAGCCGTGTCCAGCCGCCGCCCGCCGGCGGCAGCCCGGTGCCGCCCTCCAGGGCCGCCGCGTACTCCTCGCAGGCGGCCACGGGGTCGCCGCACAGGACGGCCGGTTCCGCCCCCGGCGCCGAGTCCGAGGTGTCGTCCGCGCACAGCCCGGCCACGGCCTCCGGCGGTACCCCGGTCAGCCGCCGCACCAGCGCGGCGAACTCCGCGAACGGCTCCTCACCGTCAGGGCGTTCCTCCAGCAGCCCGGCGATCCGCCGGACGTCGTCCTCGTGCCCGGGGAAGACCGCCACGAGCGCGTCACGGGTGACCGCGTCGAGCGCCGGCTCGGGCCGCAGCGGCTCCGGGCCGGGCAGCAGCGTCCCGAAGTCGGGGATGGGCTCGTCCGAGAAGCGCATGGAGGGCCACAGCACCCCCGCGTAGCCCATGACCGTCCCGGGCCGGGCGCGCCCGGCGAGCAGTCCGGGGACGGGGGCGAGGAAACGGTCGTACAGGGCGGTCGCGCCGGAGCGGTCGCTGTTCCAGCCGTGGGAGAAGACCAGCAGGTCGGTGACGCCCCTGGCGCCGACGCCCGCCGTGAGCCGGTCGCGCTGCGCCAGGTCGGGGTCGCCGTCCGCGTCGAAGGTGATCTCCCAGTACGGCTCGACACTCATCCCCGGCATGACCGTCCCCCTGGTTCTCCCGGACCGATGCCGTCGCATCATCCCAATCCGCCGCGGATGCGGCCATACACCGCGCGGGGGGAATTCCGCCGCCTCCCCGGCGTGCCCTTCCCAAGCCCTGACCGACTGCTTAGTATGCCGACGGGAGCCCGTTCCGAGCCGAAGGAGACGCGATGGAAGCGCTGCGCGATGCCCGGGTGGTCGTCACCGGTGCCGGAGGCGGGATCGGGGCGGCGCTGGCCCGGAGATTCGCGGCGCAGGGCGCGCGCGTCGTCGTCAACGACCTGGACGAGGGCGCCGCCAAGACCGTCGCCGACGAGATCGGGGGCATCTGCGTCCCAGGCGACGCCTCGGCGGTCGTCGAGCCGGCCCGCGCGGCACTCGGCGGGGGCGTCGACGTGTTCTGCGCCAACGCCGGCATCGGCGCCATGGCCGGGGCCGAGGCCGAGGACGCCGTCTGGGAGCGGGTCTGGGACGTCAACGTCATGGCGCATGTGCGCGCCGCCCGCGCGCTGCTCCCGGAGTGGCTGGAGCGCGGCGAGGGCCGCTTCGTCGCCACCGTCTCCGCCGCCGGGCTGCTGACCATGGTCGGCGACGCCCCGTACTCGGTCACCAAGCACGGCGCCCTGGCCTTCGCCGAGTGGCTCGCCGTCACCTACCGCCACCGGGGCGTGCGCGTGCACGCCGTCTGCCCGGAGGGCGTGCGCACCGACATGCTGCGCGCGGCCGGGCCCGCCGGCGACCTCGTGCTCGCCCCCAACGCCATCGAGCCGGAGGACGTCGCCGAGGCCGTGTTCCAGGGCATCTCCGACGAGCGCTTCCTGATCCTGCCGCACCCCGGGACGGGCGCCTACTACGCCGCCCGCGCCGGGGACACCGAACGATGGATCGGCGGCATGAACCGGGTGCAGCGGAGGCTGGAGGAGGGGTCCGGCGCGTGAGCCCGTACGAGAGCAAACCGTGGCTGCGGCACTTCGACGAGGAGCTGCAGACCCTCCCCGACCCGCCGGTCACGCTCCTGCACGCGTTCCGCGAGGTCGTCGCCCGCGTCCCCGACCGCACCGCGCTCGCGTACTTCGACGGCCGCGTGGACTACCGCGAGCTCGACGAGCTGTCCGACGGGCTCGCCCGGTACCTCGCCGCCCGCGGCTTCGCGCGCGGCGACCGGCTGGCGATCGTCCTGCAGAACGTGCCGCAGTTCGCGGTCGCGCTGCTCGGCGCCTGGAAGGCCGGCGGCACGGTCGTGCCGGTCAACCCCATGTACAAGGAGCGCGAACTCGCCCACGTGCTGGAGGACGCCGGGGTCACCGCCCTCGTCTGCTCCGACCGTGCCTGGGACGCGCACATCCGCGCCACCGCGGCCGGCTCGCCGGTGCGGATCCCGCTGACGACCAGTGAACTCGACCTGCAGACCAGGGACGACGAGCGCGTGCTGCCCGGGCGGCGCACCCCGTCCGAGGACGCGGACGACCTGCTGGCCGCCGCCAGGGAGGGCACCCCCGGCCCGCCGCCGCCCGATCCCGGCCTGACCGCCGACGACATCGCGCTGATCAGCTACACCTCGGGCACCAGCGGCGTTCCCAAGGGCGCGATGAACACCCATGGCAACATCAGCTACAACGCCGATCGGCAGCGCGCGCACAGCGTCCTGCCCGACGGCGCCACGCTCTTCGCGCTCGCCCCGCTGTTCCATATCACCGGCATGGTCTGCCAGCTGGCCGCCGGCATCGTCGCGGGCTCCACCGTCGCGCTCGCGTACCGCTTCGAGTCAGGCGTCGTCCTCGACGCCCTGCGCGAGCACCGCCCGGCGTACATGGTCGGCCCCTCGACCGCCTACATGGCGCTCATGGCCCGGCCGGACGCCACAGCCGAGGACTTCTCCTCCTTCCGTCTGCTCTACTCCGGCGGCGCGCCCGTGCCGCCCGCGCTGGTCGCCGCCTTCCGCGAGCGCTTCGGCCACTACCTGCGCAACGGCTACGGCCTCACCGAGTGCACCGCGCCCTGCGCCGCCGTGCCCGCCGGGCTGGAGGCCCCGGTCGACCCCGTCTCCGGGACGCTCTCGGTCGGCGTCCCCGGCCCCGGCACGATGGTGCGCATCGTGGACGACAAGGGCGCCGACGTGCCCTTCGGCGAGCACGGCGAGATCGCCGTCCGCGGACCCATGGTGGTGCCCGGCTACTGGAACCGGCCCGAGGCCACCGAGGAGGCGCTGCCCGGCGGCGAACTGCGCACCGGCGACATCGGCTTCATGGACGAGGAGGGCTGGCTCTACGTCGTCGACCGCAAGAAGGACATGATCAACGCGTCCGGCTTCAAGGTGTGGCCGCGCGAGGTCGAGGACGTCCTGTACACGCACCCCGCGGTGCGCGAGGCCGCCGTGGTCGGGGTCCCCGACGCCTACCGGGGGGAGTCGGTGAAGGCCTTCGTCAGCCTCCGGCCGGGGGCCGCGGCGCAGCCGTCCGAGCTGATCGGGCACTGCAGGGAACGCCTCGCGGCGTACAAGTACCCGCGCGAGATCGAGATCCTGCCCGAACTGCCGAAGACGCCCACCGGCAAGATCCTCCGCAGGGAGCTGCGCGCACGGCGGGAGTGAGTCACATACCGGTCGGTATGCTGTCGGGGCGCACCGGTACGGAGAGAGGGCAGGCCATGGCACGGAGCACCACCCCACCCAAGGCGACCGCGGCCGCGGTACCCCAGCGGCTGCTCGCCGAGGCCACCCGCCTCTTCGCCGAGCGCGGATACGACCGGACGTCGGTGCAGGAGATCGTCGAGGCCGCCGGCGTCACCAAGGGCGCGCTCTACCACTACTTCGGCAGCAAGGACGACCTCCTGCACGAGATCTACGGGCGCGTGCTGCGGCTGCAGATGCAGCGCCTGGAGGCGATCGCCGGCAAGGAGGCGACGCCGGTGGCGGAGCGCCTGGTCGAGGCCGCCGCCGACGTCGTCGTCACCAGCATCGGCAACCTCGACGACACCAAGATCTTCTTCCGGTCGATGCACCAGCTCAGCCCGGAGAAGCAGAAGGCGGTGCGGGCCGACCGCCGCCGCTACCACGAGAATTTCCGCGCACTGGTCGAGGAGGGGCAGCGCGAGGGCTTGTTCCGGCAGGAGGTCCGGCCGGATCTCGTCGTCGACTTCTTCTTCGGCGCCGTCCACCACCTCGGCACCTGGTACCGGGAGGACGGGCCGCTGTCCGCCGGCCAGGTCGCCGCCGACTTCGCAGACATGCTGCTGCACTCCGTGCGGCAGCCCTGAACCGAACCGGGAGCAGACCGCATGAAGGCATGGCGAGTGCACGAGAACGGGGAGCCGCGCGCGGCGATGCGCCTGGACGAGGTCCCCGACCCGCAGCCGGGCCCCGGTGAACTGCTCCTGAAGGTCCGCGCCGCGAACGTCAACTTCCCCGACGCGCTGCTCTGCCGCGGGCACTACCAGGTGCGGCCGCCCCTGCCGTTCACCCCGGGTGTCGAGTTCTGCGGCGAGGTCGTCGCGGTCGGCGAGGGGGTCACCGGGCACGCGGCGGGCGACCGGGTCGTCACCCCGGCGGCGCTGCCCGGCGGCGCCTTCGCCGAACTCGCCGTCGTCCCCGCCGCGGGCGTGTTTCCCGCTCCTCCCGCGCTGGACGACGCCGAGGCCGCGGCCCTCCACATCGGCTACCAGACCGGCTGGTTCGGGCTGCACCGGCGGGCGGGGCTCAGCGAGGGCGAGACCCTGCTCGTGCACGCCGCGGCGGGCGGTGTCGGCAGCGCAGCCGTCCAGCTCGGCAAGGCGGCGGGCGCCACGGTGATCGGCGTCGTCGGCGGGCCCGACAAGGCGAAGACGGCGCGGGAGCTGGGCGCCGACGTCGTCGTCGACCGGACCTGCGAGGACTTCGTGGCCGTCGTCAAGGAGGCCACCGGCGGACGCGGCGCCGACGTCGTGTACGACCCGGTGGGCGGCGACGCCTACACCCGGTCGACCAAGTGCATAGCCTTCGAGGGCCGCATCCTGGTCGTCGGCTTCACCAGCGGCACGATCCCCAGCCCCGGCCTCAACCACGCCCTGGTCAAGAACTACTCCGTCGTCGGCCTGCACTGGGGCCTGTACAACACCCACGACCCCGCCGCCGTGCGCCGCTGCCACGACGAGCTCACCCGCCTCGCCGCGGAGGGCGCGATCAGGCCCCTCGTCAGTGAGCGCGTTCCGCTGGAGGGCGCCGCCGACGCCGTCCAGCGGGTCGCCGACGGCACGACGACCGGCCGCCTGGTGGTCGTGCCCGGCTGACCGCGTACGGGCTCCACGCGGTGGAGGGGCGGGCCGTCGCACCGCGGTGGCACCACGGGGTACGCGCCCGGACGTCGCGGGCGGCAGCGGCGCCCCAGCTCGCCGGAGCGGTCGTGGAAGGGCGCCGCCCGGGTGGCCTCCGGCCCGCACCACCCGGTGCCTGCGGCGGATCCCGCTCCTCCCGGCCCGCGTCCGGCGTCGGCGATCGGTGTGCCACCCCCGTGATCCGCGCGTCCGCCCGGCGGACGCGACGCCGGTCGCGTGGGACCCGCCCTCTGCGAACAGCTTGAGCGCGCCGCCCGCCTCGGCAGGCCACAGCCGGGCCGCGCGGCCGCCGGCGCGCTCATCGTGTGCGCCTCGGCTCGTCGCCGGGCTGGCCCGGCGACGGGAACACCGTCCGGGGCGTGTCGACCGGTTCCGCACGGCCCGCCTCGGCGGGCGCGCGCCGAAGCGCCTCCCCGCGCACCTGGCCGGGGAGGCGCCGCGGCAGGCCGTGGGTCAGCCCTCCCGGGCGTACCGCTTCAGCTCGCGCCGTGCCAGGGAGCGCTTGTGGACCTCGTCGGGGCCGTCGGCCAGCCGCAGCGTGCGGGCCGCCGCGTACAGCTCCGCCAGCGGGAAGTCCTGGCTGACGCCACCCGCGCCGTGCAACTGGATGGCGCGGTCGAGGATCAGCCCGACCTTCTCCGGAGTCGCGATCTTGATGGCCTGGATCTCCGTGTGGGCACCCCGGTTGCCCACGGTGTCCATCAGCCAGGCGGTCTTGAGCACCAGCAGCCGCAACTGCTCGATCTCCACCCGGGCCTCGGCGATCCACTGCTGGACGACACCCTGCTCCGCCAGCGGCTTGCCGAAGGCGACCCGTCCCGTGGCGCGCCGGCACATCAGCTCCACCGCCCGCTCGGCCATGCCGATCAGCCGCATGCAGTGGTGGATGCGGCCCGGCCCCAGGCGTGCCTGGGCGATGGCGAAGCCGCCGCCCTCCTCGCCGACCAGGTTCTCCGCGGGGACCCGCACGTCGTGGAAGACGACCTCCGCGTGGCCGCCGTGGTCCCCGTCGTCGTAGCCGAACACCCGCATGCCGCGGCGCACTTCGAGGCCGGGGGTGTCGCGCGGCACCAGGAGCATGCTCTGCTGGCGGTGGCGCTCGGCTGCCGGGTCGGTCTTG
Source organism: Streptomyces sp. PA03-3a (assembly GCF_033792735.1). Classification (NCBI taxonomy): domain Bacteria; kingdom Bacillati; phylum Actinomycetota; class Actinomycetes; order Kitasatosporales; family Streptomycetaceae; genus Streptomyces; species Streptomyces sp. PA03-3a. The sequence goes on from NZ_JARAVM010000044.1 coordinate 25,338, forward strand.
CCCATGACGATGAAGATCTGGCACCGCGGGTTCATCGCCCCGGAGATGTACCACTTGCGGCCGTTGACGACGTACTCGTCGCCGGCGCGCTCGATCCGCGTCTCGATGTTGGTCGCGTCGGAGGAGGCGACATCGGGTTCGGTCATCGCGAAGGCCGAGCGGATCTCGCCCGCGAGCAGCGGCTCCAGCCAGGTCTTGCGCTGCCGCTCGCTGCCGAACTCGCTGAGCACCTCCATGTTCCCGGTGTCCGGCGCGGCGCAGTTGAGGGCCGGCGGGGCGAGGTGCGGGCTGCGGCCGGTGATCTCGGCCAGCGGCGCGTACTGCAGGTTGGTCAGCCCGGCGCCGCGCTCACCGGGGAGGAAGAGGTTCCACAGCCCGCGCTCGCGCGCCTTCGCCTTCAGCTCCTCGACGACCGGCGGCGCGGACCACACGGCCTCGCCCTCCGCGGCCTCGCGCTGCCGGTGGAAGACCGGTTCCGCGGGGTACACGTGCTCGTCCATGAACGCGAGCAGCCGCCCGCGCAGTTCCTCGGTCCTGGCGTCGTACGCGAAATCCATGGCTCAGCCTTCCTGAAGCGTGCGCAGGCCGTTGTCGATGAAGGCCGGGACCACGGCGCCGATCCGGTCGAAGCCGGCGCCGACGGTCTGGCCGAGGGTGTAGCGGTAATGGATGCCCTCGAGGATCACCGCGAGCTTGAAGTAGGCGAAGGCCGTGTACCAGGCGACCGAGGACACGTCGCGGCCGGAGCCCGCCGCGTAACGCTCGATCAGCTCGGCGGGGGAGGGGTGGCCGGGCGCGCCCCCGGTGACGGAGACGGGGGTGCCCGGGGTGGGGCGCAGCTCGCCGTACATGAGCAGCAGCCCGAGGTCGGTGAGCGGGTCGCCGAGGGTGGACATCTCCCAGTCGAGGATGGCCCGGACGGTGTCGTCGGCGCCGATGAGGACGTTGTCGAGCCGGTAGTCGCCGTGCACGACCGCCGCGGGCGCCGAGGCGGGCAGGCGCGTGCCGAGGAGCGCCGCGAGTTCGTCGATCCCGGCCAGTTCGCGGCTGCGCGAGGCGTCGAGCTGCTTGCCCCAGCGGCGCAGTTGCCGCTCCAGGAAGCCCTCGGGCCTGCCGAAGTCCTCGAGCCCCACCGCCCGCGGGTCCACGGCGTGCAGCGCGACCAGGGTGTCCACCAGCCGCAGCACGATGTCCCGGGTGCGCTCCGGACCGAGCTCCGTGAGCTGCCCCTCGGTGCGGTAGGGCGTGCCCTCGACGAAGTCCATGACGTAGAAGGGGGCGCCGATGACCTCGGAGTCCTCGCAGAGCAGCACCGCCCCGGGGACGGGGACGGGGGTGTCGCGCAGGGCGCTGATGACGCGGTGCTCGCGGGCCATGTCGTGCGCCGTCGCCAGGACGTGGCCGAGCGGGGGGCGCCGGACGACCCAGCGGGAGACGCCGTCGGTCACCGCGTAGGTCAGGTTCGACCGGCCGCCCTCGATGAGCTCACCCCGAAGCGCGCCCGCCGGCAGTCCTGGCCGCTCGGCGTCGAGGTGCCGCCGCAGCCGCTCCAGGTCGAGTCCCGGTGGGTTCTGCGTCCCGCTCATCCTTGCTCCTCGCCGCCGCCGTAGCTGTCCCGGCTATCATGCCGACCAGTCGGTATGTCGTCCAGTCCGCCGCCCCGCCCGCGACCGGAAAAGCAGGTGACCGGTAGTCCCGGCGCTGCGAGACTGACGCCATGATCCCGCCCGCCGCCCTCGACTCGCTGTACGGACTGGCGCACGGCGACGCCTTCGGCGACCGCTGGTTCTTCGCCTCGCGGGAGGAGCGGGAGGGCGCCATCGCGCACCGGGTCACCCCCCGGGACGTCCCCTGGTACTGGACCGACGACACCGCCCAGGCGCTGGTGCTCTTCGGGCACCTGACGGCGAACGGCGGTTCCGTCGGACAGGACGCACTCGCCGCCGGCCTCGCCGGGGCCTACGCCGCCGACCCCTACCGCAAGTACGGCCCCTCCATGCACGACGTCCTGCGCCGCGTCGGCGCCGGGGAGCCCTGGGCGGACGTCGTGGCCGAGCAGTTCGGCGGGCAGGGATCGTACGGCAACGGCGCCGCGATGCGGGTGGCGCCGCTGGGGGCGTGGCTCGCCGCCGACCCGGAGGGTGCCGCCGAGGCCGCAGCCGCGCAGGCCGCCGTGTCCCACCACCATCCCGAGGCCGCGGCCGGAGCGGTCGCCGTGGCGCTCGCCGCCGCCTTCGCGGCCCGCAGCCGCGGCGGCCCGGCCCCGCGGGACCTGCTGGCGGCGGTGGCCGACCGGGTTCCCGACAGCGACGTGCGCTCCGGCCTGCGCACCGCGGGCCGCTTCCCCGAGGGCACCTCCGTCCGGCATGCGGCCGAGGTCCTGGGCTCCGGCTACGGGGTCTCCGCGCCGGACACCGTCCCCTTCGCCCTGTGGTGCGCCGCGCGGCACCTGGACGACCTGGAGGGCGGTCTGTGGGAGACCGTCGCCGGGCTCGGTGACATGGACACCACCTGTGCCATCGCCGGCGGGGTCATCGCCGCCCGCACCGGGATCGACGAGTTGCCGCCCGCCTGGCGGGCGGCGTTGGAGCCGCTGCCCGACTGGGTGCCGGGGCCGTCCGGTGAAACGGCGTAACGCCGCCGACCTGCGCGTTCTTGACGGGCATCCGGACGCCACCTAGGGTCGCGTTCTGGTGGACGCATGGTATTCACATATGTGAACGCGAAGGGTGGCGTGCAGTGGCACAGCAGAGGGATCTGACGATCACCGGGGTGAGGCTCACCCCCGTTCTCATCTCCGACCCGCCGCTGCTCAACACCCAGGGCGTGCACCAGCCCTACACCCCCCGCCTGATCGTCGAGGTGACCACCGCGGGCGGCGCGAGCGGCGTCGGCGAGACCTACGGCGACACCCGCTACCTGGAACTCGCGAGGCCGCTGGCGGACGCCCTGCAGGGCTGCCGAGTCGACGACCTCAACAACCTGCCGGCCCTCGCGGCGCTGGTCTGCGCGGTGCCCGAGGAGACCTCCGACGCGGTGGACGCCGGTGGTCTGCGCGGCGTCCAGACCGCCGACAAGCTGCTGCTCTCCGTGGTCTCGGCCTTCGAGGTGGCCTGCCTGGACGCCCTCGGCAAGACGCTCGGGCTGCCCGTGCACGCCCTGCTCGGCGGGAAGGTCCGCGACACCGTCGACTACAGCGCCTACCTCTTCTACCGCTGGGCCGAGCACCCCGACGGCCGGGGCGAGAAGGACGACTGGGGTGACGCTCTGGACCCGGCCGGGGTGGTCGCGCAGGCCCGCAGGCTGGTGCGCGAGCACGGCTTCACGTCGTTCAAGCTGAAGGGCGGGGTGTTCGCTCCGGAGCAGGAGATCGCCGCCGTACGGGCCCTCGCGGCGGCCTTCCCCGAGCAGCCGCTGCGGCTGGACCCCAACGGCGCCTGGTCGGTGGAGACCTCTCTGCACGTGGCGCGGGAACTCGGCGACGTCCTGGAGTACCTGGAGGACCCCGCCGCGGGCACCGCCCTGATGGCCGAGGTGTCCGCCGGCACGGACGTACCGCTCGCCACCAACATGTGCGTGACGACCTTCCCGGAGATCGCGGAGGCCTTCGCCAAGGACGCGGTCCAGATCGTGCTCTCCGACCACCACTACTGGGGCGGGCTGCGCAACACCCGCGAACTGGCCGCGATCTGCCGCACCTTCGGGGTCGGCCTGTCGATGCACTCCAACACCCACCTGGGCATCAGCCTGGCCGCCATGACGCACGTCGCCGCCACGGTGCCCGGTCTGCACCACGCCTGCGACTCGCACTACCCCTGGCAGGCCGAGGACGTCATCACCCGCCGCCACGAGTTCCGGGGCGGCCGGCTGCACGTCTCCGACGCCCCGGGCCTCGGGGTGGAGCTCGACCGGGCGGCTCTGGACGTGCTGCACCGGCGCTGGCTGGAGGATGACGGCACCTTCCACGAGCGGGACGACGCCGCCGCCATGCGCAAGGCCGAGCCCGGCTGGGTCACCCGCCGCTGGTGACCCGGGCGGGGATCAGGCCAGGCACTCCGGGATCCGGCCGCCGTTGAGCACGGCCATGTCGGTGATCACGGGGAGCAGGTCCAGCGGCGAGCCGAGGGGCAGGCCGTCCAGCTCCGCGTACGCGCGGTGCAGATTGGCGACCAGCCGCTCCGGCTCGCGCAGCGTCGCGAACTCGCCGAGGTCGGCCGCCCGCGCCACCTCCATCGGGGTCCGGCCCGCCTTGTGGCCCTCGGCCGCCAGCTCGGCCACGAAGCGCAGGTAGCCCTCGACGGTGGCGTACACCGAGGGGTCGCAGATGCCGCCGTGACCCGGCACGACGACCTCGGCGTCCAGCGAGCGCAGCACCTCCAGGGCGCGCAGCGAGCCCTCGAGCGATCCCATGGGGACGAACGGCGCGCCCCCGTTGAAGACCAGGTCGCCGGTGAAGACGACCCGGCGCCCCGGGAGCCAGACGATCGTGTCGCCGAGGGTGTGGGCCACGCCGGGGTGCAGGAGCTGCACCTCCTCCTCGCCGACGTGGAGGGTCAGGCGGTCCTCGTAGGTGACCGTCGCCGGGACCACCGGCACCTCGCCGTACTCCACGTCCGGCCAGATCGCGTGCAGCTGGTGCCCGGCCGCGACCTGCTCGGTGACGCACGCGGTGTGGCCGACGATCCGGGCCCCTTCCGCGAAGACGCTGTTGCCGTAGGTGTGGTCGCCGTGGTGGTGGGTGTTGACCACGTGTGCGGGCATCGGCGCGCCGGAGGCGGCGAGGGCCTCGCGCAGCATCAGCGCCCGGCGCTCGGTGGCGGCGGTGTCGATCAGCAGCGTGCTGCTCCCGTCGCTCACCCAGCCCGCGTTGTTGAGGCACCAGCCCCCGTCCGGCTGGACGTAGGCGTGAACCCCGGGAGCGACTTCCTCGGTGAACGGGTGCTCGGTGTGCAGCTGTGACATTTTGATGCCCTTCCCTGGTCAGACGCATGGAACGTACCAGGGAAGGGCGTACGGTCGGCGAAGCGGGGGCGTCGCCTACAAGACGAGCGAGAGCAGCAGGACGAAGACGATCCCGACCACGGAGATCACGGTCTCCATGGCGGACCAGGACTTCAGGGTCTGCGGGACGTTCATCCCGAAGTACTCCTTCACCAGCCAGAAGCCCGCGTCGTTGACGTGCGAGAAGAACAGCGAGCCGGCGCCGACGGCGAGCACCAGCAGCGAGGCGTGCGTGGGGGTCATGCCCTCGGCCAGGGGGGCGACCAGGCCCGCGGCGGAGATGGTGGCCACGGTGGCGGAGCCGGTCGCGACCCGGATGAGGACGGCGATCAGCCAGGCCAGGAGCAGCGGCGAGATGTTCCAGCCGTCCGACCAGCCGAGGATCATGTTGCCGATGCCGGCGTCGATGAGGGTCTGCTTGAAGCCGCCGCCCGCACCGACGATCAGCAGGATGCCGGCGATCGGGCCGAGGGACTTCTCCACCGTCGTGGAGATCCGCTCCTTGGTGAAGCCGGCCGCCCTGCCCAGGGTGAACATGCCCAGGACGACGGCGGACAGCAGGGCGATCAGCGGCGAGCCGATGACGTCGAAGATCCGGAAGACCAGGCTGCCCTGGTCGTCGACGAGGACGTCCACGAGCGCCTTGCCGAGCATCAGCACCACCGGCAGCAGCATCGTGGCCACCGTGGCGGTGAAGCCCGGACGCTTCTCCAGTTCGTCGGACGCCCGGGTGGGGGTGAGGTGCTCGGGCGGGGTGACCTTCACCCAGCGGTCGGCGAACCGCCCGAAGAGCGGGCCGGCTATCGCGACGGTGGGCAGCGCGACGAGCACGCCGAGCGCGAGGGTGGTGCCGAGGTCGGCGTGGATGGAGTCGATCGCGGCGAGCGGGCCGGGGTGCGGCGGCACCAGGCCGTGCATCACGGACAGACCGGCGAGCGCCGGGACGCCGATCCGGATCAGGGAGTGGTTGCCGCGCCGGGCCACCAGCAGCACGACCGGGATCAGCAGCACGATGCCGACCTCGAAGAAGAGCGGGAGCCCGATCAGGCCGGCGATGAGCGCCATCGCCCACGGCAGCCGCCGTTCGCTCGTCCTGGCGAGGACCGTGTCGACGATCTGGTCGGCGCCGCCGGAGTCCGCGAGCAGCTTGCCGAGGATCGCGCCGAGCGCGATGAGGACGCCCACACCCGCGACGGTCGTGCCGAGGCCGGTGGTGAAGCTGGCGACGGTCTTGGCGAGGGGCGCGCCCGCGACGGCACCGAGGACTCCGGTGCCGATGGTGAGGGCGAGGAAGGCGTGCATCTTCCAGCGGGTGATCAGCAGGACGATCACCGCGATGCCGGCGAGGGCGGCGACGGCCAGCTGGGTGTCGCCCGCGCTGGTGATCGGTTCCGTCGCCGCGGGGGCCGCGGCCAGCAACTCGGCGCTGAGTGCAGACACGTTCTACTCCGTGGGGGAGGAGGGGTGGGGGGACTGTGCGTGGGGGGACTGTGTGTGAGGGGAGGGGGGAAGGCGGGCTCAGTGAGCGAGCGCCGCCAGAGCGCGTTCGGTGATCTGGTGGGGGCCGCCGTCGATCGCGACCACGGCACCGGCCTCGTCGGACTCCAGCGGTTCGAGCGCCTCGAACTGGGAGCGCAGCAGGCCGGCGGGCATGAAGTGCTGCATCCGCGCCGCCAGGCGCGAGGCGATCAGCTCCTCGGACCCGTCGAGGTGGAGGAAGAACAGCCCGGGGGTGTCCCGCCGGAGCCGGTCACGGTAGCGGCGCCGCAGCGCCGAGCAGCTGACCACTCCGCCGCGGTCGCCGCGCTCGACGATCCACGCCGCGATGGCGTCCAGCCAGGGGGCCCGGTCCTCGTCGTCCAGCGGGTGCCCGGCCGACATCTTGGCGATGTTGGCGGGCGGGTGGAAGTCGTCCGCCTCGGCGTAGGGGACGTCCAGCCGCTCGGCGAGCAGCCCCCCGACGGTGGACTTGCCCGAGCCGGACACGCCCATCACCACCACCAGGGGGTGGTGCGGGGCCTCCGGGCCTGCCTCGGTCACCACGGGTACCTCCTTGTGCGTGTGCCTGGCCCTGCTTCGTGACCGACCCAGGAAACGCCATAGGTACTACTTATTCAAGGCCCCGAAATGAAATCGTCATACGAAGCGATTCCCGCATAGGCTGTCGCCCATGGATCGGCCCATGGATCGGCAGGGAGAGCACGGCGGCCTGCACGCCCGTGTCCTGGCGGAACTCGGCCCCGCCATCGCCTCGGGCGCGCACCCGCCCGGCACGGTGCTGCGCATCGACGAGCTGGAGCGGCGGTACGGCGTCTCCCGCACCGTCGTCCGTGAGGCCGTACGGGTCCTGGAGGCCATGCACCTCGTCGAGTCCCGGCGCCGGGTCGGCATCACGGTGCGCCGCACCGAGGAGTGGAACGTCTTCGACCCGGCCGTCATCCGCTGGCGCCTGGCCGGGGCGGACCGGCCCCGGCAGTTGCGCTCGCTCACCATGCTCCGGACCGCCGTCGAACCCGTGGCCGCCGGTCTCGCGGCGGCGGCCGCGACTCCGGGGCAGTGCCGCGAACTGACCGTTCTCGCCGCCGAGATGGCGGCCGCCGGCCGGGCCGCGGACCTCGACGAGTACCTGGTGCACGATGTGGCCTTCCACCGGGTGATGCTCACCGCCTCCGGCAACGAGATGTTCGCCCGCCTCGGCGAGGTCGTCGCGGAGGTGCTCACCGGGCGCACCGAGCACCACGTCATGTTCAGCGCCCCCGACCCCGAGGCGGTCACCCTCCACGTCCGCGTCGCCGAGGCCGTCCGCGCCCGCGACGCGGAGTCCGCGGAGCGCCTGATGCGCGAGATCTGCCTCGGCGCGCTGCGCGAACTCGACGTACTGGCCCCCTGACCGCGCGCCCCGCCGTACGGCCAGGGCGGGAGCGGGGGCGGGGCCTGGAGGTCAGCCGGTGGGTCCTGCGTGGCGCAGGATCGCGTCCACGGTCTCCTGCGGGGTCTGGCGGGAGGTGTCCAGCCAGAGGCCGATCCGCGGGGTGCCCGCCCGCAGGGCGCGGTCGAGGTCGGCGGGCGTCCACGCGCCGTAGGCCCGCTTCTTCCGGCCGGCCTCGCGGGCGGCGATCGCCTCGGGGGAGGGGACGAGGACCACGACGTGCAGCGGCCGGGTGCGCAACAGGGCGATCGTGCGGGGCAGTTCGTCGCCGAGGATGACGTCCTGCAGGACGGGGGTGAACCCGGACGCCGCGTACGCGTCCGCGCTCGCCGCCGCCAGGGAGTGCCGCAGCCGCAGTTGCCGCAACGCCTCCTCCGTCAGTGCCGCGACGTCCCCCGTGCCGTCGCCTGGCAGCGCCTCGGCCCGCCCGCCGACGATCATCCGCCGGAACGCGTCGCCCCGGACGTGCGCCGAGCGGGGCAGCCGCTCGGCCAGTGCCTGCGCCACGGTCGACTTCCCCGACGCGGGGATCCCGGTGATCAGGAACATCGCTCGCACCTCACCGCGTGTGGCCTCTCCCTCACCCCGCCGGACACCGCGCGGCGCCCAGGGCGACTCTATGTTCGAGACACGTCAAGCGGAACGTTTCGGCGGACCGAAAACCAGGTGACCGGCGCGGAGTCGGGATGCTGCACTGGGGATCATGACGACCACACCGGCGGCCGCGCCGCCCCAGCCGTACCGCTGGTCGCTGTCGCGTGCCCGAGGAGGGGCGCCGCCGGACCGGCTGGGCGCGCTGACCGAGGGCGCCGCGCGCCCCAGCCTGTGGTACCTGCCCGAACTGACCGTGTGCACCGGGAAGGTGCTCGCCCGCTCGGGCGGCGCCGACCTGTGCTTCGTCGGCCGCTCCCTGGACAGCATGTACGACCTGCTGACCGGCGCCTTCGAGGGCTCCTCCCGGGAGGGGCCGCCGCTGCGCCTGCCGCTGTCGCTGCGCCTGTTCCGGCACCCGGCGCCCGCCCACACGGCCCGGCTGCGCGAGCACCTCGCCGCGGCCGGACTCGCGCCGCACGCCCTGGCCCGCCGTACCCGTCCGGTGGCGCTGGTCGACCTGGTCTCCGAAGGCGGCACCTACGACACGCTGTTCGCCGCACTCGCCGACTGGGTGCGCGAGAGCCGCGAGCCGTGGCCGGCGATCCGCCGCAAGCTGCGCTTCGTGGGCGTCACGCACCGCCGGCGGACCAGCCCGAACACCTGGCGCTGGCAGCAGAACACCGCGGGCGGCTGGGCGCGTTCCCTGCCGTCGGGGCATGTCGCGGGGGTGTCCCTGCATCCGCGGGTGTGGTCGTACTTCGGCGACGAACAGGCCAAGCTGCAGCCGTCCTTCCCGCCGCCGCGCTGGTTCGACGCGTACGCCGCGGAACCCTGGCACGGACCGGACCTCCCCGCGGCGCTGGCCGAGTCGCTCGCCCTGGTCGAGGCGGGGCGCGGCCGGTCCGTGCGCGCGGAGCTGGTGCGGGTGATCGCGCGAGAGCCCGGTTTCGCGGACCGCGAGGTCCGCGCCCTCGTCGCCCCGCTGCGCGGCCTGGCGCCGTCCCGTTCCCGTCCCGGTGCGGTCTCCCGCGGCCGGTCCGGCTCGCGTCAGCGCTCCCTGCCGCGGGCCTCCATGACCGGGCGCAGCCGCTCCAGCAGCGCGTAGAGAGCCGCCTGCTCGTTCTCGTCCAGGGTGTCCAGCGCCCCGTGGGTGGCCTGCATCTCGTCGCGGACGCGGCGGATGGTCTCGCGTCCAAGGTCGGTGGCCACGACGTTCTTGACCCGCCGGTCGGCGGCGCTCACCTCGCGGCGGACGAAGCCGTGCGCCTCGAGCCGGTCGACGATGCCGGTGACGTTGGACGCGTCGCACACCAGCCGCTCGGCCAGGCCGCGCATCGGCACCGGGCCGCCCAGCTGGGCGAGCACCTTGGCCTGCATGGAGGTCAGCCCGTGCCGGGCCGCGGCGGCGGCGAAGTCCTGCCACTGGGCGGTGCCGATGGCGGCGAGCAGCTCCAGTAGTTCGATCTTGGTGGGCTGCGTGGTCGTCGCGGCGGTCGGGGCGCTCATGTCTGCGAGTGTACGCAAAAGCTTGAGATGGTAAATCATTAGCTTGAAGTCTTCAAGCGTCGGTTTCAGTGCGGGCCGAGGAAGACCAGCAGCGCGCCCGCGACGGCCAGTACCAGCACGCACAGCACCGCCCCGGCCGCCGTCCCGCCCGCCATCGCGGAGGGCTGTGCCGAGCCGAGGGCGGCGATCCGCCGCTGGGTGAGGACGGTGAACGCCAGCCAGGCCGACGCGCAGAGCGACAGCCCCAGCAGCCCGGCCGGCGACACCCCGTGCAGCACCGCCTCGCGCCCGGCCAGCAGCGCGGCCACCGCGAAGGCCAGCGTGGTGCGCCGCCAGGCCAGCCGGGTCCGCTCCGGCTGCAGTCCCGGATCCCGGGGCGAGTCGCCGCCCGGGGCGGTCATCAACCCGCCCACCCCAGCGTCACCGTGAGCAGCAGGGCCGCCGCCACCAGGGCCACCAGCACGGCCAGCGCGGCGGGGAAGCGCGAGACCGGCAGATCGTCCCCGCGCCGCATCGCCTGTTCGCAGCGCACCCAGTGGTTCACCGCGCGGACCGCGCACATCGCTCCGCCGACCACCAGCACCACCGCGAGCGTCACCCGGACCGGCCGGCGCAGGTCCCGGAGGAACTGGTCGACCGCGAAGCCGCCGCCGACCAGCGCGAGCGCGGTACGCAGCCAGGCGAGGAAGGTCCGCTCGTTGGCGAGCGAGAAGCGGTAGTCGGGCGTCGTCCCCTCGGCCCGCACCCGTGCCGGGGCGAACCACAGGGCGACCGCCCCGGCCGCGGCCCGCGCATGCTTGATCACGACCCCACAGTACCGAGCGGCCTCCGGCCGGGCGCGCCGTGGGCGGCCCCGCCAGGGGCGGTCCGGGGGATCCATAGTGTATCAATTGATCCAGAAATGGTATGCTCGCGCCATGGCGCGCACCAGGGAGTTCGACCTCGACCAGGCCCTCGACCGTGCGATGGACCTGTTCTGGCGCCGCGGCTACGCGGCGACGTCCCTCCAGGACCTGCTGACCGAGCTCTCCATCGGCAGCGGCAGCCTGTACGCGGCCTTCGGCTCCAAGGACAAGCTCTACGCCCGCGCCCTGGAGCGCTACTGCTCCCAGTACGCCGGCGGACTCGTCGAACTGCTGGAGAACGCGGACGAGATCCGCCCCGCCGTCCGCGCCGCGCTGACGCAGATGGTCGAGGCGGACCTGGAGGACCCGGAGCGGGGCTGCCTGCTGGTCAACGCCGCCACCGAGCGCGGAGACGACCCCGGCACCGTGGACCGCGTCGCGATCACCCTGCGCCTGCTGGAGTCCTCCCTCGCGGCGGCGCTGGAGAAGGCGAGGGCCCGCGGGGAGCTGTCCAACGACAAGGAGCCGGTGGCACTCGCACGCTTTCTCACCACCTTCGTCCAGGGCCTGCGCGTCGTCGGCCGGGCCCGCCTCGGCAGGGCCTTCGTCGAGGACGCCGTCGACACCGCCCTGCGCTCCCTGGACTGATCGCGTCGCGCCCCGCCGCCCGGAACCGGGGCGGTGTCCGATGGTGTCCCCCTCCCCATGGGACCGATCGTCACCGGCATCCGCAGACTCGTGCTCTTCGGCTGGACGGAGGCGCGCTGCTGCGCCTTCGCGGTCGCGCTGATGGCAGGCGTGGCCGGCTCGCGGCTGCTGCCCCCGCTGCCCGTCGCCCGCTACGACCTCCTGCTCTGCTACGGGGTGGCGCTGAGCGCGCTGTTCTGGGCCTGCGGCTGGGAACGCGGCCGCGACGTGGCCGTCATCGCGGTGTGCCACGCCGTCGGGCTGCTCTTCGAACTCGTCAAGGTGCACCTGGGCTCCTGGAGCTATCCCGAGCCCGCGCTCACCAAGTTCGGCGGCGTCCCGCTGTACGGGGGCTTCCTCTACGCCGCCGTCGGCAGCTACGTGTGCGCCGCCTGGCGGCTGTTCGAACTGGGCCTGACCGGCTACCGCCGCCGGGCCATGACGATCCTGGCCGCGGCGGTGTACCTCAACTTCTTCACCCACCACTGGCTGCCCGACGCGCGGTGGCTGCTGGCCGTACTGCTGCTGTGGGCCACCGCCGGCACCTGGGTGCACTTCACGGTCGACGGGGCGCGCCTGCGGATGCCGCTGGCGCTCTCCTTCGTCCTCATCGGCTTCTTCCTGTGGGTCGCGGAGAACGCCGCTACCTACGTGGGCGCCTGGCGCTACCCCGACCAGGAGCACGGCTGGGTGCCGGTCTCCCTCGCCAAGTTCGGCGCCTGGGCGCTGCTGATCAGCGTCACCTTCGTCGTCGCCAGTCGCGCAGCCGCTCCCAGGCCTCCAGGCCGTCGGGCACCCATTCCCGCTCCGGCAGGAGGCGTTCCAGCTCCTCCTCCGTCACGAAGTCGTGCCAGGCGACCTCCTCGGCCTGCGGTACGACCGGCAGGTCGCAGCGCACCTCGTACACCCGGGCCCACCAGGTGTGACCCGCCGCCGCCCCCGTCCCCTCGTAGAGAAAGCTGAACAGCGCCGTCGGACGCGGCAGACCCGAGACCCCCAGCTCCTCCTCCGCCTCGCGCAGCGCCGCGTCGTCGTACGCCTCGCCCGCGCCCACCACACCGCCCACGAACATGTCGTGGAGGGAGGGGAAGACCAGCTTCTGCGCGGTGCGGCGGTGCACGAACACCCGCCCCTCGCCGTCCCTGGCGAGGATGAAGACGCAGCGGTGACGCAGGCCGCGCGCGGTGGCCTCGCCGCGTGTCGTCCGGCCGACCACCCGGTCCTGTTCGTCGACGATGTCCAGCAGCTCGTCCGCCGAGCGCGGAGCCTCCTCCATGGTCCCTCCCGTCCGTTCCGGGGCCCGTGGGGGCCGCGGTGCCCGTAGCGACCCATGATCGGCCCCGGCACGGGTTCCGGCCAAGCTCCCCGGCCCGGACCCCGCCGCCGGCGCACCGCGCGCAGAATCGAGTCATGACGACCGTTCACACGAAGGTGCCGGGCCCGGCGGGCGCACCGCTGCTCGGGTCGCTGCTCGACCTGCTGCGCGATCCCCTCGGCACCTACGAGCGCGCGCGGCGCGACCACGGCGACCTCGTCCGCTTCACGGTCGGCCCGCCGGGGCTCCGCGCCGAGGTGCACGCGGTGTTCTCGCCCGAGGGCGCCCAGCAGGTGCTGGCGGCCGAGGCGGCCGGCTTCCGCAAGGACAACGCGTTCTACGAGGAGGTCCGCCAGTCCCTCGGCAACGGGCTCCTCACCAGCCAGGACGCCGACTACCAGCGGCAGCGCAGGCTGCTGCAGCCGCTGTTCACCCCGCGCCAGGTCGACGGCTGCGCGACCGCCGTCACCACCGAGGCGGCCGCCCTCTCCGCGGCCTGGCACGCCGCGCCCGACGGCACCGTCGACGTCCTGGAGGAGATGCACGGCCTCACCCTCCGCACGATCGCCCGCGTGCTGTTCGGCGGCGCCGTGGAACAGGCCGTGGAGGCTGTCGGCCGCTGCATGCCGGTCGTCGACGAACACGTCCGGCGGCGCGGCTTCGCCCCGGCGCGGACACCCCGCCACTGGCCGACCCCCGGCAACCGGAGGGCGGCGGCCGCCACCGCCGAGCTGTACGCGGTCTGCGACGGGATCATCGAGCGCCGCCGCGCGGAGGGCGGCGACGGCCAGGACCTGCTCTCCCTGCTCGCCTCGGCCCGGGACGAGGACGGCCGCCCCCTGGACCCCGACGAGATCCGCGACCAGGTGCTGATCTTCCTGCTCGCCGGGCACGAGACGACCGCCACCTCGCTCGCGTTCGCCCTGCACCTGCTCGCCCGTCACCCCGAGGCGCAGTCGCTGGCCAGGGAGGAGATCGACCGGGTCCTCGGCGGACGCGTCCCGGGCGCCGCGGACCTCGACGCCCTGCCCCACCTCACGGCGGTCCTCAAGGAGGCCATGCGCCTCTACCCGGCCGCGCCCGTCATCGGTCGCCGCTCGGTCGCCGCCACCCGCATCGGCGGCCACCTCGTCCCGGCCGGCGCCGACGTCATCGTCGTCCCCTGGGTGATCCACCGCCACCCCGGCCACTGGACGGAGCCCGGCCGCTTCGACCCCGGCCGCTTCACCCCGCAGGCGGAGGCCGCCCGCCACCGCTACGCCTGGCTGCCCTTCGGCGGCGGCCCCCGCGCCTGCATCGGCAGGCACCTCTCCCTGCTGGAGTCCGTGCTCGCCCTCGCCGTCCTGCTGCGCGGCCACGAACTGACCGCCGTCGACCAGGACGTTCCGCTCGGCGCCGGCATCACCCTCCAGGCGCGCGGACCGGCCCGCTGCCGCCTCACGCCCCGGGCCCCGGCGCGACCGGCGGGCTGACCTCCGTCCCGGCCGCCCGGGCCGGTCCCGCCGAATCCTTCATCCGCGCACACCAGGGCCGGTAGCGTGCCGCTCGCGGCCGCCCCCGCTCCGTTCGCGCCGCGACGAGGCGTGTGCGAGCGTGGCCGGAGGCGTATCCGCACACGCCGCGGGTAGGGAATCGGGCCCCGAACGGTCCCACGGGAGGCGAGTGATGAAGCGACCCAGGATCCTGGTCGTCGGCGGCGGCTTCGCGGGCATGGAGTGCGTGCACCGGCTGGAGCGGCGGCTGACCCAGGACGAGGCCGAGATCACCTTGGTCACGCCCTGGAGCCACCAGCTCTACCTGCCCCTGCTCCCGCATGTCGCCGCCGGTGTGCTCACCCCGCAGGCGGTAGCCGTCCCCCTGCGCCGCATGGTGCACCGCAGCGAGGTCATACCCGGGCGGGCGATCGGCGTCGACCCGGCCGCCAAGGCCGTCGTCATCAAGAAGATCACCGACGAGGAGCTCGTCAGGGAGTACGACTACCTGGTGCTGGCCCCCGGAAGCGTGACCCGCACCTTCGACATCCCCGGCCTCACCGAGTACGGCCGCGGCATGAAGACCCTGGCCGAGGCGGCGTACATCCGCGACCACGTCATCGCCCAGCTGGACCTGGCGTCCGCCACCACGGACCAGGCCGAGCGGGAGTCGCGGCTGCAGTTCGTCGTCGTCGGCGGCGGCTACGCCGGCACCGAGACGGCCGCCGTCCTGCAGCGGCTGACCACGGCTGCGGCCAAGCGCTACCCGCGCCTGGACCCGGCCCTCATCAAGTGGCACCTGATCGACATCGCGCCCCGCCTGATGCCCGAACTCGGCGAGAAGCTCGGCCTGAAGGCGATGCAGATCGTCAGCGAGCGCGGGGTCGAGGTCTCGCTCGGCGTGTCCGTCGCGGAGGTGACCCCCGACACCGTGACCTTCACCGACGGGCGCAAGCTGCCCTGTCGCACGCTCATCTGGACCGCCGGCGTCGTCTCCAGTCCCCTGGTGGCCACGCTGGGCACCGAGACCGTCAAGGGCCGGCTCGTCACCGACCCCGAGATGCGCATCCCCGGCGCCGACGGGGTCTTCGCCCTCGGCGACTCGGCCGCCGTCCCCGACCTCGATGTGGGCGGCGGCGCGGTCTGCCCGCCCACCGCCCAGCACGCCATGCGGCAGGGCAAGGCCGTCGCCGAGAACGTCGTCGCGGCGCTGCGCGGTCGCCCCCTTCAGCCGTACCGGCACCGGGACCTCGGTCTGGTGGTGGACCTCGGCGGGGTCGAGGCGGTCTCCAAGCCGCTCGGTATCCCGCTCAGCGGCCTCCCCGCCCAGGTCGTCGCCCGCGGCTACCACCTGGGCGCGCTGCGCACCTTCCCCGCCCGCTTCCGGGCCGCCGCCGGCTGGTTCCTCAACGCCGTCGCCGGGGACGACTTCGTCCGCACCGGGTTCCAGGCCCGCAGGCCCGCCGCCCTGAAGGACTTCGAGGTCACCGACATCTACCTCACACCCGAGGAGATCCGCCGCCACGTCGAGTCGCTGCGCGCGACGGTCGCCTGAGCCCGCACACGAGCACCACCGCACCCACATCTGAACACCGACACCGCTGACGGCGAGGGACATGACCCAGCGACGTGAGACCCTGCGCATCGCCAACTGCTCCGGCTTCTACGGCGACCGCCTCTCGGCCGCCCGAGAGATGGTCGAGGGCGGCCCGATCGACGTACTGACCGGCGACTACCTCGCCGAGCTGACGATGCTGCTGCTCTGGAAGGCCCGGCAGCGCGACCCCGAGGCCGGCTACGCACTCTCCTTCCTCGCCCAGATGGGCGACGTCCTGGGCACCTGCCTGGACCGCGGCATCAAGATCGTCGTCAATGCGGGCGGGCTCAACCCCGCCGGGCTGGCCGCCCGACTCCGCGAACTGGCCGCCCTGGCGGGGCTGAACCCGTCCGTCGCCCACCTGGAGGGCGACGACCTGCTCGACCGGCTGCCCGAACTCCAGCGCGAGGGCCACCCGTTCACCCATCTGGCCACCGGACTCCCGCTCGCCGACGCGGGCGTGCGCCCGCTCACGGCCAACGCCTACCTCGGCGCCTGGGGCATCACCGAGGCCTTGCGCGCCGGGGCCGACGTCGTCATCTGCGGCCGCGTCACCGACGCCTCCCTCGTCGTCGGCCCCGCCGCCTGGGCCTTCGACTGGGCCACCGACGACTGGGACCGGCTCGCCGGCGCCGTCACCGCCGGGCACATCATCGAGTGCGGAGCCCAGGCCACCGGCGGCAACTACTCCTTCTTCACCGAGATCGAGAGGCCCGTGCGCCCCGGCTTCCCCATCGCCGAGCTGCGGGCCGACGGCTCCAGTGTCATCACCAAGCACGAGGGCACCGGGGGAGCGGTCACCGTCGACACCGTCACCGCCCAACTGCTGTACGAGATAGACCGCCCCGCCTACCTCAATCCCGACGTCGTCACCCGCTTCGACACCGTGACCCTGGAACAGCAGGGCCCGGACCGCGTCCTGGTCAGCGGCGCCCGGGGCGAACCCGCCCCCGACACCCTCAAGGTGTGCCTCAACCACCACGGCGGGTACCGCAATTCGGCCGCCTTCGTGCTCACCGGCCCCGACATCGAGGCCAAGGCCCGGTTCGCCGAGGCGTCCCTGCTCGACGCGACCGGCGGCCCGTCCGGCTTCGGGACGTACGACCTGCGCACCGAGCCCACCGCCACCGGAGCCCGGCTCACCCTCACCGTCAAGGACGCCGACAAGGACAAGGTCGGCCGCGCCCTGTTCGGCGCCGTCGTCGGAACGGGCCTGTCCACCGCCCCCGGGCTGCACATGGAGCACTTCTCGCCGAGACCCACCGAGTACGGCGTGCACTGGCCGGCCCTCGTCCCCGCCGCCCTCGTCCACCCCGAGGTCGTGCTCCAGGACGGCACCCGCGTCGCCGTGCCGCGCCCGCCCGCCACGCCGGTACGCGTCCCCGCGCAGCCCCCGGCCCCGCCCGCCCGTCCGGTCGAGGGCCCCACCGTGCGCGCCCCCCTGGGCCTGCTCGTCGGCGCCCGATCCGGCGACAAGGGCGGCGACGCCAACGTGGGCCTGTGGGCCCGCGACGACGCCGCCTACGGCTGGCTGCGCGACTGGCTCGACGTCGAACGGCTGCGCGCACTGCTGCCCGAGGCCGCGAAACTCCCCGTCAGCCGCTATGAGCTGCCCAACCTGCGGGCCCTCAACTTCGTCGTCCACGGCCTGCTCGGCGAGGGCGTCGCCGCCTCCACCCGCCCCGACCCGCAGGCCAAGGGGCTCGGCGAGTACCTGCGCGGGCTGGAGACCGACATCCCCGCGGTGCTCGTCCCCGGGCAGCGCCACGAGGCATGATCGCGCCATGAGCAACCTCGATGTCCATCCCGTGCCCGCCACGTGCGGCGGGCGCGAGGACGTGTCCGCCAAGCCCGTCCGCGACCTGCTCACCGGACGCCTCGTGCCGCTCGGCGAGAGCACCGCCGTACGGCGCCTGCTGCCCAACCTCGGCCGCCGCATGGTCGGCGCCTGGTGCTTCGTCGACCACTACGGTCCCGACGACATCGCAGACCAGCCCGGAATGCAGGTCCCCCCGCACCCGCACATCGGGCTGCAGACCGTCAGCTGGCTGCACGAGGGCGAGGTGCTGCACCGCGACACCCTCGGCAGCCTGCAGACCGTGCGCCCGCGGGAACTGGGCCTGATGACCTCGGGCCGGGGCATCGCCCACTCGGAGGAGTCCCCGCGCGAGCACGCCCGCCTCCTGCACGGCGCCCAGCTGTGGGTCGCCCTCCCGGAGGCCGCACGCCACGGCGGGCCCGCCTTCGAGCACCACGCCGACCTGCCGGTCCTGCGGGGCGGGGGCGGCCTCACCGCCACCGTGATCCTCGGCGGGCTGGACGGCGCGGCCTCGCCCGGCACCGTCCACACGCCCATCGTCGGCGCCGACCTCGCCCTCGCCGCGGGCACCGACGTGACGCTGCCGCTGGAGCGGGACTTCGAGTACGCGGTGCTGTCGATGTCGGGCCGGGCCGAGGTGGACGGCGTGCCCGTGGAGGCCGGATCGATGCTCTACCTGGGCTGCGGCCGGACCGGACTGCCCCTGCGCGCGGACTCCGACGCGGGCCTGATGCTGCTGGGCGGCGAGCCGTTCGGGGAGAAGCTGGTCATGTGGTGGAACTTCGTCGCCCGCAGCGGCGAGGAGATCGCCCGCGCCCGCGAGGAGTGGAACACCGGAAGTGCCTTCGGCACCGTGCACGGCTACGACGGCGACCGCCTCCTGGCCCCGGAGATGCCCGCGACCCCCCTGAAGCCGCGCGGCCGCGAACGCTGACCGCTGCGCGCCGAGCCGGAGTTCCCCGGCCCTGCCCGCCGCCCACGCGCTGCGCGGTGCGCGCCACGTGGCGTCCTCGGGCGGCCGCCGGTCGCGGCGCGGGGCCGGGGGCACCGTCCTCCGCCGCCGTGGACGGCGGTTTCCGCGGTGGCCGGGTCGGCCACGGCCGAGGTGCTTCCGGCAGGCCCGGCCGCGCGACGTCAGACGCGGAAGACCGCCCCGACGAACTCCGTGAGCAGCCGCTCCTTGAGCGGGACGGGCAGCGCGTCGAGCAGTGCGAGCACCGGCGCCATCCGTCGCGGCAGCGCGGTGCCCCCGCCCATACCGGCGAAGGCCAGTACCGCCTCCACCTCCTCCGGCCCCAGGGTGTCCGGGTCGAGCCCGGCCGCGAACTCCGCGATCGCCGGGTCCACCGCCACCGGCTCCAGGGCGCGCGCCGCCTTCAGCGCCGCGTCCAGGTCGGTGAGGAGCGCGTCGACCAGCCCGGCCGCCGCGGGGGTCAGGGTCAGGTGCAGGTTGGGCGGCAGCCCGTCGAAGGACAGCTGCGGCTGCAGGTACCAGCCGCGTTCGCGCATCTCGTCGGCGAGGTGGAGCAGCAGGCTCAGATCCGGCGCGCCGCCGGCGCCGGCCAGCGTGAACGCGACGAGCCCGGCCTGCGGATCGCCGAGCACCCGCACCCCCTCGACGGCACGCAGCCCCGGCAGCAGCCGCTCGGCGGCCGCCGCGGTGCGCTCGGCGAGCGCCCGGTAGCCGTCGTCGCCGATGTGCCGCTGCACCGCCCACGCCTGGGCGAGCAGCCCGGCCGACTTGGTGCCCTGCACCGTGGGGTTGACCACGGGGTAGCCCGGCCAGCCCGCGTGCGCGAAGTACTGGTGGCGGCGGAGCGCGGCGTCCCGGTAGAGCACCACGGAGGCGCCCTTGTCCGCGTACCCGTACTTGTGCAGGTCCACCGAGAGCGAGGTCACCCCGGGCACCGACAGGTCGAAGTCCGGCACGTCCCGCCCGGCGCGCCGCAGGTAGGGCAGGAGCCAGCCGCCGATGCAGGCGTCGACGTGGCACAGCACACCGCGGCCGGCCGCCGCGGCGGCGATCTCCGCGACCGGGTCGACCACCCCGTGGGCGTACGAGGGCGCCGAGGCCACCACCAGCGCCGTGCGGTCGGTGATCGCCGCCGCCGTCGCCGCCGGGTCGGCCCGCAACGTGTCCCGGTCCACCGGCACCACCACGGTCTCCAGGCCCAGGTAGGCGGCGGCCTTGTGGAAGGCGGCGTGCGCGGTGGAGGGCAGGACCAGTTGGGGCGCGGTCACCCCGCGCACCGCGCGGGCGTGGTCCCGGGCGGTCTTCACGGCCAGCAGGATCGACTCGGTGCCGCCGCTGGTGAAGGTGCCCTGGGCGCCGGGGGTGCCCAGCAGCGCCACGGCGGCGGCGACCAGGTCGTTCTCCAGCCGCGCGACGCTGGGGAAGACCGTCATGTCCAGCCCGTTGACGGTGGCGAACTCCGTGTACGCCGAAGCGGCCAGCTCGTCGACGCCGGACAGCCCGGAGTCGTAGACGTACGCGAAGGTGCGGCCGCCGCGGGTGGGGGCGTCCTGGGCGCGCAGCCCGGCCAGCCGCGCCAGCACCTCGTCGGCGGGGCTGCCCTGCGGGAGGGCGGGAGAGGGAACGGGCTCACTGGGCATGGTCGTCGGTGTCCTCGGGCGGGTCGGTACGGGCGGGGGTCTGCGGGACGGGACCGGCGGGGTCCTCCCGGTAGCGGTGGAGCAGCCACAGGCTCGCGGCGGCGAGCACCGCGGGCAGCACGCTCATGCCGGCGTTGATGCCGGTCAGGGCCGAGTCCGGCTGGTCGGCGTGGTGCGCGGCGTCCGAGGAACGGAACCCGCTCACCGCCAGCACCAGGGCGAACGCCCCGGCGCCCAGCGCGAACGCCAGGGTCTCGGCCGCCGTCCACAGCCCCGTGAAGGTGGCCGCCCGCCGCCGCCCCGTGCGGACCGCGTCCGCGGCCAGGGTGTCGGCGAGCATCGTCAGCGGCAGCAACTGCAGCCCCGCGTAGGCGATCCCGACGGCCGCGACCGCCGGGTAGCCGAGACCCGGCCCCGCGTACGGGGTGAGGGCCAGCAGGGCGGCCGCGACGACGAAGAGCAGCGAGGCGCACCACTGCGCGTACTTCACGCCGCGCGCCCGGGCCAGCCGGTTCCACAGCGGCATCACCAGCACCAGCGGGCCGATCATGCAGACGAACAGCGGGGTGACGGCCCCGGCCGCGCCGAGGGTGTACGTCGCGTAGTACTGCACCCCGGCCAGCATGATCCCCACGGCGAGCGCCTGCAGCGTCCACATCCCCACCAGGAAGAGGAACGGCCGGTTGTCGCGGGCCGCCGCCAACTGCGCCCGCAGCGAGGGTTCCGGTTCGCTGCGGGCGACCGACGGGGCGTGCCGGGTGAAGCGCCAGGCGCCCAGCATCCCGGCCAGCAGCAGCACCGCCACGACCGCCCCCATCAGCCGGTAGCTCGCGGGGGTGTCGCCGTTCTCGTGGGCGACCGCCGGTGCCAGCGCCCCCGACAGCAGGATCGCCACCCCGAGGAACCCCACGCGCCAGCCGAGTACCCGGGCGCGCTCGTCCGGGTCCTCCGTCATCTCCGCGGGCATCGTCACGTACGGCACCTGGAAGACCGCGTAGGCGGTGGCGGCCAGCAGGAAGAGCACCGCCACGTAACCGGCGGCCGCGGCCCCGCGCAGCGGCGGTGCCGCGAAGACCAGCGCGAACAGCGGCGGCAGCGTCAGCGCCCCGGCCAGCAGGAACGGCCGTCGCGAACCGCCCTGCAGCCGGCTGCGGTCGGCCGCCGCGCCCACCAGGGGGTTCATCAGCACGTCCCACGCCTTGGGGAGGAAGACGGCGGCGCCCGCCACGGCCGCCGGGACGGCCAGCACATTGGTGAGGTAGTAGAGCAGGATCAGCCCCGGCACCGTGCCGAAGGTGCCGGTGCCCAGCGACCCCAGGCCGTAGCCGATCCGCACCTGCCGGGGCAGCGGCGGGGCGGACGCGCGGCCGGCGTCCTCGGCGGGTGCGGAGGGCAGCGTCTCGGACATGGCCCCCCTGCGGGTCCGGGTCGTCTCGGGTCGGGCGTGCGTACCTGCGCGACGGCGCGGCGCGCCGTGGCCGGACGCCGCGCCGTCAGGCGTAGGAGATCACGCCGACCCGGGACTCGGACAGACCTGTGAGCAGGTCAGTTCACGAAAAGCTCCGGTCCCGCCACCACCCGGCCCGCGACCTCGCCGAAGCCGATGCGGGTGCCGTCCGGCCCCGGGGCGGTCGCCGAGACGACGAGCTCGTCACCGTCCTCCAGGAACGTCCGCTTCGTGCCGTCCGCCAGTACGAGCGGCTCCTCGCCGTTCCACGTCAGCTCGATCAGCGCGCCCCGCTGCTCGCGCCGCGGGCCGCTGACGGTGCCCGAGCCGAAGAGGTCGCCCGCCCGCAACGAGGCACCGTTCACGGTCATGTGGGTGACCATCTGGGCGTACGTCCAGTACATGGTGGAGAACGGCGGACGCGAGACGACCTCGCCCCGCAGCCGGACCTCCACGGCGATGTCGAGCCCGCGCGGCGGCGTCCCCGCGCCCCGGTCGTCCAGGTAGGGCAGGATCCCCACGTCGTGCGGCGGGGGGTCGACGCGCGCAGCCGACAGAGCGTCGAGGGGCACGATCCACGGGGAGACGGACGTCGCGAAGGACTTCCCGAGGAACGGGCCGAGCGGCACCGTCTCCCAGGCCTGGATGTCGCGGGCGGACCAGTCGTTGAGCAGGCACACCCCGAAGACGTGCTCCTCGGCCTCCGCCAGCGGCACCGGCTCGCCCTGCGCCGTCGGACCGCCGACGACGAAGCCGATCTCGGCCTCGAAGTCCAGCCGTTCGCACGGCCCGAAGGACGGGGCGGACAGGCCGGCGCCCCTGCGCTGCCCGTTGGGGCGGACCACCGGCGTCCCCGACACGACGACCGTGCCGCTGCGGCCGTGGTAACCGATGGGCAGGTGCTTCCAGTTGGGGGGCAGCGGCTCCCCGTCCGGGCGGAAGATCCGGCCGACGTTGGTGGCGTGGTGCTCCGAGGCGTAGAAGTCGACGTAGTCGGCGACGTCGAAGGCGAGGTGGAGCGTGACGGAGTCGCGCGGCAGCAGGTGCGGCTCGACGGCCGCCCGGTGGGCCTCGTCGGTCAGCCACGCGGTGATCAGCGACCGCACCGCCGTCCAGGCCGAACGCCCCGCCGCCAGCAGCGGGTTGAGCGTCGGCGCCGTCAGAAGCCCTGCCTCGGGCCCGGCTGTTCCCGCTCCGGCGGAGCGGGCGGCGGCGCCCACGTCGAGCACGTGGTCTCCGATGGCGACGCCGATCCGGCGTTCCTGCGGACGGTCCGCGGTGGTGAACACCCCGTACGGCAGATTGTGGACGCCGAAGGGGGAGTCGTCCGGCACGGCGACCCAGGTGGGGGCGGCCATGGCACCTCCAGATACGTCGGGGCCGCGCTTCCTCGCGCGGTCGGCTCACCCTAACGTCCAGCGTGGCCTGCGCCGCCGTGCGGCCCCGCGTCGGTAGTCTCGCCGGACATCACCCGTTCCGCCCCATTCGCGAGCGAGGAGGCCGGCGATCAGCCACCCCGGGAGCCAGCCCCAGGAAGCCGACGAGCTGCGCGAACTGCTGCGCCGTCCGGCGTACCGCAGGTCGCTCGTGTTCTCCGCGGTGATCGGGATCCCGGTGTCTTTCCTGGCCTTCTGGTTCCTCGTCGCGCTGCACGAACTGGAGCGGCTGCTGTGGCAGGTGCTGCCGGGGCAGTTCGGCCTGCAGGCGCCTCCGTGGTGGTGGCCGCTGCCGCTGCTCACCCTCGCCGGTGCGATCGTGGGCCTGGTCGTCACCCGCCTTCCCGGCCGCGGCGGCCACGTCCCGGCGGGCGGTCTGCACACCGTGGGGCTCACCCCCGCCGCCCTGCCCGGCGTGGTCATCGCCGCCCTGGCGGCGCTGCCCCTGGGCGCGGTACTCGGCCCCGAGGCCCCGCTCATCGCCTTCGGCGGCGGACTGGCTCTGCTCTTCCGCGACCTGGTCCGCACGCCGGCGACCCCGCAGAGCAACGCCCTGGTGGGCGCGGCCGGTTCCGCGGCGGCGATCGCCACGATCTTCGGCAACCCCGTGGTGGCCGCGGTGCTCCTCATGGAGGTGGCCGGTGTCGGCGGGCCGCAGCTGTTCGCCGTGATGCTGCCGGCCCTGCTCGCCAGCGGCGTGGGCGACATCGTGTTCACCGGCTTCGGCCGCTGGACGGGACTGAAGACGTCCCACCTCGACATCGGCCTGCCCCGCCCGCCCACGCTCGACGCGGGCGACGTGGTGTGGGGCGTTCTGCTGGCCCTCGTGGTCGGACTGGGCGTGCACCTGACCGTCACCTGCGGCAAGGCCGCGGCGGTGTTCGTCTCCCGCAGGCCGCTGCCGCACACCGTGCTCTGCGCGCTCGCCGCCGGAGCCTGCGCCGCCGTGTACGCGCTGGCAACCGGCCGCGGCCCGGAGGAGGTCGCCTCCTCCGGGCAGACGGCACTGGCGCAGATGGCCGCCCACCCGCACCTGTGGCCCGCCGGGGCCCTGGTCGGGGTGCTGCTCTGCAAAGGCGCCGGCTATGCGCTGTGCCTGGGCGGCCTGCGCGGCGGCCCGATCTTCCCCTCGCTCTTGCTCGGCGGCGCCGCCGGGCTCCTGGCCGCCCCGCTGCCCGGCTTCGGGGTCGTGCCGGCGATGGCGGCGGGCATGGCGGCGGCCACCGCCGCCGCGATGCGCCTGCCCGTGAGCAGCGTGGTGCTCGTGGTGCTCCTGCTCGGCAACATCGAGTCGGTGCCGGTCGTGGTGCTCGCGGTGGTCGTCGCCTTCGTGGCGGCCGAACTGCTGCCGCAGGGCCCGGACATCCCACCCCTGCCGCCGCTCGGCGGCGGACGTCCGCCGGCCGGGCGGGCACCTCGTCCCGCGTCGTCACGGCCGTGACGGGCGCCGCAGGCGCGACCGCGTCTCATGGGTCTCAGGGAGGGCGTCAGGCGCTCTCCGCCCGGAGGCGTCCGCCGCGGACGGCCTCCACGAGCGCACGGTGGTCCCGCTCGTTCTGGTCCGCGTACGCCTCGGCGAACCCGGCGACCGCCCGGTCGAAGACGTCCGAACCCCCCAGATAGGCGGCGATCGCGATCCGGTCCCCGGACCGCGCGTGCGCCCTGGCCAGCGTGGCGCCGCACACCTCACCGAAGAGCGTCATCGTGCCGGGGCTCAGGTTCTCGGCCACCACGATGCCCTTCCAGTCGCGCAACTGCCGTATGTAGAAGTCGCGCTGACGTCCGTCCACCCCGTACAGGCGCTCCCAGCCGAGGAAGATGTCGCTGGTCGCCTGCATCAGGCGCTGACCGGCGACCACCCGCTCGCCCTGCGTACGGTGCGGGCCCGGCCCCGCGTACGGGGCCAGGACGGACTCCTCGGCCTCCTTCGCCTGCAGGAACAGCGGATCCTCGTCGTCCTTGCCGAGCAGGAGCAGGATCCAGCAGCGGGTCCCCACACTGCCGACCCCGACGACCTTGCGCGCGCAGTCGGCGAGCCGGTACTGCTCCAGCAGGATGCGGCGGTCGGGCTGCAGGGTGTGGCCGTACCGTTCGACGAGCCGGGCGATCTCCTTCTCCAGCGCGGCGCGGGCGTCACCGTCGAGCAGGTCGCGCAGCGGCACCAACAGCGGCGGATCGGGGGCGATCAGACGTCTGCCGCCGATCACCCGCGTCAGCTTGTCGAAGGCCTGCAGCGTGTCGCGCGCCCGGGCCCGGGCCCGGGCGCGCTCCCAGCGTGCCCCGTCCTCGCCGCCCAGCATCGGCGCGAACTGCTGCTGCAACTGGTCCGCCTCGAAACGCGTGTACCAGACCTGCAGGTTGCCCATCCCCGCGAAGCCGCGCATCCGGCGGCGGTAGGCGCCGACGGCGGCCCGCACCACCCGGGCGCGCTCGGCCGCCGAGAAGCCGTTCGCGCGGCCCGCGATGACCAGACTGGCGGCCAGGCGCTTGACGTCCCACTCCCAGGGGCCCGGCAGGGTCTCGTCGAAGTCGTTGATGTCGAACATCAACCGCCGCTCCGGCGACGCCAGCAGCCGGAAGTTCAGCATGTGCGCGTCCCCGCACAACTGGGCCCGCAGACCCGAGCGGGGCGTCTGCGCCAGGTCCCCGGCCATGACGGCGGCCGCCCCGCGGTAGAAGCGGAACGGCGACTCGATCATGCGGCCGTAGCGGATCGGCACCAGCTCCGGCACGCGCCGCTCCGACTGCTCCGCCACGACGTCCACCGGATCGGCCCGGTCGGCCGCGGGCTCGTAACCGGCGTGCGCGGAACGCGGCGCCCTCTTGCGGGCCGCCTTGCCGTGCGCGGCCCGTTCCCCGGGGGATCGCCACCGGGCGTCCACGGTCATCGCGGTCACCGTCCTCCGGGCCGCACGGCCCCGCCGGGGGTGAGCGGGTGCGCCGGCCACCTCAAACGTAAGCCCGCCCCATGGGCCCGGCGAGTCGGACCCGGAGCCGTGGAGTTGTGCCCGCCGGCGGCCCCGGTGACCATGACCGCATGGACGCGGCCGGCCGTTCCCCCGTGCCCCCGACTCCCGGTGGGGGCGGCGATGGTCCTTGACCTCGTCCTGATCGGGCTGGCCGTCACCTTGTTCCCGTTCCCGCTGATGGCGTTCGTGCTGGTGCTGAGCACCCGCGGCGGGGTCTGGAAGGGCCTGGCCTTCATCGTGGCCTGGCTCGCCTGCCTGGTCGCGGTCGTCGCGGCGGTGCTGCTGCTGACCGGGGGCGAGCCGCCGCAGCCGAAGTCCTCTCCGTCGGCGGCAGCCCTCGCCGGCAAACTCGCCGTCGGCGTCGGGCTGGTGGGCTACGCCGAGCACCGCAGGCGCCGCGCGGCGCGTCCCCACCGGCCGTCCCGCATGGCGAACCGCCTGGAGCGGGTCTCGGCCTGGTCGTCCGCGGGCCTCGCGGTGCTTCTCCAGCCGTGGGGCCTGGTGGCGGCGGGCGCCGCGACCGTCGTCGAGGCCGATCTGTCCCACCTCGAGTCCTATCTGGCCCTGCTGGCCTACTGCCTGATCGCCAGCTCCAGCCTGCTGACGATGGAGGTCTACACCCTCGTCGCCCCGCACTCAGCCCGCGTCCGGCTGCGGGCCCTGCGCACCTGGCTCGACGGCCACCAGGACCAGGCGATCATCGGGCTGTGCCTGGTCATCGGGCTGGTGCTGGTCTCCAAGAGCCTGTACCAGCTCACCGCCTGAGCCCGAGGGCGCGCGCCGACTGGCGGCGCGTCAGCTCCCGGGCGGGGCCCGTGCCGAGGTGCGCCGGACCCGTCCCGGTGGTCCAATGGCACGGGGGATCGCGCAGGGGGAAGGGAGCGGTGCCGTGAGCGACCCGATCGACGAGATGGGCCCCATCGACTACGTGGTGATCGAGTTCCCCGGCAACCGCATGACCGGTGAGGCCTTCCCCCTCCTGCTCGACCTGGTGGACCGCGGGCTCATCCGCATCCTCGACCTCACCTTCGTCCGCAAGGACGCGGACGGGAGCGTCGCCGGCCTGGAGATCGCCGACCTCACCGCCGAGGGTCTCGGTGAACTCGAGGTGTTCCAGGGCGCCTCCTCGGGCCTGCTCGGCGAGGACGACCTCGCGGACGCCGCCGCCGTCCTCGAACCGGGCAGCTCCGCCGCCGTCCTGGTCTACGAGAACCTGTGGGCCGCGCCCCTCGCGGTCGCGGTTCGACGAGGCGGGGGCAGGCTCGTCGCCAGCGGCAGGATCCCCGTGCAGGCCGTGCTGGCCTCCCTGGACGCCGGCGAGCCCGGGCCCCGGTGACCTCCGGTCAGGCGTTGCCGCCGACGACGGTGAAGCTCATCCACGGCTCCGCGTCGGGGATGCCGGAGTTGCTGGTCTTCGTCGCCAGGTAGTAGCTCTCCGTGCCCTCCAGGTTCGTGCACCCGGGGCCGGTGTGCAGGATCACGTCGCTGAGCGTGTTGTTGGCGACGGACCGGGCACCCGTGGGCGGCAGCTGGTGGCAGCCGTCCACCGACGGACTGTCGAGCTGCACCACCTTGTTGTCGGGGGTGGTGTACACCAGCGAGCCCACCGCTTTGGGGGTCAGGCCGGAGCAGCCCGCGGCGCCGAGCAGAAGGAACAGGGCGCCGGCGCGGATGCCGTGCCGCCGGAGATCTGCCATGGTGAGCGTCCTCGTCTGTGCGGAGAGCGGTGCGAAGGCAACGCTGCCCCGAAGCGCCGGCCCTGTCATGCCGGGCGCGACCAGTCGGCGCAATCGCCCGTCACCCCCTCCCGCTCGCGACGGTCCTCCCGATGCCCGGTCCGGCGGAGCCACGTGCCGGCCCCGGCACGGCGTGCGGCACGCCCGGCGCGGTGGTCGAATGGAGGCCCAGGAGCCACCGGAAGGGGACGGCATCATGCCCGGTCTACTGCGTGGAGCGGTACGCACGGCCGTCGTCGCGGGCACGGCCACCGCGGTCTCACAACGTGTGGCGCGACGGCAGCAGGGCCGGTGGGCCCAGCAGGACTACGGACAGGCCCCGGTCCAGGAGCCCGCGCCCGCGCCGCCGCCCGCCGCCGCGCCGCCCGCCGCCGCGCCGCCGCCGCCCGCCCCCACGGCCGACATGGCGGGCAAGCTGGAGCAGCTCAAGCAGCTCGGCGAGCTGAAGGAGCAGGGAATCCTCACCGAGGAGGAGTTCCAGACGCAGAAACGCGCCATCCTCGGCGCCTGACGGCCCCGGTCCCGCGGAAGCCGAAGCCCGGCGGAGGACCCGAAGACGCCACAGACGCCTGTGGGCGGCACCGCCGGTCTCCCGGTCGTGCCGCCCACAGGCGTCTGCATGGTGTCCGAGGGGGGACTTGAACCCCCACGCCCGATAAAGGGCACTAGCACCTCAAGCTAGCGCGTCTGCCATTCCGCCACCCGGACAAGGTGTTCGCCGCCCGGCACTCGGCCCGGCGACGTGGAAAACAATAGCAAACATCCGGAGGTCCCCGATCACACGCTTCCCGAGGCGGAAACGTGACGGCCGCCCCGGGGCCCTCGCGGGCCGCGGAGCACGCGGGGGAGGATGGCCGGGACCGACGAACGAAGGAGACAGCGTGAGTGAGTCGAGCTCGGCCGCCCGTACGACCACCGGAGAGGACGAGGTCGTCGACCTCTGCCGGGACCTCATCCGGATCGACACCAGCAACTACGGCGACCACTCAGGGCCGGGTGAGCGGGCCGCCGCCGAGTACGTGGCGGAGAAGCTCGCCGAGGTCGGCCTGGAGCCGCAGATCTTCGAGTCGCACAAGGGGCGGGCCTCCACCGTCGCGCGCATCGCCGGCGAGGACCCCTCCCGTCCGGCCCTGCTGATCCACGGCCACACCGACGTCGTCCCCGCGAACGCGGACGACTGGACCCACCACCCCTTCTCCGGCGAGATCGCCGACGGGTGCGTGTGGGGGCGCGGTGCGGTCGACATGAAGGACATGGACGCCATGACCCTGGCCGTCGTGCGCGACATGCTGCGCAGCGGCCGCCGTCCGCCCCGCGACATCGTGCTGGCCTTCCTCGCCGACGAGGAGGCGGGCGGCGTCTACGGGGCGCGGCATCTGGTCGACCGGCACCCCGGGCTCTTCGAGGGGGTGACGGAGGCCATCGGCGAGGTCGGCGGTTTCTCCTTCACCGTCAACGAGGACGTCCGCCTGTACCTGATCGAGACCGCCCAGAAGGGCATGCACTGGATGCGGCTGACCGTGGACGGCACCGCCGGCCACGGCTCCATGACCAACACCGACAACGCCATCACAGAGCTCTGCGAGGCGGTCGGCAGGCTCGGCCGGCACGAGTTCCCGGTCCGGGTGACCAAGTCCGTCCGCGGCTTCCTGGACGAGCTGGGCGACGCCCTCGGTACCGAGCTCGACCCGGAGGACATGGAGGTGACGCTGGCCAAGCTGGGCGGCATCGCGAAGATCATCGGGGCCACGCTGCGCAACACCGCCGCCCCCACGATGCTGGGCGCCGGTTACAAGGTGAACGTCATTCCCGGCCAGGCCACCGCGCACGTCGACGGGCGCTTCCTGCCCGGGCACGAGGAGGAGTTCCTGGCCGACATCGACCGGATCCTCGGCCCCCGGGTCAAGCGCGAGGACGTGCACTCCGACAAGGCGCTGGAGACGAGCTTCGACGGCGCACTGGTCGAGGCCATGCAGGCGGCGCTGAAGGCCGAGGACCCGATCGCCCGGGCCGTGCCGTACTGCCTGTCCGGCGGGACCGACGCCAAGTCCTTCGACGACCTGGGGATCCGCTGCTTCGGATTCGCTCCGCTGCAACTTCCCCCGGAACTCGATTTCGCGGGGATGTTCCACGGCGTGGACGAGCGCGTACCGGTCGACGGACTGAAGTTCGGCGTGCGCGTACTCGACCGTTTTCTCGCGAACTGCTGAAACGACGCTCGCATCATCGACATTTCTTGCCGCTTAGCCGAAAAGAGTGAATGAATCCCGGCGGCAGTAGCGCGCCTCCTCCCTGGTCGTTGGTTCGTGTGCGGTCCGAGGTTGGGGCCGTTTTGCCAACAAGGAGGAAAAATGATCAAGAAGGTCGTCGCTGCTGCCGCTGTCACCGGAGGGCTCGTGGCTGCGGGTGCCGGCGTGGCCGTCGCCGACTCCGGCGCTCAGGCCGCCGCTGTCGGTTCCCCGGGGGTCCTCTCCGGCAATGTGATCCAGGTGCCCGTCAACATCCCGGTCAACCTGTGCGGCAACACGATCAACATCGTGGGGCTGCTGAACCCGGCCCTGGGCAACGCCTGCTTCAACAACTGACGCCGCGGCGGGCCGCACTGCTGCAGGCCTGATCCCGGCGGCCCCGGATGCGCCGTCTTCGCGTTCCGGGGCCGCCGCACCGGCTAGGGGTGGGACACCGGTCATCCGGCCCCGGGGGGTCATTCATTCCCCCGGCGGGCGACAGTCCGCCGGTTTCCGTATCGGAAAAAGCAAGAGGCAGGGACATTCAATGCGACAAGTCGCGAAAAAGGGGCTGCTCACGGCAGTCGCGACAGGCGGCGTGCTCGCCGTCACCGGCGGCATGGCCTACGCGGACTCCCACGCGTCCGGGGTCGCCGCCGGTTCACCGGGCGTTCTGTCCGGCAACACCATCCAGGCGCCGGTGAACATTCCGATCAACGCCTGCGGTAACACCGTCAACGTCGTCGGGCTCCTCAACTCGGCGGCGGGCAACACCTGCGTCAACGGCTCCATCGACCAGGGCAAGGGCCACGGCTACGGCCAGGGCAAGGGCTACGGGAAGAAGGAGAGCGGCGGCTACGGCGGCAAGTCCGGCGGCGGCTACCGCGGCAAGGACGGCGGCAAGGGTGGCTACGGCGGCGGCAAGGGCTACGGCCAGGGCGGCAGCAAGGGCTACGGCGGCGGCAAGGGCTACGGCCAGGGCCGCGGCGACGACGGTTACGGTCACCGCGGTGGCGGCGCCTCGGCGCGTGCCGCGGCCGTCGGCTCCCCGGGCGTGCTGTCCGGCAACGTGATCCAGGCGCCGATCAACATCCCGGTCAACGTCTGCGGCAACACCATCGACGTCATCGGGATCCTGAACCCGGCCGTGGGCAACACCTGCGCCAACACCGGTGGCTACCACCACCACAAGGGCGGCAAGGGCCACCACCACAAGCCCGAGCACCACGGCAACCGCCACAAGCCGGGCAAGGAGCACGGTGGCGGTGGCGGTGGCGGTGGCGGTAACGGCGGTGGCGGCGGTGGCGGCGGCAACCAGCCGCAGTCGATGGGCCACGGCGGCGGTCCGTCCCTGGCCCGCACGGGTGCCGGCGACATCGCCACGGGTCTGCTGACCAGCGCCGGTCTCCTGCTGGGCGGTGCGGTGCTCTTCCGCCGCGCCCGCGCGGTCAAGAACTGAGCGTCACGGTCTCACCCCTTCGAGCGGGGCCCCGCGTTTCGCGGGGCCCCGTTCCGCGTACAGGGCGATCTCACCAGGTGGCCCGTATCTGCCGGATGATTCGTCGGCGCAGCCGTACCCGGCGGCTGCCGTCCGGGTAGAGGCGGAGCCGGTCGAGCTCCCAGTGACCGTACTCGGCATGGTCGGTCAGCAGGCGCTGGGCCTCCTTGCGGGAGACCCCCCGAGGCACGTACACATCTCTGAATTCGTATTCAGGCATCGCATCTATTGTGCGGGGAACGCCTCGGTACGGATAGCGTCTTCTGCATGTCTGATGCCGCGCAGCCCACCGTTGCCGAGGTACGAGCCGCCGTCGAGGCGGTGAAAGCCGCGCTGGACCGCCACCTGGACGCCATCGAGAACCGCACCGGGGAGGACGATCCGGCGGTCTACGGGGCCTTCGAAGCTCTCGCCTCGGCTGCCGAGGCCTACGACGAGCTGCTCTACGACACCTATGACGAGGTCACGCCCTTCGAGGTGCCGCTCGGGGACACCCTCCCCGAGTACTCCGGGCCGGAGGAGCCAGGCGCGATCAGCGTCCTGATCCGCCGCGACTACACGGTCGCCGACCCGCAGCGGCTGGTCCGCCAGGCGGAACGGGTCTCCGACTCCGCCGCGGCCGAGGGCGGCGACGTCGGCGCGGCGGTCGGTGCCCTCTTCGGGGAGTACGAGCCCGACGAGATCGCCGAGCGCCACAAGGAGTTCGGTCTGGAGGAGGGCGACTCCACACTCTGGGTCACCGCGGCGGGGCCCGCCGAGCCGGGCGAGTGGCTCTCCGCGCCCTTCGACCAGGCGGACCCGCGGCATCTGCTCTGCCGCTTCGACGTCAGTGCGGTCTACGACGAAGAGGCCGACGCGGACGCGCTGGACCGCCTGGCCTGATCCGGAGCCGGCGCGGCTTCGCCGCGGGCCGGGGGAGCGGCCCCGGGTCCGCGCCGTGGATCACTCCGCCGCGGCTGCGGCCGCCTGCTCGCGCAGGATGTCACGCAGGCGGGTGGTCCGGTCCCGGGCGGGGACCTCCGCCACGACGCGGGGCAGCGCCTGCTCGACGCCCTGCACCACGGACAGATGGCGCTCCCCGCGGCTGAACGCGGTGTAGACCCAGGCCCGGGTCAGGGCCTGGGCGGCGTCCCCCGGCAGGACCACGACCGCGGCCGGCCAGCGGCGGCCCGCCGCCTGGTGCGCCGTGACGGCCCAGCCGTGCCGCACCTCGGCGGGCACGGCGTCGGGCGCGACCACCACGGGCGTGCCCCCGCAGTCCAGCCGCAGCCCCTGCGCGTCGGCGGAGACGACGGTGCCCGGCACGGCCGTCCCGGCGGCCGGGGCATGCACGATGCGGTCACCCGGGTCGAAGCCGCCGAAGCGGCCGGGCCCGGGGTTGAGACGCTCCTTGAGGGCGGCGTTGAGCGCCCGGGTGCCGGCGGCGCCGCCATGGCCCGGGGTGATCACCTGGGTGTCCTCCGGGGGCACACCGATGACCCGGGGCACGGAGTCCGCGACGAGCTGGACCGTACGGTGCACGGCCTCGCCGGCGTCCCGCACCGGGACGATCACGACCTCCTTCCCGGGGGCGTCGACCTCGGCCAGCTCGCCGAAGCCGATCCCGGAGACCAGCTCGCCCACCGGGCCGGGGTCGGGCGTGCGCGAGGCGACCTGCGGGCACACCTTCGCCGCCAGCAGATCGGCGAAGACCCGGCCGGGCCCGGGGGACCACAGCACCGCAGGGTCGCCGGAGAGCACCAGGCGCGCCCCGTCGGGCACGGACTCGACCAGGGTCGCGGCCGTCTCCACGTCGAGCTGGGGCGCGTCCAGCACCGCCAGCAGATCCAGCGCCAGGGCGCCGTCCTCGTCCCGCCCCGGGCCCTCGTGGCCCGAGAGGAGCCCGGCGAGGGTGGCGGTCGCCTCCGCGTCCACGGCGCCGGCCAGCCGCCGCCTGCCGTCCTCGGTGGCCGCCACGGCCCAGGCCCGCAGTCCCAGGGAGCGGGCGGCCGCCACCAGCGCCGCCGGCTCCTCCCGGGCCGCCTCCGCGCCGGTGTGGGCGACCAGCCCGCTCCCGGCGGCCGCGCTGACCAGGGCCGCGGCGGAGGGGGACGGGGCCGCGCCGGCCGCGCCCTCCCAGTCCTGCGAGCCGTCCGCCTCGAAGGTGTTGACGAGCCTGCTCAGACCGTCCGCGAGGCTCTCCTCGGCCAGCGCGTAGCGGTCGAGGCCGAGGAGCAGCCGCACCGGGGCCTCCTCGTCCTCGTCCTCGTCGCCGGCCGCCGCACGGGCGCCGGCGCTCTCGTCCGGCACATGGAAGACCAGCACCAGGCCGTCCGCGACGGCGGCCTTCAGGGTCTCCTCGGCGTTGCCGACCCCGTTCTGCCCGAGCGCCGCGCCGAGCGTGCCCCACTCGAGCGCGGTGTGGCCCCGCTCGGCGGCCCGCTCCAGCAGCCAGACGACCAGCGCGCGCACACGCCGCTCGTCGCCGGGGCCGCCCTCGCCGCCGAGCAGCGTCTTGGCGAAGCCGTCGGCCTGGTCCACCCGGATTCCTGCCAGTGCCAGGATCTGCCACGGATCCTCGCGCAGCGCCTCCCCGGCCCGCTCGCCCAGCGCCGTCACGGCGGCCTCGGCCAGGCTCTCCGGAGCCCCGCCCGCCGCGAGCACCGTCCGCGCGGCCGCCACGGCGTCCCCGCTGAGCTGCGCGGGCAGCGCCGGCCGCGCCACGGGGGCTGGCGCCGGGGCGGGGGAGGGGG
>NZ_JARAVM010000045.1:0-58106 GCF_033792735.1 Streptomyces sp. PA03-3a
CCAGCCACACCGAGCACGCACCGTTGGCTGCGCCGCACGACGCCGCCGTCCCTTCACGCCGCCTCAGCCCGCCTACGACTCATGGTCACGCGCCCTCGCCGCCCCGCCCCGGGCGCCCGGGCCCGAGCGCGACCCCCGGGCGCCGGGCCCGAACCACCGGGCAGCCGCGCGGCTGCGAACGGCGGGGCGCCGCCCCGGCCCCGACGACCACGAGTCCGTTCCGGGTCTGCCCGTGACGCGGCCGGCGACGCGGGATCCGCCGGCGTCAGCCGGCCTTGCGCTGGTTGAAGCGGAGCAGGTTGCCGGAGGGGTCGCGGAAGGCGCAGTCCCGGACGCCGTAGGGCTGGTCCATGGGCTCCTGCAGCACCTCGCCGCCCGCGTCGCGGATGCGCTCGAAGGTGGCGTCCACGTCACCGGTGGCGAAGATGACCCCGCGCAGCATGCCCTTGGCGAGCAGCTCGCTCATGGCCCGCTTGTCCGCGTCGGAGGCGCCCGGGTCCGCGAGGGGCGGTTCGAGGACGATCTCCACACCGGGCTGGTCGGGCGAGCCGACCGTCACCCAGCGCATGCCCTCGAACCCCACGTCGTTGCGGACCTCGAGACCGAGGACGTCGCGGTAGAAGGGCAGCGCCTTGTCGTGGTCGTCGACGGCGATGAAGCACTGTGACAGCGTGATGTCCATGCGGACCACGCTAGGCCCGCGCCGCGGGCTTCGCTTCCTTGTTCCTGACCGGCCTGGTGTACCGCTTCGCGACGCACGCGGGGATCGGCGCCCCCGGCTCGTGGTCGCGGGCGCGGTAGGCGCTCGGGGTCTCCCCCACGAGTTCGGTGAAGCGCGAGCTGAAGGAGCCGAGCGAGGTGCAGCCCACCGCGAAGCAGACCTCCGTGACCGTCAGGTCGCCGCGCCGGAGAAGGGCCTTGGCGCGTTCGACCCGGCGCGTCATGAGGTAGCTGTACGGGGACTCGCCGTACGCGGCCCGGAAGCTGCGCGAGAAGTGGCCGGGGGACATCAGGGCCGCGCGGGCCAGCACGGTGACGTCGAGGGGGTCCGCGTAGTCGCGGTCCATCGCGTCGCGGGCGCGCCGCAGCCGTACCAGGTCGTCCGGATTCACGGGCCCAGCATCGCACGGGGGGCGCGTCCGCCACGAGGATGCGCCATCATGGACTAAGCAAGCGCTCAGAAAGAGGTCCGCGTCACAGCTCGCAGCCCGTGACGCGTTCCGCTACGTACAGGTAACTTTCCAGAGAGTCCCAGCCGTACCCGCCGCCTCGTCGAGGAGTCGCGATGCCCGAAGCCGTGATCGTCTCTGCCGCCCGTTCCCCCATCGGCCGGGCCGTCAAGGGATCCCTGAAGGACCTGCGTCCCGACGACCTGACCGCCACGATCATCCAGGCGGCCCTCGCCAAGGTGCCGCAGCTCGACCCGCGCGAGATCGACGACCTGATGCTGGGCTGCGGTCTGCCCGGCGGCGAGCAGGGCCACAACCTGGGCCGGATCGTGGCCGTGCAGATGGGCATGGACCACCTCCCGGGCTGCACGGTCACGCGCTACTGCTCCTCCTCGCTGCAGACCACCCGGATGGCGCTGCACGCGATCAAGGCGGGCGAGGGCGACGTCTTCGTCTCGGCGGGCGTCGAGACCGTCTCCCGCTTCGTCAACGGCAGCTCCGACGGCATGCCCGGCACCCACAACCCGCTCTTCGCCGAGGCCGAGGCCCGCACCGCGACGCGCGCCGCCCAGGGCGGTGGGGAGTGGCACGACCCGCGTGAGGACGGGCTGGTCCCGGACGCGTACATCGCGATGGGCCAGACCGCCGAGAACCTGGCGGCCCTCAAGGGCGTCACCCGCGCCGACCAGGACGAGTTCGGCGTCCGCTCGCAGAACCTGGCCGAGGAGGCCATCAAGAAGGGCTTCTGGGAGCGCGAGATCACCCCGGTGACGCTGCCCGACGGCACCGTCGTCAGCAAGGACGACGGCCCGCGCGCCGGGGTCACCCTGGAGGCCGTGCAGGGCCTGAAGCCGGTTTTCCGCCCCGACGGCACCGTGACCGCCGGCAACTGCTGCCCGCTGAACGACGGCGCCGCGGCGCTGGTGATCATGAGCGACACCAAGGCGCGCGAGCTCGGCATCACCCCGCTCGCCCGGGTGGTCTCCACCGGCGTCTCCGGCCTCTCCCCCGAGATCATGGGCCACGGC
Source organism: Streptomyces sp. PA03-3a (assembly GCF_033792735.1). NCBI lineage: Bacteria > Bacillati > Actinomycetota > Actinomycetes > Kitasatosporales > Streptomycetaceae > Streptomyces > Streptomyces sp. PA03-3a. Next base: position 2,198 of record NZ_JARAVM010000045.1, read on the forward strand.
CCCGTCGAGGCGTCCCGCCAGGCCCTGAGGCGGGCCGGGCTGACCGTCGACGACATCGACCTGGTCGAGATCAACGAGGCCTTCGCGGCCCAGGTCATCCCCTCCTACCGGGACCTGGGCGTCGACCTCGACAGGCTCAACGTCAACGGCGGCGCGATCGCGGTCGGCCACCCCTTCGGCATGACGGGCGCCCGCATCACCACCACGCTCATCAACTCGCTCCAGTGGCACGACAAGCAGTTCGGCCTGGAGACCATGTGCGTCGGCGGCGGCCAGGGCATGGCCATGGTCATCGAGCGCCTGTCGTAACGGGTCCCGCCAGCCCCACCGCCACTCGAACGTTCGTTCGAGGCACAAGTCGCAATCGAACCGCCCCCGGGATGTGACCTAATCCCGGGGGCGGTCGTTTATGCAGGTCAGAGGTGCGCCACCCATACGGGCCAAGACTTTGGACCCTCCCATTTCGTGACGTTCCGCACTGCAGAGGCCATGGATTCCGGTGCAGAGTGGTGGTGTACAGGGGGCCAGGCTCGGGAAAGCACAGTCGGGAGTACGCCAGTGAGCGCCATGTTCCTCGTCCTGCTGACGGGTGCGGCAGCAGCCGTGGCCGCCGGCTCCGCCGCGCTGTTCGCCACACGCGGCGTACGTCGTGACGTCGCGGCCCTGCGCGCGGACCTGGCCGAGGCCCGTGCCGAACGACGTGCCGCCGTGCCCGCCGCACGCACCACTCCGGACGCCGAAGCCATCCGCACGGCCGTCGCCGACGCGCTCGCCGACGAGCGGGAACGCGAACTGGCCGAGGCGCGCGCCTTCTGGGCAGCACAGGAAGCCCCCCTCGGCTACGGGACGGGGGAGGCCGGCGAGGCCCTCGCCGACCCGCAGCTCGACGCCCAGCTCTTCGGCGGCCAGGGCGCCGGTCCCGTTCCCGGCGCCGCCGGCACCGACTACGAGGTACTGCCGTACGGCCCGTTCCTCCCCCGCCAGGCGGACCTCGCGGGTCTGGAGCCCGGCGGCGCGTCGCCCTTCCGGCACCCCTCCGACCCCGACTTCGGCGCCCCCGCGCCGGTCGTGGCCAGCCAGGAGCAGACCGCCGAGCGCCTCTCCGAACTCGCGGACCTGCGGATGCCGCTCGCCGATGTCCGTCCCGGCCCGCTCGGCACGCTCGACGTGTACGTCTTCGCCGACGGCACCACACTCTGCATGACCCCGGGCGACCGGGACACCGCCGACCGCCTCTGCGACGCCCTGGACCAGGGCGAGTCCCCGGTACTGCTCGGCGGCTCCGCCGTCGCGGGCGGCTACGCGCTGACCTTCACCTACGGCGAGGAGTCCGTCTACGTGCTCGCCGACCGGGTGGTCGCCTCGCTCTAGCCGGCCCGTCCTACAGACCGCAGCGCGCGGCCGTGTCCCGGATCCGGGACACGGCCGCGTCGCGTTCGTGCGCCAGTTCGGGATGCGGTTCCAGGGCGGCGGCCAGGTCGTGGGCGGCCACCGAGATCTGGTCGCCGATCGCGAAGACCCCCTCGTCCGGCATCGTCAGGGGTTCCCGTCCGGGGAACTCGATCCGCTGTGCGCGGGCGGCCAGTTCACGGGCGAGTTCCAGGCCCGCCCGGGCCACCTCGCCGCGGAGCCGGCTCTGCGGCAGGGAGCGGTAGCGCGCCGCCAGGAGTCCTGCGGCGTCACGGAGCGTCGTACAGTCCAGCACGCCGCGAGCCTACCGGTGCGTACACACAACCGAGCCCCCTGCACTGTTGCCAACGGTCGACGGCTCAGGCACGGTGGGGTGACCGGAACGCATACCGGAGGCGCCGATGTCACAGACCTTCTCGGAAGAGACCCACCGGAACCTGCTCTCCCACATCCCGCACTGCACCGGCCGCGAGATCGGCGATTGGCTTCGCGCCGTCGACGACGGGCCCGCATTCCTTCGCTTCGAAGAGAAAGTCAGCTGGCTCCGCAGCGAGCACGACCTGTCCTACGGACACGCCAAGGCCATCGTCCACGAACACGACCTGAGGCGGGCCGCGCGGAGGTTCGGCTGACGCGCTCCATCCGCGCACGCGAACGGGCCCCGAAAGGCACTGCCTCCGGGGCCCGTTGAATGTCCGCGGCGCGTCAGCGCACCGGACGGTACGGCTAGTCGTCGCCGCGCAGGATCGAGATCAGCCGCAGCATCTCCAGGTAGATCCAGACCAGGGAGAGCGTGAGCCCGAAGGCCGCAAGCCAGGACTCCTGGCGCGGAGCGCCGTACTGGATGCCGTCCTCGATCTGCTTGAAGTCCAGCGACAGGAAGAACGCGCCCAGCGCGACACCGATGATGCCGACCACGACGCCCAGGGCGCCGCTGCGCAGGCCGAGGCCGTCGCCCCCGCCGATCATCGCGGCGATCACGTTGACGAAGGTCAGGATGAGGAAGCCGATGGCGATCGCCATGCCGATGCGCGTGTAGCGGGCGGTGACCCGGATGAGGCGCGTGCGGTACGCCACCAGCATGCCGACGAAGACCGCCATCGTCCCCAGTACGGCCTGCAGCGGGATGCCCGGCCACATGAAGTTGAAGATCTTGCTCCACACGCCGAGGAAGACGCCCTCGAAGACCGCGTAGCCGAGGATCAGCGCGGGCGAGGCCTCGCGCTTGAACGACTGGATCAGGCCGAGGACGAGCGCGACGAGCATGGCGCCGATGCCGAGCCCGTAGCTCTTCTCCGACACCGGCAGCGCGAACCACGCCACGAGCGCGCCGAGCACCACGGTGCCCAGGGTCATGGCGGTGCGCATGACGACGTCGTCCATCGTCATCCGGCCGGTCTGCGCGGGCGCGGACGGCGGGGCCTGGTACGTCGTGTCGTAGGCGTTCCCGCCCGCGTACGGGTTGGTGCCCGCGTAGGGGTTTGCGCCCGTGCCGGGGTTGCCCTGCGTCTGCGGCTGACCGCCGAAGCCCGCGTAGCCCTCCCCGCGGGAGAACCCGCGCCGCGAGAAGACCGGGTTGCTGCTCCTCATCTGTCACTCCTCCATGGGCCGTGCGATACGGCTTCGCACCAAGAGTAATGCTATGGCAAAGCGGGTCGCCTACGCCTCAAGGAGGATCTTTTGCAGCGCCCGTCCGTGCCTGTCACCACGCCTTTCCCCGTCCCCGCGGCGCCACACCGCCCGGCGACGAACGGCGGGTGCCGGGGAGGGCCGGGCCCTCCCCGGCACCCGCCGGGAGTGGATCCTCGGTCAGCGACGCGTCGCCAGGATCTCGCTCAGCACGTCGTGCACGTAGGTGTTGGCGTGCTTGCCGGTGAAGCGGTCCGCGAGCGGGCCGGCCGCGGTGACCGGGACGTCCACGCCGGTGTGACCGGAGGTGGTCCAGTCGATGTAGAACGACTTGTCGCTGCCGCGGATGGCGAACGGGCCGTCCTCGGCGGAGATGCCGTCGCCGGACTCGTCGGCGGTGTCGGCCTCCTCGACCGCCAGGCCGCCGGTCTCGTGGTCACCGGTGACGACCAGCAAGGTGTCGGGGTGGGTGGCCACGTAGGCGCGCGCCACCGCGACGGACTTCTCCAGCTCCTGCATGGACTGCAGGACACGGGCGCCGTTGTTGGAGTGCGCGAACTCGTCGACGCCCTCCTCCTCGACCATGAGGAAGAAGCCCTTCTTGCTCTTGTCCAGCGTGCTCAGGGCCTTGCTGGTCATGGTGGACAGGCCGACCACCGGGTCGTACACGTCGCCCTGGCCCTCGGGGCGCTGCTGGAACATCTCCTCGTTGGCGAAGAGGCCGAGGAGCTTGCCGCTCTTGGCGCGGTTCAGCTCGTCCGCGCTGGAGACGTAGGTGTAGCCGGCCTTCTGGGCCTTCTTGATCAGGTCGCCCTTGGTGCCCTTGCTCGCCTCGGAGGTGTCCTCGGCGGGCTTGTCCTGGAAGGCGCCGGGGCTGCCCGCGGGCAGCCACCAGTCCTCGCCACCGCCCAGGATGACGTCGGGCTTGCTGACCTCGATGTACTGACGCGCGATCTCGTCCTGCGCCGACCGGTTGGGGGTGCTGGAGAAGAAGGCAGCCGGGGACGCGTCGGTGACCTGCGCGGTCGTGACCAGGCCGGTGGCCTTGCCCGCGGCCTTGGCCTGCTGGCCCAGGGTCGCCAGCGGGTTGCCGTCCACGTCGACGCTGATCGCGCCGTTGTAGGTCTTCTCACCGGTCGCCCACGCGGTCGCGGCCGCGGCGGAGTCGGTGACGACGGCCTTCGGGTCGTCCGGCTCGGTGGTCAGCTGGCCCGAGTAGGGGAGCTTGTCCATCGCGAGCTGACCGTTCAGGCCGGCCAGGTGCAGACGCGCGGCCTGCCGGGCGGCGGCACCCATGCCGTCGCCGTTGATGAAGATGACGTTCTTCGCAGCCGGGGCCTTGCCCTTGCTTGCGGCCTGCGGTGCCGTGGCCGACGCACCCAGCGTCGGGTTGATCACCATGGTCACCACCGCCGCAGCGGCGGCGGCCGCCACGGGCGCGGCGAACCGCCGGGCCCTGCGAACACCCTCGGACACAACGACCTCCGTTGCTCACTGCTTGCCAATGCTTGGGCGTGAACTTAGGAGCCTTGGGGGGAAGGTTGACTAAGCGCAGATGTCCAGAACGCGTCGAAACCTTCAGGTGTAGGTAAAAGACTAAGCCCGTACTTGTCCGTACAGGTGGCCGTGCCGCCCGCTCTCACGGACGGCCTCACACCGCCGCATCCGGCTCGTTCGCGCAGATCACCGCCACCGCGGGGCCTCGCGATGCGCGCAGTGGAGGGGGGCCGGGGGAGGGGCGGCCGCGCCTCAGGTCCGGTTCACGCCCGGTTCACGCCCGGCAGCGGGACGGAGAAGTCGTCCTCGACGGGCGGGTCCAGTTCGTGCTCCAGCAGGCCGGTGGCGGCGAAGCACCGCACGCGCACGGCGGCCGGGCCGACGTCCAGCCGCAGGAAGCTCTTGAAGAACGGCGGGCTGTACGTCGCCGAGCCCGGGGACAGCAGACGGGTGAGCATCCGGCGGACGGGCAGGCGCAGCCGGCGCCTGCGGTCCGGGCGGGGAGGAGCGCCCAGGACGCTCGCGACGAAGCGGGTCCGCAGGGTCACCCGCGCCCCGGTGGCCCGGGTGGCCGGGACGCCGAGGCGCCGGGCGAGGACCGCCGACGCCTCGTCCGGGGTGAGGTCGAACAGGCGGCGCAGGTGGAGCCGGCGGCCGTAGAGCCGGCTGTAGAAGGCAAGGGAGTCGCCGCGCATCGGGTAGCAGCGGAACCGGTCCTCGCTGACGCCGCCGACCTCCACCCGGGGGATCGTGTGGGTGGCGTGCATGAAGGCGCCCCCGCCGCCGGAGACGACGTACTCGATCCGGCGGCCGTCCACGTCGACCGGGTAGCGCTGGTAGTTGTGGATGTCGCCGCCGATCACGGCGACGAAGTTGCGCTCCGGGTCGCGGACGACCTCGTCGACCGTGCCGCCGCCCTCGATGGCGCAGGGGTGGTGCTCACCGTCCACGTAGATCGGGGAACCGGTGACGAGGATCTTGGGGCGGGGTCCGCGGGAGACCCGGCGCAGCCACTCGCCCTGCTCCCTGTCGATGCCGCCGAGCAGCCCGGTGTCGATCCCTATGATCCGTATCGGCCCCGAGTCGATCGCCCAGTACGGGCCGGGCTGGGACGCCGCCTGCGAGGGCGCGGAGCGCATCAGGCGGGCCTCGTCGAGCCGGGCGTCGTCCGGCACGTCGGGCTTCGCCCACAGCAGGGTGCGCCACCAGGCCCGGGACAGCGGACGGGGGCGCGGCGCGGGCGGCAGGGCGGGGGCGCGGCAGAAGACCCGCATGAACCCGGTGAGGCCGTCGTACCAGTCGTGGTTCCCGGGGATGGCGTAGACGGGAGCGTCGTAGTCCCGGTAGGGCCGGAAGAACTTGGTGTCGTACTCGTTGGCGCTGCCGACCGGGTAGAGGACGTCGCTGCAGATCACGGCGTAGCGGGTGCCGGCGCCCGCCGTGAGCATCCCGGGCACGACCGCGTACTGCGGATCGTCGCCCTCGCCGGTGTCGCCGAGGAGGAGGAAGGAGAACGAATCGGGGTCGTCCCGCTCGATCACCAGGTCCGCGCCGGCCGCCCCCCGCTCCCGCTGGCCGTCCACCCAGTGCTGCCGGTCCCGGCCGGTCGGGTCCCCGAACAGCGAGGCGAGCGGGCCGTTGCGGGCCTTCCACAGGGTCGACGGGTCCAGCCAGGAGAGGTTGACCACCCGGGCGGGCATCAACTCCCGGTAGGCGCCGTGCTGCCGGCCCTCCCAGCCGGCGCCGGCCAGGGATTCGCGCGAGGAGTCGGACACGGGCGCACTGTAGCAACCGGTCCCGGCGCCACCGGCGGCGCCCGGAACTCCCCTCAGCCCTCGGCGTCCTGCGGGTACCAGCGCAGTTCCACCGTGTTGCCGTCCGGGTCCGCGACATAGGTCGACTGCGCTTCGCCGCGCGCCCCGAAGCGCCGCACATCGGCCTCCAGCACCGTGAACACCCCCGAGGCGACGACCTCTTCCCAGTCCAGCGGTTCCACGGTGAGGCAGATGTGGTCGACGTTGGACTCGCCACGGGGCCCGGCGACCAGGTCGATGATGGTCTCCGGGGTGACCCGCACCGACGGGAACGGGGCGTGGCCGGCCCGCCATTCGTCGACGCGCACCGGTTCCAGGCCGAGCGGCCCGGTGTAGAAGGCCAGGGACCGCTCGACATCGGCGACGTTGAGCACCAGGTGGTCGAAGGCCTTCACACGCAGCACGGTCATGTCTCCTCCAGGGGTGGTGTACCGGACGCCCTCCGCGGGCCGGGCGGGCTAGAACGGGGCGAAGCTGACGGCCGCGAGGGTGCCGTGTTCCACGGCGTCGCGCGGCAGGGTGAGGCCGAAGCGGCGTTCGCCCATCGCGAGGATCTCGTCCTCCCCGTCGGCGTCGGGTGCGGAGGTCCCGTCGGGGAGCAGCAGACCCACCTCCCGCAGGGCCGGCACCAGCCGGCCGGGGTCCTCGCCGCCGAGCTGGGCGGCCTCGACACCGGGCTCGAAGTCGGCCACGACCCGGCCGTCCTCGGCGTACAGGAACCAGCGTGGCGGGACACCGGCGTTGAGGTACACGACCGCCTCGGTCCCCCGGGAGACCTCGCGGAGGATCCTGTGGTCCATGCCCTCGGCGCTCCAGTGCTCCAGGGCGAAGGCCCATCCGCCGCGGGTGCCGAGCCTGGCCACCAGTCCCTTGCGGTCCGACCAGTCCATGGCGTCGCCGGCGGAGAGCCCTTGGCGGATCGCCCCGGGGTCGCCGCCCATCCGGCGGACCAGTTCGCCGACCTCCAGCCCGCGGGCGAAGGTCAGGCAGTAGGTGTCGAAGGCCCCGGCGATCCACCGGATCCCGTCGTCCGTCACAAGAACTCCCCCGCACGATGTGTGGCTCCGCGGTACGCCGGGAGAATGACGCGCTCCTCCCCGCGGCCGGTCAGCCGACACACTACGCACCGGGGCGGCCCGGCGGGTGCCGGTGGGAGAGGTGGTGCCCCGAACCGGATTCGAACCCCCTCCGGAACCCCCTCTGACCTGCGGTGTTTCCCCTGGCCTGCGACTTCTCACGACCCCGGAGGCGAACAGCCTCGAAGAGGTCGAGGCGGAGATTCGCATCGGTACCGCGCTCGTCGACGCGGCGGTCGAGGCGGACGTCCCGCACGTCGTGTTCAACTCGGTCTTCGGAGCGGACCGGGAGTCGGGCGTGCCGCACCAGGACTCGAAGCACTGGATCGAGGAGCACCTGAGGAAGTCCGGCCTGAGGGCCTCGATGGTTCGCGCGACCGCCTTCATGGAGAACTTCGCGAGCGTGATGGCACCGAGCCTGGAGCATGGGGAGATCGTGCTGAGGCTGCCTCTGCCGGAGGACGTCGCCCTGAAGATGATCTCGGTCGGGGACATCGGCCGGGTCGTCGCCGCGCTCCTGCTCGACACCGCGGAGGCGCCCGGCGGAGCCGTCGAGCTCGTCGGCGACGAGCTGACGGGCCCCCAGATCGCCGCGGCGTTCGGCGCGCGCGCCGGGCTCCCGGCACGGTACGAGGCCCTCCCGTTGAGCGTGCTTCCCAACGACCTCGACAAGGCGATGTTCCGCCAGTTCGCGGAGGCGGCGGAACACCCCTCGGACCCCGCGGTGGTGCGCTCGATCGAGCCGGCCACCCTGGACCTGGTCGAGTGGATCCGAGCCACCGGCTGGACCGCGCCCACGAACGTGGCCGCCTCCTGAGCCTCCGGCCGCGATGAGCGCCCCGCGATCGTGCCCACGGTCTCGGCGCTCCGGGCACGGCAACGCATCCGCCAACGGTTGAGGTAGTCACGAAGCTCCCGGGGCGTGCCCGAGGCCGACACCGGCACACTGGTTGTCGAGAGGCCATCGGTCGACGGCGAGGTGAAGATCCGCGCCCAGGAGGCCCCGGGCCGCCAACCAAGAGACGCTTTCCGGTGGTTCCCGCTGATCAGCGGCAGTGAGGGAGTGAGTGCCCGGAACCGGATTTGAACCGGTACGCCCGCAAGGGGCAGCGAGGTTTAAGCTCGCCGTGTCTGCATTCCACCATCCGGGCATGGCGGCGCGAGAGCGCAGTACGAGCCTATCCGGCGGGGCGGGTGGAACAGGGCCCAGGATTCGTCATGTTGTCTGATTTCAAGGGTGACTGACGGCTCGTCAGATATTGCCGACCCAGAGGAAAGCACAGGCCCGGGGCGGTACGGGCGGCGGACCGGGCCCGCTGCATATGACGCGAAATCGCTTCCGTCCGCGGGCGGGATCTCGGGGTCCCCGTCATACCCAAGTAGTACGCCGGGGTTCGCGCATACCTCTCGGGACTGCCTCCAGAACCACGATGTGGACGGATTCCGGCGACGTCCGCCGTCGGGACGATGGAGGGGTCCGATCGACTCCCCCGTCCCGACAGGAGCAGCGTGCCGTGACCACCACCACCGCACACCCCACCGCCACGGCCACGGCCGCCCGTGCCGTCGATCTGAGCAAGGTCTACGGAGACGGCGAGACCCGGGTCGTCGCGCTCGACGCGGTGTCGGTCGAGTTCCGCGCCGGCGAGTACACCGCGATCATGGGGCCCTCGGGCTCGGGCAAGTCCACGCTGATGCACTGCATGGCCGGTCTGGACACGGTCTCTTCCGGCTCCGCGCGGATCGGGGACACCGAGTTGTCCGCGCTGAAGGACAAGCAGCTCACCAAGCTCCGCCGGGACAAGATCGGCTTCGTCTTCCAGGCGTTCAACCTGCTGCCCACCCTCACCGCCGCGGAGAACATCACCCTCCCGATGGACATCGCCGGCCGCAAGGCCGACAAGCAGTGGCTGGACCGCGTCATCGAGACCGTCGGGCTGTCCGAACGGCTGTCGCACCGGCCGTCCCAGCTGTCCGGCGGGCAGCAGCAGCGCGTCGCCGTCGCCCGGGCGCTGGCGGGCAGGCCCGAGATCATCTTCGCCGACGAGCCGACCGGCAACCTCGACTCCCGCTCGGGCGCGGAGATCCTCGGCTTCCTCCGCAACTCCGTCAAGGAACTCGGCCAGACCGTCGTCATGGTCACCCACGACCCGGTCGCAGCCTCCTACGCGGACCGCGTGGTCTTCCTGGCCGACGGCCGGATCGTCGACGAACTGCACGGCCCGACCGCGGACACGGTGCTGGAGCGCATGAAGCGCTTCGACGCCAAGGGCCGCACCAGCTGATCCCGCCGCCGACCACGAGCCACGACCGAGAGACAACCCCTGACATGTTCCGTACCGCCCTGCGCAACGTGCTCGCGCACAAGGCCCGGCTGATGATGACCGTGCTCGCCGTGATGCTCGGCGTCTCCTTCGTCTCCGGCACCCTGGTGTTCACCGACACCATCGGCAACGCCCTCCGCAAGGCCTCGGCCAGGAGCTACTCCGACGTCTCGGTCGCCGTCACCTACGGGGACGTCGACCATCCGCTCCCCCAGCGGCTGGTGGACGAGATCGGCCGCCTGCCCGGCGCCGGGTCCACCACCGCGACCGTCACCGGCTTCACCGCCATCGCCGACAAGAACGGCCGGCTGGTCGGCGACGGCTGGTCCACCCGCGGCGGCAACTACGCCGGTGCGGGCCGCTATCCGATGAGCGAGGGACGCGCCCCGCGGACCTCCTCCGAGATCGTGCTGGACTCCAGGACGGCCGAGCGGACGGGCTACGGCGTCGGCGACACCGTCCGGATGTCCATCGACGGCCCGGTGATGCGGCAGAAGGTGACCGGCGTCTTCCGCACGGACGACGGCAACGTCGCCGCCGGCGGCAGCCTGGTGCTCTTCGACACCGCCACGGCCCAGAAGCTCTTCGGCAAGCCGGGCACGTACGAGGAGATCGACGTCAAGGCCGCCCCGGGCACCGCGCAGGCCACGCTGAAGGCGGGGATCGAGAAGCTGCTGCCGCGCTACGCCGAGGACGCCACCGCGACCACCGGGCGGCAACTGGCGGACGACGAGGCGCGGCGGATCGCCTCCGACCTCAGCGACTTCAACACCACCCTGCTCAGCTTCGCCGGCATCGCGCTCTTCGTCGGCATCTTCATCATCGCCAACACCTTCACGATGCTGGTCGCCCAGCGCACCAAGGAGCTGGCGCTGCTGCGCGCGGTCGGCGCCAGCCGCCGGCAGGTGACGCGGTCGGTGCTGGGCGAGGCCCTCGTGGTGGGCGCGGTGGCCGGTGTGACCGGCTTCCTGCTGGGCATCGGCATCGCGGCGGTCATGCGGGCGGTGCTCGGCTCGGCGGGCGCGGAACTGCCCGACGGCGCCCTGGCCGTACAGCCCGGCACGGCGGGGGTGGCGCTCGCGGTCGGTGTGGGCGTCACCGTGCTCGCCGCGTGGCTGCCGGCCCGCCGGGCCGCGAAGATCCCGCCGGTCGCGGCGATGAGCAGTGTGCACGCCCCGGCCACCGTCAAGGGCCTGGTCCTGCGCAACACCCTCGGCGCGCTGCTGTCGGCGGCCGGGATCGTCCTGGTGATGGCCGGCTCGGGGATGAAGGACGGCGGCAACATGGTGCTGGGCGGCGGCGCCGGGCTGCTGCTGATCGGCGTCTTCGTCCTCACGCCGCTGCTGTCCCGGCCGGTGGTCGCCGCGGCGGCGCCGCTGCTGCGGCCCTTCGGGGTCACGGGCAGGCTCGCCCGCCAGAACTCGGTGCGCAACCCGCGCCGCACCGCCGCCACCGCCTCCGCGCTGATGATCGGTCTGACCCTGATCACCGCCCTCACGGTGGTGGCCATCTCGGTGAAGACCACCGTGGACGAGCTGGCGGCCGCCCATCTGAAGGCCGACTACCAGATCACCATGGCCACCGGCCGGAACCTCTCCCCCGAGGTGGCCGAGCAGGTCGCCGGCACGGACGGCGTCAGCGACTCCAGCGCCGTGCGCGACGCGCACACCGAACTGGACGGCGAGGACGAGTGGGTCACCGGCGTCGACGCGCCGCAGATCGGCCGGTTGCTCGCCCTGGACTTCAGCCACGGCTCGCTGGCCGCGGTGCACGGCGACTCCGTGGTCGTGGACTCCGACACCGCGAAGCGGCGCGGCTGGCACGCCGGGCAGAGCCTGCCGGTGCGCTACGACGACGGCACCAAGGGTCGGTTGACGATCGGCGGCGTCTTCGAGGGCGGCGACCTCATCAACGGTGTGATCATGGACAACGCCACGGTGACCCCGCACACCCCGAAGGCCGGGGACATGCGCATCCTGGTGAAGACGGCCGGCGGCGCCGCCGAGGCCCACCAGGACGCGCTGGTGAAGGCGCTCGGCGAGAACCCGGTGATCAAGATCCAGGACAAGGCGGACATCTCCCGCGAGCTCAGCTCGACGATCGACCTGATGCTGAACATCCTCTACGGGCTGCTCGCGATGGCCGTGCTGGTGGCGGTGCTGGGCGTGATCAACACGCTGGCGATGTCGGTCTTCGAGCGCCGGCACGAGATCGGGATGCTGCGGGCCATCGGCCTGGACCGTGCCGCCGTCAAGCGGATGATCCGGCTGGAGTCCCTGGTGATCTCGCTCTTCGGCGCGGTGCTCGGCCTGGGCCTCGGGGTCTTCCTCGCCTGGGCGGTCGGCGGGCTGATCAGGCCCGAACTGCCGAGCTACGCGATGGTGCTGCCCTGGGACCGGATCGCGGTGTTCCTGGCGATCGCCGCCCTGGTGGGCATCCTGGCCGCGCTGTGGCCGGCCCGCCGGGCGGCCCGGCTGAACATGCTGGAGGCCATCAAGGCCGAGTAGCGGGCCGGCGGGAACGCCCGCGGGGCGGGGGCCGTGTGCGGCCCCCGCCCCGCGGCGCGTTCAGGCCCTGCGGCCCGCGCCCAGCCAGTCTGCCCGGGTGCGGGGCATCCCGGAGCCGCCGTCCTTGTCGGGGCGGACGGCGAGGATCTGGTTGACGCCGATGCGGTTCTGCTCGAAGGAGAGCGCGGAGGCCGCCATGTAGAGCCGCCAGACGCGGGCGCGGCCGGCGCCGGCAAGGCGGACGGCCTCGGGCCAGCGGGCCTCCAGGTTGGCGACCCACTGCCGCAGGGTCAGGGCGTAGTGCTCGCGGATCGCCTCCACGTCCCGTACCTCCAGCCCGGCCTCCTCCAGCCGGGAGACCGTGGAGCCGACCGGGGCCAGCTCGCCGTCGGGGAAGACGTACCGGTCGATGAACTCGTCGACGTGGTAGGCCTCCTCGTCCGCCCAGGGGCGGCGGCCGATCTGGTGGTTGAGCAGCCGCCCACCGGGCCGCAGCAGCCCGTAGAGCACCCCGGCGTACTGCCGGTAGCGCTCACGGCCCACGTGCTCGGCCATGCCGATCGAGGAGATGGCGTCGTACGGCCCGTCGTCGACCGCCCGGTAGTCCTGCACGCGGATCTCGATCCGGTCGGCGAGGCCGGCGTCGGCGACCCGCTTGCGCGCGAAGGAGGCCTGCTCGGTGGAGAGCGTGACGCCGGTGGCGCGGACGCCGTAGTGCTCGGCGGCGTGCAGCACCATGGAGCCCCAGCCGCAGCCGACGTCCAGCAGCCTCTGCCCGGGCTGCAGTTCCAGCTTGCGGCAGATGAGGTCCAGCTTGGCCCGCTGGGCGTCCTCCAGGGTCGCGTCGGGCCCCTCCCAGTAGGCGCAGGAGTAGACCATGGACGGGCCGAGCACCAACTCGTAGAAGTCGTTGCCGACGTTGTAGTGGTGACTGATCGCCTGCCGGTCGCGGATCGGGCTGTGCAGCACGCCGGAGCGTCTGCGGACCTCCTCCGGCGGCGGGGGCGGCGGCAGTCCGGGACCGGCGAGGGCGAGCGCCTCACGGGCCAGCCGATAGGTCCCGGGGTCCCGCGCGATGCCGAGCAGACGGAGCGGCGAGGCCCCGCCGTCCTCCGCGGGGCGGTCCCAGACCAGCCCGGAGAGCCGGTCCAGCGCCTCGTACAGGTCGCCGTCGACGTCGAGTTCACCGGCCACCCAGGCGCGGACCAGGCCGAGTTCGCCGGGCTTCCACAGCAGCCGGCGCAGCGCCCTGCGGTGCCGTACGACCAGGGTCGGGGCGTCGGGCGGTCCGGTCTCGCTGCCGTCCCACGCGCGGATGCGCAACGGGACGGGGACGCCGAGCGCCTGCTCGGCGAGGGCGGTCAGTCGTCCGGCCGCATCGGCCATGGCGCGTACCTCCGTGCCTCCATGAAGACGGGTCCACTGGGCTGGGAAACGGATGCGGAATACACCGACATTCCCGCGCTACCGCTTCTTTACCTCTACCCATCTCATGTCCTGTGCCCCGGGGCCAGGGACACGGGCACGACGAAGGGCGCCCGCCCCACGGATGGCGGACGCCCTTCGGCCGTACTGCTAGCTGATCAGGCCTTGGCCTTGACGGCCTCGGCGGTGACCGCCGCGGCCGGGACCGGCTTGGCGGCCTCGTAGAACTCCTCGCGGGGGTTCTCGATCGCGCCGAGCGAGACGACCTCGCGCTTGAGGAAGACCGCCAGCGTCCAGTCCGCGAGGACCCGGATCTTGCGGTTGAAGGTCGGGACCGCCATGCCGTGGTAGCCACGGTGCATGTACCAGGCCAGGCGGCCCTTGAACTTCAGCTTCAGCTTGCCGAAGCGGATCAGGGCGACACCCTTGTGCAGGCCGAGGCCGGCGACGGCGCCCTTGTTCGCGTGCCTGTACTCCTTCTGCGGGAAGCCCCGCATGCCGGAGACCACGTTGTCGCCGAGGACCTTGGCCTGGCGCAGCGCGTGCTGGGCGTTCGGCGGGCACCAGGCGCCGGGGCCGGAGGCCAGGTCGGGGACCTGGGCGTTGTCGCCGGCGGACCAGATGTAGTCGGTGCCCTGGACCTGGAGCGTCGGGGCGGTGTCCACGTGGCCGCGCGGGCCGAGCGGGAGGCCGTACTTGGCGAGCGCCGGGTTGGGCTTGACGCCCGCGGTCCACACGATCGTGGAGGCGTCGACCTCCAGGCCGTTGGCGAGCACCACGTGCTTGTCGACGCAGGAGGTCATGGAGGTGCCGAGGTAGACCTCGATGCCGCGCTCGCGCAGGTGCTCCAGACCCCAGGTGCCCAGTTCGGGGCCGACCTCGGGGAGGATCTTGTCGGCGGCGTCGACGAGGATGAAGCGCATGTCCTCGCGCTTGACGCTGGTGTAGTACTTCGCCGCGTCGCGGGCCATGTCCTCGACCTCGCCGATCGTCTCGGCGCCGGCGAAGCCGCCGCCGACGAAGACGAAGGTGAGCGCCTTGCGGCGGACGTCCTCGTCGGTGGTGGAGTCGGCCTTGTCGAGCTGCTCCAGCACGTGGTTGCGCAGGCCGATGGCCTCCTCGACACCCTTCATGCCGATGCCGTGCTCCGCGAGACCCGGGATCGGGAAGGTGCGGGAGACGGCGCCGAGCGCGACCACCAGGTAGTCGAAGGGCAGTTCGTAGGTCTCGCCCACCAGCGGCTCGACGACCGCGACCTTGCGGTCCTGGTCGATGGTGGTGACCCGGCCGGTGAGGACCTCCGCCTTGGGGAGCACGCGGCGCAGCGGCACCACGACGTGGCGGGGGGAGATACTGCCGGCGGCGGTCTCCGGCAGGAAAGGCTGGTACGTCATGTACGAGCGCGGGTCGACGACGGTGACCGTCGCTTCCGCGTAACGCATCTTCTTGAGGATGCGCCGCGCCGCGTACAGGCCGACGTACCCTCCGCCTACTACGAGGATCCTGGGACGCTCCGTGGTGCTCATGCTTCGAGTATTCACCACCCCCGAGGGGGTACCTCGTGAGCCCCTTCACAAGGTTTGCGGTGCCCTCTGCTACACTGCGCCGCTTCGTGATCAGGGCCACAGCACCCAGGGGGAACCCGCCGGGGCCTGTGGGCGTTGAGCGCCCCTTCCGACCAGCGGAGATCGGCATCCGGGGGTACCCCGCCGCCTCCCCGCAACACAGCCGAAACACCTGTGCCCCAAGGGCTTTGGGGCCCCTGGGGCGCCACGGCCCCGGAAAGTTGGGCCGTCCGGCGGGAACTTTCATGTGAAGAAATTCACGAACTTTTCGGGGCGGGCGTGTCACGCCCGCCCCGAAGGCCCGCTCAGATGGAAAAGGCCCTGCTCAGGCGATGCTCCAGGCGATCCCGTCGAGGATGTCGTGCTCCGAGACCACGACCTCCCGGGCGCCCGTCCGCTCCATGATCCGCAGCAGGACCAGGGCCCCGGCGCCGATCACGTCGACCCGGCCCGGGTGCATCACCGGGATCGCGGCGCGCTCGGCGTGGGTGGCGGCCAGCAGGCGGGCGCTGATCTCGCGCACCGTCGCGACCGGGATGCGGGAGTGGTGGATGGCGGCCCAGTCGTACTCGGGCAGGTCCAGCGCGATCGCGGCGACCGTGGTGACGGAACCGGCCAGCCCGACGAGGGTGCGGGCCTCGCGCAGCGGGACGGTCCGCTCGGCGAGGTCGAGGGCGGCGTCGATGTCCCGCGTCATGGCGGCGATCTGACGGGCGGTGGGCGGGTCGGTGGCCACGCCGTCGCGGACCAGGTGCCGCTCGGTCATCCGCACGCAGCCGACGTCGACCGAACGCGCGGCCCTGACGCGGTCGTCGCCGACGACGAACTCGGTGGAACCGCCGCCGATGTCCACGACCAGGAAGGGGCGTTCGAGGTCCGTGCGCCCGGTCAGCTCCTTGGTGGCACCGGTGAAGGAGAACTCCGCCTCCTGGGCGCCGGTGATCACCTCGGGCTCGACGCCGAGGATGTCCACCACCCCACGCACGAAGTCGTCGCGGTTGGCGGCGTCGCGGGAGGCGGAGGTCGCCACGAACCGGACCTCGCGCGCGCCCAGCTCCCCGATCACGCCCGCGTACTCACGGCAGGCCGCGAAGGTGCGTTCCAGGGCCTCGGGGGCGAGCCGGCCGGTACGGTCCACGTCCTGCCCGAGCCGGACGATCGTCATCCGGCGGTCCAGGTCCTTGATCTCGCCGGTCGCGGGGTCCGCGTCCGCGACGAGCAGGCGGATGGAGTTGGTACCGCAGTCGACGGCGGCGACCCGGGTCACAGGGCCTCGCCCTCCTGCCGCCCGGCACCGCCGCAGGGGCTCACGCACGGGCCCTTGCGCCACCACTCGGGCAGCATCGCGATCGTCTCGTCGCCCAGCGGGTTCACCCCCGGGCCGGCCGCGAGGGAATGGCCGACCAGGACGTGCAGGCACTTGACCCGGTCCGGCATGCCGCCGGCGCTGGGGAAGCCCTCCAGGACCTCGATGGCGTCCCGGCGGGCGATGTAGTCCTCGTGCGCGGCGCGGTAGGCGGCGGCGAGTTCCTCGTCCTCCGCGAGGCGCGCCGTCATCTCCTTCATGACGCCCTCGGCCTCCAGGGTGCCGATCGCCGAGGCGGCGCGCGGGCAGGTCAGGTAGTACAGCGTCGGGAACGGCGTCCCGTCCTCCAGGCGCGGCGCCGTCTCGACCACGTCTGGGTTGCCGCAGGGGCAGCGGTGCGCGATGGCCCGCAGGCCGCGCGGCGGTCGGCCGAGCTGCTCCTTGAAGGCGGCGATGTCCGCCTCGGTGGGCGGGGCGTGCTCGGTCTGCGGCGGGGGCTTTTCCATGCCTGGGCGTGTCTCTTTCGGGGCTCGCGTCAACGGTGTGCTGCGGCGGCGGCGTCCGCGTGGTCGACGCCGTCCCACAGGTTGGCGTACCAGGGGCGGCGGGCGGCGCTGTCGCTGTGGCGGGCGCCGGAGTCCTCGGGGGCCGCGGCGGCCCCGCTGGGCTCCACCACCGTATACGCCGTCTCGCCCGGCAGTACGTAGTGCAGCCGGGCCCGGGCCTGCGCCTTGACGTACTCCGGGTCCTGCCAGCGGGCCTTCTCCTCCCGCAGTTCGTCCACCCGCTTGCGCGCCTGCTCGGCCTGCTTGCGCTGGTCGGCGATCTGCGAGCGCTGCGCGACGTACTGGCGCATGGGGTAGGCCAGGGCCACGACCAGGGCGCACACGACCAGCGCCAGCAGCGCGGCCCGGCCGGTCAGCCGGTTGCGGCCGCGGGGCAGCGAGGGCCGCGGCCGGCCGGCCGCGCGGTAGACGCGGGCCTGCGCCTGTGCCCCGAGGGCACGGATGCGCGTCGCGGTGGAGAAGCGATCCGGCACGTGCACCTCCGGTGGGGGTTCGGATGGCCCTTGCCGGCGCACGGTGCCGCCCGCCGCGTGCGCGGCGGGCGGCACCGGACGGCCGGTCTCAGCCCTTGAAGCGGGGGAACGCGGAGCGGCCGGCGTACACCGCGGCGTCGTCGAGGATCTCCTCGATGCGCAGCAGCTGGTTGTACTTGGCGACGCGCTCGCTGCGCGCCGGGGCGCCGGTCTTGATCTGGCCGCAGTTGGTGGCGACGGCGAGGTCGGCGATGGTGACGTCCTCGGTCTCGCCGGAGCGGTGCGACATCATGCACTTGTAGCCGTTGCGCTGGGCCAGCTCGACCGCGTCGAGGGTCTCGGTCAGGGAGCCGATCTGGTTGACCTTGACCAGCAGCGCGTTGGCGGTGGCGCTGTCGATGCCGCGCTGCAGCCGCTCGGGGTTGGTGACGAACAGGTCGTCGCCGACCAGCTGGACCTTGTCACCGAGCTCCTCGGTGATCGTCTTCCAGCCGTCCCAGTCCTCCTCGTTCAGCGGGTCCTCGATGGAGACCAGCGGGTACGCCGCGACCAGCTCGGCGTAGTACGCGGTCATCTCGGCCGCCGACAGGGACTTGCCCTCGAAGGAGTACCCGCCGTCCTTGTAGAACTCGGAGGCGGCCACGTCGAGCGCGAGCGCGATGTCCTGGCCCGGCTGGTAGCCGGCCTTCTTGATGGCCTCGACGATCAGGTCGAGGGCGTCGCGGTTGCTCGGCAGGTTGGGGGCGAAGCCGCCCTCGTCGCCGAGGCCGGTGGACAGGCCGCGCTCCTTCAGGACCGCCTTGAGGGTGTGGTAGACCTCGGCGCCCCAGCGCAGGGCCTCGGAGAAGGACTCCGCGCCCACGGGGGCGATCATGAACTCCTGGATGTCCACGTTGGAGTCGGCGTGCGAGCCGCCGTTCAGGATGTTCATCATCGGGACCGGCAGCACGTGGGCGTTCGGGCCGCCCAGGTACCGGAAGAGCGGCAGGTCGGAGGCCTCGGAGGCGGCGTGGGCCACGGCCAGCGAGACGCCGAGGATGGCGTTGGCACCGAGCGAGGACTTGTCCGGGGTGGCGTCCAGGTCGAACATCGCCTGGTCGATCAGGCGCTGCTCGGTCGCGTCGTAGCCGACCAGCTCGGGGCCGATCTGCTCGATGACGGCCAGCACGGCCTTCTCCACACCCTTGCCCAGGTAACGGCTCTTGTCGCCGTCGCGGAGCTCGAGGGCCTCGAACGCACCGGTGGAAGCACCGGAGGGGACGGCTGCACGGCCCGTGCTGCCGTCGTCGAGGCCGACCTCGACCTCGACGGTGGGGTTGCCTCGCGAGTCGAGGATTTCCCGGGCTACGACGACGTCGATGGACGGCACGTGGGTCTCCTTCTGGATGTCTCTTCGTTTCGGCATGAGCCTAACCGACCCGAAAAGCCCCGGCCGGGCACGCTCGGGGGATGGACACGCCCGTGCTCGGAACGGAGGAGAAAGTTCAGCCCGATGTCAGCCCTCGTCCGCCGGGCGGGGATGGACACCCGGCCCGGCGGCGCGCCGGCGGCTCAGCGGCCGAGGTCCAGGTACGAACCGGCGCTGATCGCGTTCGGGTCGTCGCCGATGACGTCGCGGTTGGCGTCGTACAGGCCGCGCCAGCCGCCCGCCACGTCCTGCTCCATGGCGATCTCGCAGAGCGAGTCGCCCTCCTGCACCAGGTAGCGCTTGCCGGTGGTGCTCTTGGCGCTCGCGTCGTTGTCCCGGCCGCTGTCGGCCTTCGCGGCCGCCGCGCGCGTGTCGGTGGCGAGCGGGATGACGCCCCAGGCGGCCTCGCCCTCCACGAAGTGGGCCGGCAGGCCGGCGGGGCCGTGGTCGCCGGTCCCGGCGGAACCCGTGGTGTCCCCGGTGGCGGGGCCGTCGGTGGCGGTGCCGGTCTCCGGCTTGCGGTGCTTGCCGGTGCCCTTGCCCTCGTTCTTGTCGCCGGCGGAGGGGGTCGCGGAGGCGTCGGAGCCGCTGGTCGGCTCGGCGTCCGGGGTGGCGGTGGTGTCGTCGCCGGTGCCCGGGGTGGTGGTGCCGGTGGAGTCGTCGCCGGTGGTGGTGCCGTTGGTGTCCTCGTCCCCGGTGCCGGTGGAATCACCCGATCCCTGGCCGTCGTGGCCGTGGCCGCCGTGCAGCAGGTCGTCGAGGGCGTCGGTGAGCCCCGAGGAGTCGGCGCAGCCGGACCAGGCGTCCGGGCCGAGCTCGGCGAGGATCTTCTCCGCCACGGATATCTGCTCGTTGCGGCTGGCGAGGTCAGGACGCTCGGCGTACTGCTCGCCGCCGTACTGCTGCCAGGTCTCCTCGGTGATCTGCAGACCGCCGAAGAACCCGTTGCCGGTGTTCGAGCTCCACAGGCCGCCGCTCTCGCACATGGCGACGGCGTTCCACGTGCTGCCGGCGTCCGCGGCGCTGGCGCCGCTCGCTGCGAAGAGGGGGAGCGTGAGGCCCGCCCCGGTCGCCGCGACCGCGACCATTGCGGTCGGGGCCTGACGCGGCTTGCGGTGTCGGCCGTTCCCGGACTTCAGCATGCGCCATCGCCTTTCACATTCGAATACTGCGATGGCGCCAGACCGTAGCCGCCTTGGCCCATGCATCACAAGTCGATGTCTCACGGATCACGCAAAGATCACGTTCTGACGTCACGTCAGTCACTTTCCGGCGTGAACGCGACCGGCAGGGTCCGCAGGCCACGCATGATCAGACCGCCCCGCCACCTCAACTCGGCTGGATCAGCAGCTAGTTGAAGGTCCGGCAGCCGGGTCAGCAGGGTCGCCAGCGCGGCCTGCGCCTCGAGCCGTGCGAGCGGCGCGCCGAGGCAGTAGTGGATGCCGTGACCGTAGCCGAGGTGCTGGTTGTCACGGCGCGACAGGTCCAGGGCGTCCGGGTCGGAGAAGCGGGCCGGGTCGCGGTCGGCGGCCGCCAGGACGACGAGCACCGGGTCGCCGGTGGCCACGGACTGCCCGCCGACGGTGAGCGGTTCGGTGGCGAAGCGCCAGGTCGCCAACTCCACCGGGCCGTCGTAGCGCAGCAGTTCCTCGACGGCGGTGCCGAGCAGTTCGTGCTCGCCGCGGGCGAGGGAGTCCTGCAGCCGCCGTCGTTGCTCGGGGTGGCGCAGCAGCGTGTAGGTGCCGTTGCCGATGAGGTTGACGGTCGTCTCGAAGCCCGCGAACAGCAGGATGAAGGCCATCGCGGCGGCCTCGTTCTCGGTGAGGTGCTCACCGTGGTCGCTCGCCCGGATCAGCCCCGAGATCAGGTCGTCGCCGAGCTCCGAGCGCTTGCGGTGGATCAGTTCCAGCAGGTAGGCGCGCATCTTTTTCACTGAGCGCGCCACTCCCCCGCGCGGCCCGCCGCCGTGCCGGATCATCATGCCCGCCCAGTCGCGGAAGTCGTCCTGGTCCTCGGCGGGGACCCCCAGCAGGTCGCAGATGGCGTAGATCGGCAGCGGGAACGCGAACTCATGGATGAGATCCGCCTCGCCCTTGGCGGCGAAACCGTCGATCAGCCGGTCCGTGAGCTCCTGCACACGCGGCGCGAACCCGGCCACGCGGCGCGGTGTGAAGGCCTTGGAGACCAGCCGCCGCAGCCGGGTGTGGTCGGGCGGATCGATGTTGAGCAGGTGCGTCATGAGGTCGGCGCTGCGCTCGCCCGGGATGCCCACCTTCCCTTTGGCGTGGGCGCGTTCGGAGTGGTGGACGGGGTTCTTGCTGAGCCGTGCGTCGGCCAGCGCCTGCTTGGCGTCCGCGTACCGGGTGACCAGCCAGGCCTCCACCCCGCTGGGCAGGGTCGTGCGGTGCACCGGGGAGTGCTCGCGCAGCCAGGCGTACGCGGGGTACGGATCGGTCGCGAACTGCCAGGTGAACAGTTCGGGGGCGGCCGGGATGCCGGGGTCGGGGGTCACACTGTCATGCACCCCATGACGTTAGCCGGTCGCGACTGAGCCGGTCGGCGAGCCTGGTCGTCTCCGGGAGGCGGTAGGCGGGGGCGAGGGCCAGCACATGGCGGCAGGCGGTGTCCAGGTCGACGCCGTGGCCGGTCGAGACGTAGACCGGCTTCACCCCGCTCTGGGTGCGCAGCACCCGGCCCACCGTCTCCCCCGCGTCCACCAACGGCGCGCTCGATCCCCGGGCGTCACCGAGCGCGGCCGGGTCCCAGCTGCCGACGAACGGCGTCTTCGCCACCCCCGCGGCCGGCACGCCGGTGACCACCCCCAGATGGCAGGCGAGCCCGAAGCGGCGCGGGTGCGCCAGGCCCTGGCCGTCGCAGAGCAGCAGGTCGGGTGTGACGGAGAGCTTCTCCAGCGCGTCGATCAGCACGGGCAGTTCACGGAAGGCGAAGAGCCCGGGCACGTACGGGAAAGCGGCCCGGGCGGTGGCCGTGACCTGCTCGACCGGTGCCAGCGTCGCGGTGTCGAGCACGACGACGGCGGCGGCGACGATGTCGCCCTCGGCACCGTGGCCGCCGCCGTAGGCGACGTCCAGTCCGGCCACGTGACGCGGCCGCTGCGGGCCGGGGCTGTGGTGGTCCGCCAGCGGGCGCAGCCGGTCCTGCAGCGCCAGGGCCTCCGCCTCGTCGCGCGGCCATGTGTGCGGTACCTCGATGCGCATGGCCGTGAGCCTAGGCCTTGTCGTCAAATGAGTGCCGGCCGCCCGAAGGGCGGGCTCAGCGGCTCCCCCAGCTGACGCTGGGAGGGGCCCCCGGTGCGGTGCATCGCAAGGCGGAGGATCGTCCTCGTAGGGGGCTACTCGGACGATGCGACAACGCAGCGTGGGGGCACCTCCCAGCGGAGCCGGGGGAGTGCCGTGCCAGGCGTCGCTGAGTGGGGGCACCCCCGGCCGAAGGTCGGGGGAGGGCATGTGACGACACGGCCTGGGGGCCGCCCGAGGGCGGCGGCCGGGCCCGGGCCCGGCCGCCGCTTTCTCGGCCTCCGCTCAGTGCTCTTCCTTGCCGCTCTCCTCCTGGCCCGGCCCGGAACGGGTCGGTGCGCCTCGGGGGACCCCGCCCGCCCCGCCCGCGGCGCCCGCCGGACGGCGGGTGCCCTCGGGGCTGCGGGTGCCGGGGCTCGGGGCGCCGCCCTGCGGGCCGCTCACGCCATGGGAGCCCCAGTTGCCGAAGCCCTTGAGGGAGTGCGGGAGGTGCCGGATGCCGTCCTGGGGCCATTCGTCCGGCTCACGCCATTCGGTGAGCGTGTGCCGCTCGCCGTCCTGGTGGCCGGGCCCGTGGTCGGCCGGGGTCTCCCTGCCGTACTCCTGGCGGGTGTGCCACGCCCCGCCGCGGGGCTGCGGTTTCTGCTCCGGGGGCGGTTCCTTGCCACGGGCCCACATCCCGATCGACACGGCGCCGACCAGGATCCCGACCAGGAAGATGCCCACTACCAACGGCGCGATGCCGACGATGTAGTCGTGCGGCACGGCCAGCTGGATCTGTTCCAGTGCTCGCATATGTTCTATTTACCCGCTGTGCCCCAGGCTGACGCACAACAGCGGAAGGAGATGTTCCGCGGCAGGTCAGCCCGTCTTCTCGGCCTCCAGGATCGCGTCCCGGTAGCGGCGCGCGGCAGCGCGCAGGGCGGACTCCGGGTCGATGCCGGCCGCCTGGGCGGCGAGGGCGAGCGCCAGCAGGCGCTCACCGGTGTCGGCGGCGTCCTGGTCCGGTACGGCCACGGACAGGCCCGCCTGGCGGGCCCGGGAGCCGAGCTTGGCGGCGAGGGCGAGCGCGGGCTGGCCGAGGGGGATGCCCTCGGTGACCGAGCCGCGCCGCTTCTCCTCCGCCTTGGTGCGCAGCCAGTGCTCGCGGACGTCCTCCGCCGTCTCGGCGACGGCGTCGCCGAAGACGTGCGGGTGCCGGTGGATCAGCTTGTCCACGATGGTGGCGGCGACGTCGTCGATCGAGAACGGCTCCTCCGGGTCGTCCTGCGCGATCCGCGCGTGGAAGACGACCTGCAGCAGCACGTCGCCGAGCTCCTCGCGCAGGGCCTCCCGGTCGCCCTCCTCGGCGGCCTCGGCGAGCTCGTAGACCTCCTCGATGCCGTACTTCACCAGTTCCTCGGTGGTACGGACGCTGCTCCAGGGGCACTCGCGGCGGATCCGGTCCATCACCTGCACCAGGTCGAGCAGCCGCGCGCCCGGCAGGTCGTAGGAGCCGGGCAGCAGCTCCAGGTCCGGCATGTGGACCCGGCCGGAGCCGCCGAGCCGGGAGAGTTCGTCGGTGACGGCGCGGTCGCCCTCGCCGCCGGCCAGGTAGACCACGGTGCGCCCGCCCCCGGTGAGGTCGACCAGCTCCCGCCCGGTGGGTGCGGACGACTCGACGGCGACCCCGGCCTCGCGCAGGTACGGCAGCTGCGGATTCCCCGGGTCGGGGCAGACGACCAGATCGGCGGCGCGCAGCAGCTCCCAGGCGGGCCAGGAGAGCAGGCCGGGGGCGATCCGGTGGGTGGTGGTCAGCAGTACCAGGCGGCCCGGGAGGGCGGAGTCATCGGAGTGGTCCACCCGACGAAACTACCTCGCCGCGGAACGGCACCGGGGCCGGGCCCGCGATCGGACCCGGCCCCGGCCACGCTGCGTCCCACGTCACGCTCGGACCAGGCTCAGGCCTGGGCGGAACGGCGGCTGACCTCGGACAGCCACGGGTCCTTGGTGGCGTCCAGGTCGAGCTTGTCGGAGTTCCACGTGCCGTAGCGCGGGTTGACGTCGATGCGCAGGCTCTTCGACGTGTCCCGCAGCACCTTGATCAGCGCCGTCTGCCCCTCGGGGGTCTGCACGTCGGCGCCGTAGTGGGCGGCGACCTTCTGCATCAGCAGGTCGGTGCGGATGCTCTCGTCGATGTCGGCGGGCACCATCGCGTAGGTCTGCAGCAACTGGGCCTCCAGGGCCGCCCTGCCGCCGGCCTGCTGCTCGCTGGCCCCCCGGGCGGCCTGGAGCTCGCGCCGGGTGACGGAGACGCCGATGTCGTCGGCCGCCCGCTCGATCACCTCGTTCTGCACCAGGCGGTGCACGACGTTGCGCTGCAGATCGCTGCTGGCCTCGATGAGCTGGGCGGCCTGCGGGGTCTTCTCCTGCGCGGCGCGGACGGCGGCGACCTTCGCCTGGACCGCCTCCACGGTGATCTGCTCGCCGCCCACGACGGCCGCGGCACCCGCGTGCGGTGTACCGCAGGACGTCAGCAGCGGCGCCGCGAGCAGCACGGCTGCGGCGGCGGTGACGGAGAGCGCGGTCCTGCGGCGGAGCATTTTTGCCTCCCGGCAAGGGATCGAGCGACGGTGCACGACCTGGCAGTGATGCAGTGATCGAGGATATTGAGCGAGGCGCCGGGATATCCAGCACTCTGCACAACACACTGCGCAAACGATTCGCGGCACCTCAGGTGTCGCAGGCGACACCGTCTCCATCGCGGTCCAGCGAACGCGAGTAACCGGGATCGCCGCGGCGCAGCGGGGCGGCGCCGGCCTCGCGGACCGCGGCGCAGTTCGCGTACGTGGCATCGGGCGAGGGTGCGGTGCCCTCCTTGCCGTCCCCGTCCCCGTCCCCGTCGCCGCCTCCGCCGCCGGAATCCGGGCCGCCGCCGGACGCGGCCGGCTTGCCGGCGTCCGGCAGGGGCTCGTCGGGGCAGGTGTCCAGCACCTTCGCCATGGCGGCCTTCTCGGCCTCGGTGACCCACAGCCCGTACTTCTTCTTCACCGCGACCTGGCGGGCCACGTAAGGGCAGCGGAAGGCCTTGTCCGGCGGCAGCCAGGTCGCCGCGTCGCCGTCGCCCTTGCCGCGGTTGGTCGGCCCGTCGACGGCGAGGAGGTTGAGGGGGTCGTTGGCGATCTGCCTGCGCTTGTCGCGGGACCAGTACTTGGCGCCCTTCTGCCAGGCGTCGCTGAGCGCCACGACGTGGTCGATGTCGACCGTGCTGCGGCCGCGTGTGAAGTCGATCCGCCTGCCGGTGTAGGGGTCGGCGAGGGTGCCCGAGACGACCACGCAGTCCCCGCCCCGGTCGGCGCGGAGGGAGGTGCCCGTGAGGTCGCGGCGGAGTATGTCGTCGCGGGTGCCGCAGCCGTTGTGGTCGGTGTCCGCCCAGGCCGCGCCGAACTCGTCCCGCGCGTAACCCGTCTTGGGCGCCCGGCCCTTCACCTCCAGGTCGTCCAGCGCCTTGAGCGCGCTGCCCTTCGGCGCCCCGTCGCTCCCGGCTCCGCTGCCCGTGCCGCTGCCGAGGCCCTCGCCGGTGCAGCCGGCCAGACCCGCGCCGAGCAGCACGGCGACGGCCGCCGCTGCCGTTCCCGCCCTGGTTGTAAGCACCTTGGCACTCTAGGGGGTGGGGAGCCCGGCCCGGCAGGGGGCGTACGGCGGGCGGACGGTCAGCGCGCGGCGGTGGTTCGGCGCAGTTCGTCGACAAGGGAGAGGAACAGGAGGAAGTTCGGGATGTCCTTGACCTTCCTGGAGGACCAGGACAGGGACTTGCCCGCCTTCTTCAGCACGAGCACGCCGTTGTTCACCCGCACATCCTCGATCTCCCGCCAGGTGACGGCTCCGCGCCGGGGCGTCGCGACGCCGGTGCGGTTGACCGAGATCTCACCGAAGGTCAGTGTCCCTCCCTCCGCCAGCATTCTGAGCATGCCCGGCAGCTGGAACCCGGCCACCTCCTGCTGGATGAACGGTCCCCACCGCTCGGGCTCCGCGTAGAAGTTGAGGATCTTCCGGACGGTGCCGTCCTGCTTGTGCAGCGTGTAGCGGTAACCGGTGGCGACGTGGATGCCGTTGACGTAGGACTCGGTGATCTCCTGCAGCACCGTCAACGAGTCCCAGCGGAAGGCGGCGGGGACGCCGGCGTGGTCGATCTCGATCAGTCCGGCCTCGAAGAAGTGGAGCCGGCGGGCGGCGGCCCTGCGGGAGAAGTTGGGGGTCCGCAGGGCCTGGCGGAGGAACCACACGCCGGGCAGGACGAAGCAGGCCAGTCCCACGAGGGTCATGAACACGAAGTTGCACGTCATCAGGAAGCCGTGGCGCTTCGGCAGGATCGTGAGACGGTGCCGGCCGAGTCCCTCGGCCGCGGCCAGGGCCGCGACGTCGTCGGGTATCCGGTCTTCCATGGTGCGGTTCCGCCGTTCTCGGGAAGGGGACGGCCCTGGCACGGCGTGCGCCAGGGCCGGGGGATCTTAGCTGGTGGGCTCAGCCGGCCAGCTTGTCGATGTCGACGGCGTCCTTGGCCGCCGGGGCGGTGACCTTCTCCGGCTTGTCGAAGTCGGAGAAGAGCAGGGTGCCGGGCTCCTTGCCGCCCTTGACGACCACCTTCAGCACGTACGGCTTGCCCTCGGTCGCCACGTAGGCGGTGGTGGTCTCGGCGCCGTCCTTGCTGGTGATCGGCACGGCGGGCGTGCCGTCGAGGGTGACGGGCTCGCCCTTCTTCCCGCCGAGGTCGCCGTCCGAGTCCTTCTCCAGCTCGGCGAGGAACGCGTCGAGGTCGCAGGTTTCGACGAGGTCCTTGTTGTCCGGCGCGTCGGCCTTGGTCTTCATCCACCGGCCGCCGAGGAGGTCCTTCAGTGCGGCGCCGTCGGAGCCCTGGGCCTTCCAGAAGGCGTCGTCGCCCTTCATGTAGAGCGAGGGGCCCGCCTTGACGAGCTGCATGGTGCCGCCCTCGGCGGTGACCTCGCCCTTGCAGTCGCCCGTCCTGCCCATCGTCATACGGAACTTCATCGGCTCGCCGTCGGTGATGCCGTCGAGGGCGACGGTCATCGCCGGGGCGGACTTCATGGCGGCCAGGGACTTCTTCCCGATCGTGGCGACCGGCTGGTCGGCGAGGGCGGTGGAGGCGGGTTCCGCCGTACCGCCGAGCGGGCCGCAGGCGGCCATGGTGAGGGCGGCGGCGGCGCAGCCGAGGGCCGTGAGCACGCGGCGAGAGGTGGTCATGTGGGTCGTCCCCCTTGGTGGACAGCGTGTGGATGACGGTTGCGGGCCGGCGGAACGCCGAGGGACTCCGTGAACCGATGGGTCAATCACAGCATGAGGTGTGAACCGAGTCAACATGCGATTGCGATTCGCGTGAATTCACGGCGTGAAGCCTCGTATCTTGCGTTCACCGGTATGCTCGTGGCCACAGCCGCACCCCGCGCGGGAAGGGAGCCAGCCAGGTGCCGGAGAACGCAAGCGAGGTGACCGCCGCCGGGATCGCGCGGCTGGCCGGGGTGGGGCGGGCGGCCGTCAGCAACTGGCGCCGCAGGCAC
Organism: Streptomyces sp. PA03-3a; assembly: GCF_033792735.1. Taxonomy (NCBI): domain Bacteria; kingdom Bacillati; phylum Actinomycetota; class Actinomycetes; order Kitasatosporales; family Streptomycetaceae; genus Streptomyces; species Streptomyces sp. PA03-3a. The sequence continues at coordinate 30,010 of NZ_JARAVM010000045.1, forward strand.
GCCGACTTCCCCAAGCCGGTGGGGGGCACCGACACCAGCCCGGCCTTCGCGCTGTCCGAGGTCGAGGGCTGGCTCCGCGCCCAGGGCAAACTCGCCGAGGTCCCGCTGCGCGAACGGGTCTGGCAGCGGGCCGAGTCGCATCCCGCCGGAACCGCGGCCGCCCTCCGGCAGGCCGGCGCCGTCTGCCTGCTGGTCCGTGAACGCCCCGACGCCGCAACCCGGATGAAGGGCGCGCAGGGCACGGAGGCCGGGGAGGCGGTAGGGGAGCTCTTCGAGCGGCACTTCGGGGGACGGTTCGCCCCCGGCGCGCCCGTCGACGCCGAACTGCTGCGCGGAGCCGCCGAACTCGCCGCCGGGATGGGACCGCGCCAGGCCTACGAGTTCCTGCTCGGGCGCTATCTGGACGCCAACCCCCGGCAGTACACGCTGACCCCGCCCGCGCCCGCCGAGCTGATGGCCGCACTGGCCGGCCCCGCCCGTACCGTGCTGGACCCCGCCTGCGGCACCGGCACCCTGCTGCGTGCCGCCGAGGCGCCGCACGAGGTGTACGGCCAGGAGGCCGACCCGGACCTGGCCGCGCTCGCGGCGCTGCGGCTCGCCCTGCACGCCGACCCTGCCGCCGCGGTACAGGTCGCGGGCGGCGACAGCCTGCGCGCCGACGCCTTCCCCGGGCTCGCCGCCGACGCGGTGCTGTGCCACCCGCCGTTCAACGAGCGCAACTGGGGCCACGAGGACCTCGCCTACGACCCCCGCTTCGAGTACGGCTTCCCGGCCCGCACCGAGTCCGAACTCGCCTGGGTGCAGCACTGTCTGGCACGGGTCCGCGAGGGCGGGACGGTCGTGCTGCTGATGCCGCCCGCCGCCGCCTCGCGCCGCTCCGGCCGCCGGATCCGCGCCGACCTGCTGCGGCGCGGCGCGCTGCGCGCGGTGGTCGCGCTCCCGGCCGGCGCCGCGCCCCCGTACGGCATCCCGCTCCATCTGTGGGTGCTCCGCAGGCCCGGCACCGGCACGCCGGTCTCCCCGCACCTGCTGCTGGTCGACACGGCGGGCTCGCAGGACGCCGCCCCCGGGGGCGAGAAGGCGCCCTGGCAGACGGTGCGCGCCACCGTGCTGGACGCCTGGCAGTCCTTCGACCGGCACGGCACCACCGAGGAGCGGCCCGGTGTGAGCCGCGCCCTGAAGGTCATCGACCTGCTCGACGACGACGTGGACCTGGCCCCCGCCCGGCATCTGCCACCGCCCGCCGCGGCCGGCGGGGCGGCCGAGCTCGCCGGGGTGCGCGACCGGCTGGCGGCCACCCTGCTGCGCAGCGCGGAACTCGCCCCCGCCCCCGCCGGGGCGGCCGAGCCCGCCCGCTGGCCGCTCACCACGGTCGGCGAACTGGCCCGCGCCGGGGCACTGGTGCTGCGCGCGGGCGGCAACGGCAGCGCCCGCCCCGACGGCGGTCCCGCCGTGCTCACCGAGCACGACGTCCTCGGCGGCGGCGCGCCCAGCGGCACCCTGCCCGAGGGGCCGCCCGGGGAGGAGCCGGTCCTGACGCAGGAGGGCGACGTCGTCGTCCCGGTGCTCGGCCGGGGTTCGGCCGCGCGCGTCGTCGACGCCGCCACCGCCGGGGCGGCGCTGGGCCGCAACCTTCACCTGCTGCGCCCCGACCCGGCCGCCCTGGACCCCTGGTTCCTCGCCGGCTTCCTGCGCGGCACCGCCAACAACCGCCAGGCCAGCAGCTACGCCTCCACCGCGACCCGGCTGGACGTCCGCCGCCTCCAGGTGCCGCGGCTGCCGCTGACCGACCAGCGCCGGTACGGGGAGCGCTTTCGCACCCTGGCCGCGTTCGAGGAGGCCCTGCGGCTGGCGGGGCAGCTGGGTGAGCAGTTGGTGCAGGGGCTCTACGACGGACTGACCGACGGCACGGTGCGTCCCGAATAGTTACGGGATCGGGTGACAGCCCGTCGGTGGCGGCGGATACTCTCGCGATACCACTCGCAGCTGTCCCCCGCACTGATGTCCCAGGGAGTCCGAGAGCAGTGACGAACGGCCCCGGCCCGGTCCCGCCGTACCCACCGGCTCAGTCCAAGGCCACGGCGACCGCCCTCCGCGCCATCTTCCTCACGATCACCGCGATCAGCTGCGGCTTCCTGGCCTGCCTCCCCCTGCTGCACCTGGCCGTCCGGCGCCGCCGGGCCATGGACTGGGTCCTCTTCTGGACCGCGACCGCGGCGAGCCTCGCCTCCTTCGCGACCATCGGCACCCTGTCGGAGAACAACCCCTGGACCGACGTGGCGCTGCTCACCGTCATCGCCCTCGTCCCCCTGGTCGGCGTCCACTACCTGGTGGCCGACCTGGCGCTGGCACGGGCGGAAGGTGCGCCCGGCTACCCGTCGTACGCCACGACCGTGCCGTACCCGCCGCCGCACCAGCCGGCGCCGCCGCAGCCGCCGGCGGACTACAACCCGTACCGCACGCCCCCGCCCCCCGCGCCGCAGGCACCCGCGCCGCCGGCGCCCCCGCACCAGCCGCGGATCAACCAGGTGCGGGCGGAACTGGACGAGCTGAGCGACCTGCTGCGCAAGCAGGAGGGCGGTCAGTGAACGGACGGATCGTCGCCGGCCGATACGAGCTGGCCACGGTCCTCGGCCAGGGCGGCATGGGCCAGGTGTGGACCGCCTACGACCGGCGGCTGGACCGCCGGGTGGCCGTGAAGCTGCTGCGTCCGGACAAGGTGGCGGGCGGCGCCGACGCCGAGGAGCTGCGCCGGCGCTTCGTGCGGGAGTGCCGCGTCACCGCGCAGGTCGACCATCCGGGGCTGGTCACCGTCCACGACGCGGGCAGCGACGCCGACGAGCTGTACTTCGTCATGCAGTACGTGGAGGGCGCCGACCTCGCCGACCACCTCGCCGAGCACGACCCCTACCCCTGGCCGTGGGCGGTCGCCGTCGCGGCGCAGCTGTGCGCCGTGCTGGCGGCGGTGCACGCGGTGCCGATCGTGCACCGCGACCTCAAGCCCCGCAACGTGATGGTGCGTCCCGACGGCACCGTGGTCGTCCTGGACCTCGGCGTCGCCTCCGTGCTCGACACCGACACGACCCGGCTCACCCACACCGGCACGCCCATCGGGACCCCCGCGTACATGGCGCCGGAGCAGGCGATGAGCGGCGCCGTCGGCCCCCGCACGGACCTGTACGCGCTCGGGGTCCTGCTGCACGAACTGGTCAGCGGCACCGTCCCGTTCGCGGGTTCGACGGCACTCGGCGTGCTCCACCGGCACCTGTACGAGCAGCCCGTGCCGCTGCGGCAGGTGCGCCCGGAGGTGCCGGAGCCGCTGGAGGCGCTGGTGCTGCAGCTGCTGGCGAAGGACCCGCAGCACCGGCCGGCCGACGCCCAGGAGACCTACCGCAGGCTGGCGCCGCTGCTGCCGGTGCCCGGCCCCGTCCACCGCCCCCTCGGGCCGATGGACCCCACCCGCCCCTTCCTGCGACCGCTCGCCCCGTGGCCGGACCGGCCGGCCGCCCCGCCGCAGCCCACCCCCGCCCCGGGCATGACCGCGGCCCCCGCGGGCCAGGGCATCGCGGAGGCGGTCGACGAGGTGAAGCGGCTGCTCGACGCCGGCCGCATCACCCAGGCGGTCGACATCCTGGGCGGCGTGCTCCCGGCCGCCGCGGAGAAGCACGGCGAGCAGTCACCGGTCGTACGGATGCTGCGCAAGCAGTACGCGGCCACGCTGATGGAGGACGGCCAGTACCGCCGCGCCCTGCCGGAGCTGCGCCGGCTCGCGGACGAACTCGCCGCGGAGTCGGGGCCGCTGGGGCGCCAGTCGCTGCAGTACCGCTACGAGGCCGCGCAGTGCCTGGAGCAGCTGGGTGAGGCTCCCGCGGCACTCGCCGAGTACCGGGCGCTGCTGCCCTCCTTCGAGCAGTACCGCGCCACCGATCCCGACCTGCCGCTGGAGGTGCGGCGCCGCATCGGCCACCTGCTGCTGTCGGTGGGCGACCGCGTGGCCGCCCACGACGTGCTGTCCCGTCTGCTGTACGACTCCGACCGGGTGCACGGCCCGCACCACCCGTTCTCGATGGAGGTCCGGCGGACGCTGACCTGGCTGGGGCAGGTGGGCCGCTAGGCCGTACCGGCCCGGGCCTACCGTCCGGCGCGGGCGCGCAGGCGGCGGGCCCGCGTTCCGCGCCCCTTCTGCGGGTCTTCCACACGCAAGCGGGGGGAAGTGTTCACCGGAGGTCCATCGGGGCGTCGCCCGCGGCCCGTCGCGCTCGGGCACATTCGGCCTCCGATCGGAGAACGGTGGAACGCATGACGAACCCCCTGGCGGGATTGTTCAAGGCACGGCAGAGAGACGCCGCCAGGCCGGATCCCCTCGCCCGGAGCATGCGCCTGTGCGGTGAGCACCTGGCGGAGCAGGCCGGCACGGCCACTTCCCGCCACGCACGGCTGACCAAGGCGATCGGTGTCCTGACGACCTCTCTCGCGACACCGTCCGCGGACTCTTTCGACGCGTTGCTGCAGGTCGGGCAGCGTGCGCTGGAGGCCGGCGACGAGAGCGCGCTCCAGCTGGCCCTGGGAGTCGCGGAGTCGTCGACGGAACTCAGGCAACGGTCCAAGGGCGCCTGGCGGTTGCGGGGGCTCGCCCTGGACGGGCTGGGTCGCGGCGACGAGGCCGTGGAGTCCTACGAGCGCTTCCTCGCGCTGCAGTCGGACCACGGCGCGGCAGCGGACGTCGTGCGCCGGGTCGACACGCTGCGCAGGCGGCGGGACTGCCTCGACGAGGCCGCCAGGTTGTTCCCCGAGGACGACTGCCCGCTGCGCGACGCGGCCGGGTGGCCCACCTCGCGGACCGCGCCGGAGTTCGCCGCGTACGTGCGGGCGAAGGTGTCCGAGCACGGCATGGGCGACCCCTCGGTTCGGCGCCTGATCGATCTCTACGCCGTGTACCGAAGGCTCGTCGAGCGGGGCCGTACGGCCGACCCGCTGCTCGGCGGCGCCACGCCGATCGACGTCAGCGGGCTGCGCGGGCTCCTCGCCGGGCGGACGGTGTGCCTGGTGTCGGATGCCGAGGAGCTCACCGCGATCTCACCGGGCCCCGCGCTCGACGCCTACGACCTGGTGGTGCGGTGCGACTCCGCCGGCATCCGGGACCAAGGCACCGGAGTTCGCACCGACCTGCACGCCGTCACCCTGCGGGGCGCGGCACCCTGGGCCGCTCCCGCCTGGACCCGGCCGGCGGGCATCCGGCTGGTGTTCGGCGACGCGGCCGGGGCCTGGCGCCGGGCGATCCGGCAGCGTCTCGTCCCCGGGGCGCAGGACCACGTCGGTGACGCCTCCCTGCGCCGGCCGCTGAGCGACCCCGCGCTGCTCGGCGAGGACGGCTGGGACACCCGCACCACCACCACCGCCTTCACCACCCTCCGGCTCCTGGACTTCCTCGACGTCAGCCCCCGGCTGGACCTCATCGGCTTCGGTCTGCCCGGGCATCTGCCGCCGGAGGAGGCCGAGTGGGTCATGGACCGCGCGACGCACATCGACGACAGCAAGATGAGGATCGCCCTGCGATGACCCACTCCTCCGCGGACGACCGCCGCACGGTGACCGGCAAGCGCCGGATCGCGTTCGCCGTCCACACCGACGGGGACCGCCTGTCCGGCCTCCCCGTGCTGCTGCGCAGCCTGGCACTGACCAACCCGGAGGTGTGCGAGGACTTCGTGGTCCTCCACCCCGGCCTGCCCGACTCCTCGTTCGACGAGCTGCGCCGACTGCACCCGCGGGTCGTCACGCGCCGGGCGGACGATCGGCTCGACGTCTTCCGGCTCGACGGTTACGACACCGTGATCGCCCTCGACCCGGCCATGGTCGTCCTGGGCGACATCGGCGAGCTGCTGCGAATGCGCCACGGGGTGGGCGCCGTACCGCAGTTGTCGTGCGACGGGAAGGCCGGGGAGCGGCGCTCCGTCCTGCCGGAGGGGCTGCTGGTCGTGCAGCGCGCCGATGTGGACGACGCCGTCGCGGCCCGCGTCGCCGGCGGCGACGCCACCCTGGACGCGGCGCTCGAGGGCGTCCTCGTCCCGGTCGACGCGCGGTACGACTTCCTCACCCGCCGTCTGTACGACGACACTCCGGTGCCCGGCAGCGTCGCCGTCCTGCGCTTCACCGGTCCGTTCGACGAGCCGGGTTACGGGCCGGCCGCCGAGGCGCGGCGGCGCTTCGAGATGAGCGACGCGGACTTCCGGGCCGCCTACTGCGCGCTGCCCGGCGCCAAGCACCCCGATCTCCTGACGCACTGCGCACCGCCGCTGCTCACGGAGCAGCCTTCCCTCGACCTGGCCCGGGCGGTCGCCGACGTCTACCGCCAGCAGGGCCGTTACGACGAGGCCGTCGACGTCCTGGCACCGGTCGTCGCCGACCGGCTGGACGCGCCCCGCTGCCACGAGACGCTCGGCGTCTGTCTGATGGCGCTGTCACGGTATGACGAGGCCGAGGCACACCTGCTGCTGGCGGCGTCGTCGCCCGACGTGGCCCCGCGCGCCTTCGCCCAGCTCGCGCGGCTGGCGTGGCTGTGCGGGCGTGAGGAGGCCGCGCACGCCTACGCGCTCGAGGGTCTGGACGCCGAACCCACCGACGCCGGCTGCCACAACTGGTACGTCAGGACCCGTCCGGAGGAGCGGGAGCCGGAGACGGACCCGGCGGGCGAACAGCTCGCCCATGTGGCGCTCTTCGCGGAGGGCAAGGAGAACGCGGGCGACAAGGTCCTGCCCGAGGCCGTGCGCATGTGCTTCGACACCGACACCGGTCCGCGGCGCTGGTACCGGCAGCCGGTGCACCGACTGGTCGACGAGGCCGCGCTGGAGCAGCTGAACGCGCGGCGCGGGGTGGTCGTGGGCGGTGGCGGGCTCTTCCTGCCGGACACCTCCCCCAACGGCAACAGCCACTGGCAGTGGAACGTGCCGGACGACATCCTGGCCCGGATCACCGCGCCCCTGGCGGTGTTCGCTGTCGGCTACAACGTGTTCGACGGGCAGCTCTACCGCAGGCGCCGCTTCTCCGAGAGCCTTCGGGCGCTCGTGGAGCACTCGGCGTTCTTCGGCTTGCGCAACCACGGCTCGGTCGAGCGGGTACGCGAGCTGCTCCCCGGGGACCTGCGCGACCGTGTGCGGTACCAGCCCTGCCCGACCACGGTCGCGCGCCATCTCGTGCCGGGCTGGTCCGATCCCGCGGAGCGGTCGGACACCGTCCTGGTCAACTGCGCCTACGACCGCGCCGGCCTGCGCTTCGGCCACGACTACGGGCACTTCCTCGCACAGATGGCCACCGCACTGCGCAGCATCGGCGACCGCGCGGAGGTCCGCTACGCGGCCCACATGCCGGCCGACGAAAGGTTTGTGCACGATCTGCGGCGGGAGCACGGGCTCACCCTGCCCGTGGAGCCGCTGTACGACATGTCCAACGACGGGATCCGCGACCTGTACGCGCGCTCCCGCCTGGTGATCGGAATGCGCGGCCACGCGGGGATGATCCCCTTCGGCTGCGGGACGCCGATCCTCAGCCTGGTCTCCCACCCGAAGCTGGCCTACTTCCTGGCCGACATCGACCGTCCGGAATGGGGGCTGTCCGTGCACGACCGGCAGTTGGGCCGAGGTCTCGCCGAGCGGGCCGCCACGGTCCTCGACGACCACGAGGCCGCCGTGGCGGACGTGCACGACCGGCAGGACTTCCTGTGGAAGATCACTCGGACGAACGTCGACGAACTCCGCGAGATCTTCGGCTGACCGGAACGGAGGGCGGCCGGGACCGGAAGAGTTCACTTCCCCTGCGAACGGAATTCACCTCCGGGCGCCCCGGCCGTCACCGCCCGCCACGGGAACGTCGTTAGCCTGACGTGATCGCCTGCTTTCGAACATGAGAGGCCCGCGTGCCGAAACTGTCCGTCGTCGTTCCCATGCACAATGTGGAAGCGTTCGCCGAGAGCACTCTGAGAAGTCTCGCGATCAACGCGGAAGCCGATGTCGAGTTCCTCATCGTCGACGACTGCTCCACGGACTCCACTCCATGGGTGATCGACCGCTGGACGGAGAAGCTCCCGAACACCACGGTGATCCGGCACGAGAAGAACATGGGCATAGCCCAGGCGCGCAACAGCGGAATCGACGCGGCCGGCGGGGAATTCCTCACCTTCCTCGACGGCGACGACTGGTACGGACCGGGTCATCTCGCCGGACTGGTTCGCGCGATCGAGGAGTTGGGGTGCGATTTCGCCCGCACCGGTCACGTTCAGAGCACCGGCACGGAACGGGTGCTCCGGCGGCCCCCGGCCCGGCTCAGCAATACCGTGATGAACCCCCGCGACGGAATCGCCCCGGTCGACATGGAGACGATGGTCGATTACCCCTTCGTCTGGGCGGGAATCTACCGGCGCCACCTCTTCGACGACGGGGGAATGCGCTTCGCGACCGGACTCCGCACCGCCGAGGACCGGCTGTGGATCTGGCGTCTGCACCTCAAGGCGCGCACCTACGCGTCCCTCGGCCTGCACGGGGTGTTCTACCGGCGCGGCGTCGCCACGTCGCTCACGCAGATCAAGGATTCGCGGCAGCTGGACTTCATACCGGCGTACGACGCCCTCCTGCAGGACGTGCAGCGGGACGAGGAGGCCGAGCGTTTCCTCCCCAAGGCCGTGCGGACCTACTGCGCCATGATCGCCTTCCACATGGGCAAGGCGAACGAGTACGACTCGTCAGCCGCCCAGCGCCTTCGCCGTGAGGCGAGCGCCGCACTGCAGCGCATGCCCGAGCGGGTACTCGACGACACCCTCAAGAACATCGACAGGACACGGAGCAGGTTGCTCAGCCGCCTGCGCGACGGGCGGAAGGCTGCCTGAACCGATGCCCCACAAGACCCAGGTATTCCAGGTCTCGACCCTGTACGGAGCGGCCACCCTGGCCGCGGCGCTCGACGCGGGGCTGTTCGGCCCGCGCGACGGCGCGCGCCGCATCCTTCTGGTCTCCAACAACGCCTCCGTGCCGGAGACCGCGCTGCGCCTCGACGAGATGCACGGCTACACGCGCATCGCCGCCCGCTTCGACACGGTCGTCAGCTGGAACCAGGCGATCAGCCCGTACCACCCCAGCGACTGGGGGCCCCGTGCGAACGACACCGCGATGTGGCAACGGGCGTTCCGGCTCGCGTGGGACATCGACGAGCGTGACCTGATCGAGCTCGCCGTGGAGTCCATCCAGGTCAACCCGGCCCGCGCGCTGGCGGCGATCTTCTCCGAGGCCGCTGTCCACGTGTACGCCGACGGCCTCATGAGCTACGGCCCCACCCGGGAGAAGCTCCCGCTCAGCATCGCGTGCCGCATCCAGCGCCTGCTCCACCTCGACCTGATCCCCGGACTGCGGCCGCTGCTGCTGTCCGAGTACGGGGTCGAGCCCGAGGTCGTGCCGGACTCGGCGTTCCGCGGCGTCCTCGACGAGATCTCCCGGGAGGCCGCGGACGACCCGCGGCTGGCGCCCGTCCTGGAGGAGGCGCCGACGGCGGTGCTGCTGGGCCAGTACCTGGCGGCCATCAACATCATCTCCGTCGAGGAGGAGGAGCGGCTCCACGTCCGCATGCTCACCGGTGCCGCCCGGGCGGGACACCGCTCGGTGGTGTTCAAGCCGCACCCGACGGCGCCGGCCGGCTACTCGGCGGCGCTGAGCAAGGCGGCGGCGGACGCGGGCGTGCGGCTCACCGTCCTGGACGCCCCCCTGCTGGCCGAGACGCTGTACCACCACTGCCGTCCCGAGCTGATAGCCGGTTGCTTCTCGACCGCGATGGCGACGGGCTCCGCGTACTACGGAGTGCCCGTCGCCCGGGTCGGCACGGCGCTGGTGATGAAGCGTCTGAGGCCGTACGAGAACAGCAACCGCGTCCCGCTGGCCATCGTCGACCACCTGGTGCCCGATCTGGAGCGGGAGGAGACCCCCGCCCTGGTCGGCGAGGCACCGGAGTCGCTGTCGCCGCTCATCCGGGCGATCGGTTTCTGCATGCAGCCGAAGACCTACCCGAATCTGCGCGAGTCGACGGTGGCCTGGCTGCGGGAACATCTGGCCGGCAGCCCCGGCTACTACTTCCCCGAGATGCGGCTGGCTGAGCTCGACCTCCCCGGCAGCCGACCGCAGATGCGGGCGAAGGTGCAGGCGAGGATTCAGGTCCGGCGCGCCAGGCGCGTGGTGCGCCGGGCGGTGCGGCGCGGCGCGGGGAAGTGACCCCGCCGGTGGACCGGCACCCCTGACCGCACGGAGCCCCCCGGCCGGTGGCCGGGGGGCTCCGGCGTGTCCCGGACGCGGAGGTCAGCCCAGCCAGCGGTTGAGCCGCAGGCGCGTCCACAGCAGGCTGGTGGCGAAGGAGAGGACCACGGTCCCCGTCACCAGCAGCGTGATCATGACAGCGGCACCCAGCCAGCCCGCGTCCGCGGAGACCAGGTGCGGGGCGAGCGCCCGCAGGAACATCAGGTGCACCAGGTAGGCGCCGAAGGCCGCACCGCCGAGCCGGGACACCAGCGGCCGCAGGCGCTCGGGGATGCTGATCCGGTTGAGGGCCATGACCAGGGCACCCGCCAGGAACGGCACGGCCAGCCCCGCGTAGGGCGAGGGGTAGTGCACCCAGTGCTCGTACGCGACGACCGCGGCCCACGCGCAGACCCCGCCCGCCAGCCACATCAGGCGCCGGCGGCGCCCCGTGGTGGCCGCGAGCGGCAGCGCGAGCAGCGCGGAGCCGGCGGCGGCGTAGGCGACCTGGTACGGGGAGAGGTTCCACTCGAAGTCGGGCAGGCTCACGTGCAGGACCTTGCCGATGTCGCCCAGGAAGGTCGGCGCGATGGCCAGCAGGACGAACAGGCTGCCCAGGGCCCAGGGCCGCTTCCCCGTCTTGATCAGGGCGGCGAGCGAGAGCAGCAGGATCACCGGCACATAGGCGTACAGGTACCAGAGGTGGTAGGCGGGCTGGATGGAGCCGAACAGCGACTCGAAGGCCAGCCGCTGCGTGGGCCGGGAGTTGGTGTCCCGGATCCAGTCCCAGGCGAGGTACGCGGCGGTCCACACGCCCATCGGCACCACGATGCGGGTCAGCCGCCTGCGGACCTGCGTGCTGTCCTTGGGGGTGGCGCCGACCAGCACGACCCAGCCGGCGATCGCGAAGAAGAGCGGCACCGCGCACCGGGTCAGCCCGTCCGAGACGAGCCCGGTCCAGTACACGGGCCGGCCTCCGGAGGGCTCGCGGCCCACGGCGTTGAGGAGCTGGCCTGCGGCGTGGCAGACGATGACACCGATGGAGCACAGGACGCGCAGCAGGTCGATGTCGTATCTGTGCTCACGTGGCCGGGCGGCGGGCGCGGCGGACGCCTCGCTCGTCCCGGTCGCGTGACCGGTGGTGAGGACGGGGGCTGCGGTGGTCGTCTGGGCGGAGATCGGCGGTCACTCCCGGGTGCGCTCGCGGAGCGCGGCCGGGGTCCGGCCGGGCTCGGGGGTCGGATGGGTGCGGTGCAGTGCGCGGGCACCGCGGGCAGGTGCGTCCACGGTCCGGTCCGTCATCGCGGGCACGGAGGGCGGCGGACCGGCGGACCGGCGGGCCGGACGGCCGGGCCGTCCTTGCCCGCCGGCCCCGACGCGAGGTTCATCCGCTCTCCGAAACGGGTGATGCCGAACAGTTCCTGGACCTCCGTGTACCCCGGTTTCCCGGTTTCGCCGCGAAGGATTTCGTGGGCGCCGGCCTCGCCGTGGAGGGGCGGTGCCCCGTGGGCGTCCGCCCGGCGGCCCGCGTCGTGCCCCGCGCGGGGGTCGGCGCCGCGCGGCTCGGTGGCGGGGCTCACGGCCTCCGGCGCCTCGGCGAAGACGGCGATGTGCATGGATCCGTTCCGGTCGCTGTCCGATTTCACCTGCCCCGGCAGACTATGGGACACCGTGGGGGGTGGGAGGTGCGAACCTGGTGAAGTCCGGCGCTCACGGGGTGGCGTCCAGGTGAACCTGGTGTGGAGGAGCGCGGACGTCGCAGGTCACAGGGGGTGGCCTCCGTCATGAGCGGGTCGTTCCCCGGTTCTGGGCCGCCCGGATGTAGTCGCCGACCAGTGAGCCGAGCAGGGCACCGGCGAGGAGGTCGTCCCGCAGGTGGTCGGCGGTGTAGAGCCGGGCGTGCACCACCTGCGCCTGCATCCACCGGTACTCGGCGGCACGCCGCGGGGCGAGGGCGCCGAGAACGGCGACGGCCGCGGAGGAGAGCGCGGCGGGCGCCGCCGGATAGGCGCAGGCGCAGCCGGCGGCCGGGGTGGCCGTCCGGGCCTGCCGCAGCGCCGGGTCGAGGTCGGCGGGGCCGAGGCGCCGGTAGTGCCCGGCGAGTCGGTCGTTGATCGTCGCGGCGAGTGCCAGCGCGGCGTCCAGGCGGGCCCGGGCCGCCTCGCCCTCGGCCCGGGGCATCAGTTCGCGCTGGTCCTCCAGGTACAGGCGCCAGATGTCGCGCTCCCCGTGGGCGCTCAGCCAGGCGGCGGCCGTCCGGCCGGCGGCGCTCCGCGTACGGGCGAGGGCGCGGACCTGCCCCAGTGCGGCGGCGCGTCCGGCCGCCGGGGGCGGCCCGGGCACCTGCCGCGCCGCCCAGCGGACGAACGCCGGGTCGTCGCGGGCGGTGCCGTGCCCCGCCCGCCACCGGGCGTACAGCGCGTCGGCGGCCCGCCGCTGCCCGTCGAGCCGCGCGGTCCAGCCGCGCAGCTCGGCGTCCGGGAACAGCGGGGGCGGCGGGTCCTGCTCGATCCGCCGCACCGCGGTGCCCGTACCGGATCCGACGGGCGCGGTGGCGTGGGTGCCGATCAGGCCGAGGACGACGGCCGCGGCGGCGGCGAGGGTGACGGCCGGGTAGCGCCGGCCGGCGCGGGGGGACCGGGCGCGGGCGGGGGCCCTGCGGCGGGCCGTGCTCACCGCTCGGGCCCCGCAGGGCCGGTGCGCACGGGTGCGTGGAAGCAGTGCCGCACCAGGCGGAGCACGTCGTTGCCGGGGAGGCCGGGGACGAGCAGGACCTGTCCCACGACGTACTTGCTGAGCGGCAGCGGCCGCACCCCCAGGTCCATCAGCAGCCGGTCGGCGGTGCCCGGCCGGGCACCGCCCTTGGTCTCGACCAGGACGAAGCCCTGGTCGAGCGCGGCGGTCGCCCGCCCGCGGTGGCAGGTGAGCCGGCCGTCGACGGTGACCCGGCTGCCGGCCGCCAGGTCGGCGAGGGCCGCGCGGACGTAGCGGATCTCCCCCGCGGGGGCCAGCAGTCCGGCGCGGACCGGTACCCCGGCGCCGCCGAGCACGTCGTCGACGAAGGCCGCCGCCCCGGCGCCGATCAGCCCGTACTCCCGGGCGGCGAGGGTGCGGGCGTGCTTGACCGTGGCGCCGCGGCCGTCCTTGGTCTTGACCTCCACCCGGCACAGCGCGTCCTCGACGTAGAGCCGGGTGCGGACCTTCCAGCGCCTTCTGCGCCGCTGCACGTGGGCGTGCCAGGCGCCGAGCCCGGCGGTGTCGAAGTACGTGCTGCGGTAGCCGGTGGTGCGGCGGCCGCCGAGGTCCAGCACATGGTGCGTCGGCGCCAGGGCGGCGACCAGGCAGCGAGCCGACAGCACCGGCAGCAGGTACTTGCGGTCGACCCGGTGCTGCAGGGCCGCGGCGGCGTCGACCTCGGCGAGGCTCGCCCCGCGCAGCCGGGCCAGCCCGAGCACCTCGGCGAAGGGTTCCGGGCCGGTCATACGAGCCTGCTCCCGAGCAGGCCGTCCTGGGCGCTCCGCCCGGCGGCGGACGACCCCGCCCCGTCGTCCGGCAGGCCCCAGCCCAGGGGCGAGTCGCCGAGGTAGCGGACCGACACCCGGGTCGTCTCGCGCACGAGGTCGACCTCGTCCACGAGCACCGCCAGCGGTTCCTGGCCGAACCGCAGCACGACCTCCCGGTGGACCGCCGCGGGATCGGCGTACAGGCGGTCCAGGGTGAGGCGCACCACTCGCGTCGGCCGGTGGGCGTGCGGGTCGTCGACGATCAGGACGGCCGCGAGCACCAGCACGTCCAGCGCCACGACCAGCCAGATCTCCCGCTGCGGCAGGCCCCCGCACAAGGCGATCACCAGCGCCGTGAAGGTGTAGGCGACGTCCCGGGCGGTGAAGGCGGTGCTGCGCAGCCGCACCAGGGAGAGCATCCCGAACAGCCCGAAGCCCACGCCGGCGGGGAACGAGCCCGCGCCCATGGCGCTCATCGCCGCGAACAGGCCGATGTTGAGGGACGTCAGCACCAGCGGCATCTGCGGGGCCGGGCAGCCGCGCCGGTAGAGCAGGCCCACCAGCACCATCAGGGCCAGGACGTCCAGTCCCCCGCGGGCGAGCAAATCCCAGGGTCCGTGCGTCATACGGCGCACCGGGCGGGCGGGTGTGGTCCGGGCACGTCTTCCTCCGGGGACTGGGTCGTGGGCCCGGGTCCCGGGGATCCGTCCTGGAAAGGGGGATGGGGCGGCGGATCCCCGGGACCCGGGGGCGCGGAACGCACCGTCGGGGGTGTGGGCGGAGCGCCGGCGGGGCGCGAAACCGTCCATCAACACCGGACGATGCGTCCGGCGATGCTGGACGCTAGCCCCGCGCCCGGCGCCGGGCAAGCCACCCGGGGCCGGTCCCCGCCGCCGCACCGCAAGGGAAACGCCAGGCGGGAGAGGCGGGCCCGGCACCACGCGCTCGCTCCGACCACGGGCAATGTCACTCGAAGGGGTGAGGGCAGGGCGGTTCGGCAAACGCCGGGCGAGCCCGGGCCGGAGACCATTCCGATGCCCATGGGACCCGAGGAGTTGGGTGGCCGTTCGGTTCCATGACACCCGCGTGCCCGAGTATCGGCCGGTGTCGAATGAAACAGCCGTGCGCCTGCCGTTGCAGCGCAGTTCCGCTTCCTCCGGACACTCCGCCGACGTGCGGGAACACCGCTACGACATCGATCTGATGCGGTTGCTGTGCTCCGCCACCGTCATGCTCGGGCACGTGGGCTCCCAGTTCATCCGCTCGACCGGGAACGATCCGTCCCACGGGGCCGGGTCCTACTGGGCCGGGCATGTGGCCGAGGCGGTCAACCCGTTCGCGGTGCCCATGTACTTCGCCATCGCCGGGTGGGCGGTGCTGGTCGGCGCCCCGCCACGGGACAGCGCCCGGATGTGGCAGCGGATCGTCCGCAACACCGTCCCGCTCTTCGCGTGGACGGCGGTGTACCTGGTGTGGGCCTGGCTCCGGGACCGCAACGAGCGGCCCATGACCGAACTCGCGGTGGACTCGCTCTTCGGCTCCGTACAGCCCGCCTACCACCTGTGGTTCATGTACACCTACATCCCGATCATCGTGCTGCTCGCCTTCGCGATGCTGATCAAGGACGGCAAGCGGCCCTGGAGTCTGGGGGCCGCGCTCCTCGGGATCGCGGTCCTGCCGAGCGTCCTCACCACCGCCTCGGCGCTGACCGGACACAAGATGCCCACCGTGGCCTGGGGCTTCGGCACCTACTCCCTCGTGTACGCGGTCGGCGGCGCCATGCTCTTCGCCCTGCCGGCCGGCGCCGTCAAGTGGCGCCGGTGGCTGATCGTGCTGCTGCCGCTCACCATGGCCGGGTGCCTCTGGTACAACACGCAGGTCCACTACGTGATCCCCAACGCGCACCTGTTCGTCGCCGCGATGAGCGTCTGCGTCCTGCTGCTGGTCAGCCGGATCCAGGTCCCCGAGCGTTTCCGGCCGCGCCTGAAGCACCTGGCCGGCGCGGCGCTGGGGGCGTACATGGTGCACGTGTTCTTCGTCGAGGAACTGGTCCACCGCGTGGTCTCGCCGGACCTGAGCGGGCCGGTGGCCGCGGTGCTGCTGGTCGGGCTGGTCCTCGGGGTGATGGTGCTGTCGTTCTCCGCCAGCCTGCTGTGGGGCCGGCTGAACCTCCGCCGCCTGCTGGGCTGAACCTCGGGGGCCACCCGACGACGGGGCCCCGTCCGCGCGCCTCGACCTCGCGCGGACGGGGCCCCGTCGCGTCCCCGGAGGCCTCAGCCGTCCAGGACCGCGGTCAGCAACTCGGCCGTCCACGTCAGCAGTTCCCGGCCGACCACCGGCTTGCCGCCGATCCGCGCCGTGGCGGGACGCGGCACGAGGATCTGCCTGGCCGCCTGCTTCACCACCGTGCGGGGGTAGAGGCGGTTGAGCCGCAGCTCCTGCGACTCCCTCAACTCCACCGGCGAGAAGCGGACGTTGCTGCCCTGCAGCGTGATGTCGCTGACCCCGAGACGGCGGGCCAGCAGCCTCAGCCCGGCGACCAGCAGCAGGTTCTCCACCGGCTCCGGGAGCTTGCCGTACCGGTCGGTGAGCTCCTCGCGGACGGCCTTGATGTCCTCCTCGGAGTTCACCGCGGCGATCGACCGGTAGGCCTGCAGCCGCAGCCGCTCGCCCGGCGCGTAGTCGTGCGGGACGTGCGCGTCGACCGGCAGCTCGATCTTGACCTCCAGCGGGGCCTCCTCGACCTCGCCGCCGCCCTCCTCCAGCGCGGTCCGGTAGTCGGCGACGGCTTCGCCGACCATGCGGATGTACAGGTCGAAGCCGACGCCCGCGATGTGACCGGACTGCTCGCCGCCGAGCAGATTGCCCGCGCCGCGGATCTCCAGGTCCTTCATGGCGACGTACATGCCGGCGCCCATCTCGGTGTGCTGGGCGATCGTCGCCAGCCGCTCGTGCGCGGTCTCGGTGAGGGGCTTCTCCGGCGGGTACAGGAAGTACGCGTAACCCCGCTCGCGGCTGCGGCCGACCCGGCCGCGCAACTGGTGCAGCTGGGAGAGGCCGAAGGTGTCGCCGCGCTCGACGATGAGCGTGTTGGCGTTGGAGATGTCGATGCCGGACTCGACGATCGTCGTGGAGACCAGCACGTCGAACTTCTTCTCCCAGAAGTCCACCACGACCTGCTCCAGCGCGGACTCGCCCATCTGCCCGTGCGCGGTGGCGATCCGCGCCTCGGGCACCAGGTCGCGCAGCCGCGCGGCGGCCCTGTCGATGCTCTCCACCCGGTTGTGGATGTAGAAGGCCTGGCCCTCGCGCAGCAGTTCGCGGCGGACCGCGGCGGCGATCTGCTTCTCCTCGTACGGGCCGACGAAGGTCAGCACCGGGTGCCGCTCCTCCGGCGGGGTGGTGATCGTCGACATCTCGCGGATGCCGGTGACCGCCATCTCCAGGGTGCGCGGGATCGGGGTGGCGGACATCGTCAGCACGTCGACGTTGGCGCGGAGCTTCTTCAGCTGCTCCTTGTGCTCGACGCCGAAGCGCTGCTCCTCGTCGACGATGACCAGGCCCAGGTCCTTGAACTTGGTCTCCGACGAGAACAGGCGGTGGGTGCCGATGACGACGTCCACCGACCCCTCGCGCAGGCCCTCCAGGACGGCCTTGGCCTCGGCGTCGGTCTGGAAGCGGGAGAGCGCCCTCACCACGACCGGGAACTGCGAGTAGCGCTCGGAGAAGGTGCCGAAGTGCTGCTGGACCAGCAGGGTGGTGGGCACCAGGACGGCCACCTGCTTGCCGTCCTGCACGGCCTTGAAGGCCGCCCGCACCGCGATCTCGGTCTTGCCGTAGCCGACGTCGCCGCAGATCAGCCGGTCCATCGGGACCGACTTCTCCATGTCCTCCTTGACCTCGGCGATCGTGGTGAGCTGGTCCGGGGTCTCCGCGTACGGGAACGCGTCCTCCAGCTCCCGCTGCCAGGGGGTGTCCGGCGCGAAGGTGTGGCCGGGCGCCGCCATGCGGGCGGAGTACAGCCGGATCAGGTCGGCGGCGATCTCCTTGACCGCCTTCTTGGCGCGCGCCTTGGTCTTCGTCCAGTCCGCGCCGCCGAGCCGGTGCAGCGAGGGGGCCTCGCCGCCGACGTACTTGGTGATCTGCTCCAGCTGGTCGGTGGGCACGAAGAGCCGGTCGCCCGGCTGGCCCTTCTTCGCCGGGGCGTACTCGACCACCAGGTACTCGCGGGTGGCGCCCTGGACGGTGCGCTGCACCATCTCCACGTAGCGGCCCACGCCGTGCTGCTCGTGGACGATGAAGTCGCCCGCCTGCAGCGTCAGCGGGTCGATGCTCTTGCGGCGCCGGGACGGCATGCGGCCCATGTCCTTGGTGGAGGACTTCTGGCCGGACAGGTCGGTCTCGGTGAGGACGGCGATCCTCAGCGACGGATCGACGAAGCCGCTCTCCAGCGAGCCGCAGGCCACATGGACCACGGACGGCTCGACGGGACCCTCCAGACCCGTGTCCAGACGGGCCGCGATGCCCTCGTTGCCCAGCACCTCCACGATGCGGGCGGCGGGGCCGTGGCCCTCGGTGACGAAGACCGCGCGCCAGCCCTCGGCGAGCCAGCCCTTGGTGTCGGCCAGCGCCCGGGCGGTGTCGCCCCGGTAGACCTCGGGAGCGTGCATGCCGAGCTTGAGGGTGTCGGCGTCCAGCTCGTCGTCGGCCGCGAACGGGCTCACCGACCACCAGGGGACGCCCAGCTCGCGGGCCCGGTCGCGTACGTCCGCGATGCTCCACAACGAGGCCGCGCCCAGGTCGATCGGCGCCTCGCCGCCCCCCGCGGAGGCGGCCCAGGAGGCCTCCAGGAACTCCCGGCTGGTCGCCACGAGGTCGGCGGCCCGGGTACGGACCCGCTCCGGGTCGCAGACCACGGCCAGCGACCCGGCCGGCAGCACGTCCAGCAGCAGCTCCATGTCGTCCACCAGCACCGGGGCGAGGGACTCCATGCCCTCCACGGCGATGCCCTGGGCGATCTTGTCCAGCAGTTCGCGCAGCTGCGGGTGCTCCTCCGCCAGCTCGGCGGCGCGGGCCCGCACCTCCTCGGTGAGCAGCAGCTCCCGGCAGGGCGGCGCCCACAGCCCGTGCTCGGCGACCTCCAGCGAGCGCTGGTCGGCCACCTTGAAGTAGCGGATCTCCTCGACGTCGTCACCCCAGAACTCCACCCGGAGCGGATGCTCCTCGGTGGGCGGGAAGACGTCCAGGATCCCGCCGCGCACGGCGAACTCGCCGCGCTTCTCCACCAGCTCCACCCGGGCGTACGCGGCGGCGGCCAGGGCGTCGACCACCTCGTTCAGATCTGCGGTACGCCCGGTCCGCAGCGCCACGGGGACCAGATCGCCCAGGCCCTTGACCTGCGGCTGCAGCACGGAGCGGATCGGCGCCACGACGACGCGCACCGGGCCGGCGGTCGGGTCGTCCGCGCTGGGGTGCGCCAGACGGCGCAGCACGGCCAGCCGGCGGCCCACGGTGTCCGAGCGGGGCGACAGCCGCTCGTGCGGCAGCGTCTCCCAGGCCGGGTACTCCACGACCGAGTCCTCGGGCAGCAGCGACCGCAGCGCCGCGACCAGGTCCTCGGCCTCCCGGCCGGTCGCCGTCACCGCCAGCAGGGTGCGGCCGGAGCGGGCCGCGAGCGCGGCCAGGGCCAGCGGGCGGGCGGCGGGCGGACCCACCAGGTCGACGTGCGGGCGGTTGCCGTCCGCGGCGCCGCGGACCGCCTCCGCGAGCGCGGGATCGTCCACGACGACGTCGAGCAGACCGTTGAGGCTCATGTGGCTTTCCGTCCCAAGGGCAGACAGGCAGGGCAACGCGAACGGCCCGACGCGTGGAACGGGCCGGGGTGTCCCAGCGTACGACGCTCCGCGGACGCCCGGTGCCGTGAGCTGTGCCGCTCGGTCGTCAACCGGCCGCAAGGGGCACCCTGGACGCACCCCGGACGCACCCGCACACCGCAACGGCCCCGGGCACGCACAAGGCGTACCCGGGGCCGCAGCGCGCTCCGCGCGCTACTCCGTCGCGATCGCGCCCAGCACGTTCATCCGCCCCGCCCGGAACGCCGGCACCAGCGCCGCGACGAGCCCGACGAAGGCCGAGCCGATGAAGACGGTGATGATCGTCGGCCAGGGGATCTCCAGGATCCCGAGCCCCTGGAGTGCCAGCAGCTGCTGGGCCGAGGCGCCCCAGCCCATGCCGAGGCCGAGGCCGAGCACCGCGCCGAAGAGTGCGATGACGATCGACTCCAGGCGGATCATGCGCCGCAGCTGCCGCCGCGACATGCCGATCGCCCGCATGAGGCCGATCTCGCGGGTGCGCTCCACCACCGACAGGGCCAGGGTGTTCACGACGCCCAGGATCGCCACGATGATCGCCAGGGCCAGGAGGCCGTAGATCAGGTTGAGCAGCTGGCCGATCTGGTCCTTGAGCATCTGCTTGTAGTCGGCCTGGTTGCGGACCTGGACCTGCGGGAAGTCGTGCAGCGCCTTCTTCAGGCCCGCGTAGGCCGCGTCCTGCCGTCCGTCCTTGGCGGCGGCGAACATGATGTCGTTGATCGGCATCCGGTCGGCCGGGATGTGGCGCGCCGCGGTCGTGATGTTGGTGTACATCGCGCCCTGGTCGAAGACGGTGTCCGCGGAGGTGATGGCGGCGACGGTCAGCGTCGCCGTCTCGCCGTGCTCGAAGCGGACGGAGAGCTTGTCGCCGAGCTTGACCTTGTGCTTGTCGGCGAAGTCCTCGCCGACCGACATCGCGTTCGCGCCGTACGCGGCGGACAGCTCTCCGGCGACCGTCTTGACCTGCAGGTCCTGGGCGTAGGTGGGATCCGCGGCGGACAGGGAGGTGTCGGACACCGACCCGTCGGGGGCGGTGAGTTTCACGTCGAGGGACTTGTAGTCCGTGACGTGGGCGAGGTCCGGCGCGGCCTTGATGGCCCGCTCGATCTGCGGGGTGATCGGCTGGCCGCTGTCGGAGGCGATGATGAAGTCCGCGCCGACGGACTTGTCGAGCTGGTCGGTCGCCGAGGCCACCATGGAGGAGCCGACCACCGACAGGCCGGCGACGAGCGCGAGGCCGATCATGAGGGCGGCGGCGGTGGCGCCGGTGCGCCGCGGGTTGCGGAGCGCGTTGCGCTCGGCGAGACGGCCGACCGGGCCGAAGATCCGCAGGACGCCCGCGCTGATCACCCGGACGACGACGCCGGCGAGCAGCGGCCCGACGACCACGAAGCCGACCAGGGTGAGCAGGATGCCGAGGCCGAGGAACATCGAGCCGTCCGCGGCCTTGGTGGCCTGCACGGCGGCGAGCAGGGCGGCGGCCCCCGCGAGGGTGAGGACCAGGCCGATCGCGGCGCGCACCTTGCCCGCCCGGCCGTCGGCGGGGGTGCCGGCGTCGCGCAGCGCGGCCATCGGGGAGACCTTGCCGGCCCGCCGGGCGGGCAGGTACGCGGCGAGGACGGTCACCACGACGCCGAGGACGAGCCCGATGACCGGGGTGGAGGCCTTGACCGTCAGGGACGAGGTGTCGAGGTTCATGCCCACGCTGCCCATGAGGTTCATGAGCAGGACGGCGAGCCCGACGCCGCCGCCGATGCCGAGCACGGAGCCCACCACGCCGAGCAGCAGCGCCTCCACCAGCACCGAGCGGTTGACCTGGCGGCGGCTGGCGCCGATGGCCCGCATGAGGCCGATCTCCCGGGTGCGCTGGGCGACCAGCATCGAGAAGGTGTTGACGATCAGGAAGATGCCGACGAGGACGGCGATCCCGGCGAAGCCGAGCATCGCGTACTTGATGACGTCGAGGAAGCCGCCGATGTCCTTCTGGTTCTCGGCGGTCCACTCGGCCTGGGTCTGCACCTTGTAGCCGGCGGTGGAGCCGAGGGCGGCGGTGACGTTCTTCTTCAGCTGGTCGTCGCTGACCCCGGCCTTGGCGGTCAGGCCGACGCTGCTGAAGACGTCCTTGGCGCCGAGCACCTTGGTCTGGGTGGTGGGGGTGTCGAAGTAGAAGATCGCCGCACCGGGGTTGGTGACCTTGAAGGTGGCGATGCCGCTGATCCGGGCGTGGAACTCGCCGGGGATGGCGATGACACGCAGTTCGTCGCCCAGTTCGAGGTGCTTCTTGTCGGCGGTGTCGGCGTCGACCATCACCTCGGTGGGGCCGCGCGGGGCGTGGCCGGAGGTGACGTCGACCGAACGCAGCTCCGTGGAGTCCCAGTTGGTGGCGATGGTGGGGGCGCCGGAGGTCGGGCCGAGGTTTTCGCCGGCGGCGTCGGTGACGGTCAGGGTCTGGCTGTTGGCCTCGCCCGTCGCGGACTTGACGCCTTCGACGTCCTTCAGCCGCGCGACCGTGGCGGCCGGCACGGTGGCCGCCTTGGTGGTCATCTGCATCTCGTCGTCGCTGGGCGCGCCCTTGGGCGTGACCGTGACGTCCGACGCGGTGGCGGCGAAGAGCTTGTCGAAGGTGGAGGTCATGGTGTCGGTGAAGACGAGCGTGCCGCAGACGAAGCCCACCGACAGCAGGACGGCGATGGCGGACAGCGCCATGCGTCCCTTGTGCGCGACGAAGTTGCGCATCGAGGTCTTGACGACGGTCACGAGGTCCTCCCGCGCGCGTCGAAGTCCTTCATGCGCTCCAGTACGGAGTCGGCCGTCGGGTCCCGCATCTCGTCGACGATCCGGCCGTCGGCGAGGTAGAGGACGCGGTCGGCGTAGGAGGCGGCGACCGGGTCGTGCGTGACCATGACGATGGTCTGGCCGAGTTCGTCGACCGAGCGGCGCAGGAAGCCGAGGATCTCGGCGCCGGCGCGCGAGTCGAGGTTGCCGGTCGGCTCGTCGCCGAAGATGATCTCCGGGCGGGCGGCGAGGGCGCGCGCCACGGCGACGCGCTGCTGCTGGCCGCCGGAGAGCTGGCCGGGCCGGTGCTTGAGGCGGCCCGCCAGACCGACGGTCTCCACGACGCGCTGCAGCCACTGGGGGTCGGCCTTGCGGCCGGCGATGTCCATCGGCAGCGTGATGTTCTCGGCCGCGTTGAGGGTCGGCAGCAGGTTGAAGGCCTGGAAGATGAAGCCGATCTTGTCCCGGCGCAGCTGGGTGAGCTTCTTGTCCTTCAGTTGGGTGATCTCGGTCTCACCGACCCAGATCCGGCCTTCGCTCACGGTGTCGAGACCGGCGAGGCAGTGCATCAGGGTCGACTTGCCGGAGCCGGACGGCCCCATGATCGCGGTGAACCGGCTGCGGTCGATGTCGACGTCGACCGCGTCGAGGGCCACGACCCGGGTCTCGCCCGAGCCGTACGCCTTGGTGACCTGACGGGCCCGGGCGGCCACGGCCGTACGTTCTCCGCTGCCCCCGGACTTGGGAATCGATACTGCCGTTGTCACGTGGATGCTCCTGTTCGAGTGGTGCGCCGCGGTTTCCGGGCGTGCTTCGTCGCGTACCAAGACTGGCTTCGGGGAGGGGGCCGGAACGATGGTGCGGGTCTCCGTATCGGCCCGGGGGTTACCCCCACCAGAAGGCTAGGGAGCCCAGGAGGGTCTCCTCGTCCTCCGCCGGTACGAACCGGGGGTAGGAAAAAGTCGGGTGCGACCCCTAGGGGGCCTGCGCCTTTCGGCTGACCCGGCTCGGGGTCGAGACTGCACCCTCCGGTCGCGGGAGGTTCAAGCCCGGCCGTCCGGCCTGCGGGAACCCCCTGTGCGCGCGGGGGCCGGGCATGAAATCGTGTGTCGTACACACAACCAGGGGGGTCCCGTGGAGCGCACCGACCAGACCGCGGCCACAGCGGCCGCGACCGCGGCCGCCGAGGGGCCGCGGCGGCGCGGTCCGGTGGTCGCGGCGCTGATGCTGGCCATGGCGCTCGCGGCGATGGACTCCACGATCATCTCCACGGCGGTGCCGCAGATCGTCGGCGAGCTGGGCGGCTTCTCCGTCTTCTCCTGGCTCTTCTCCGGCTACCTGCTCGCGGTCACGGTGACGCTGCCGGTCTACGGCAAGCTCGCCGACACCTTCGGCCGCAAGCCCGTGCTGCTGACCGGCATCGGGATCTTCCTGCTGGGCTCGGTGCTCTGCGCCGGGGCGTGGAACATGGCCGGCCTGATCGCCTTCCGCATCGTCCAGGGTCTCGGCGGCGGCGCCATCCAGGGGACCGTGCAGACGATCGCCGGCGACCTGTACCCGCTCAAGGAGCGCGGCCGCATCCAGGCGGCGATCTCCACGGTCTGGGCGGTCTCCGCCGTCCTCGGGCCGCTGTGCGGCGGGCTCTTCGCCGGCTACGCCAGCTGGCGCTGGATCTTCCTGATCAACCTGCCCGTCGGCGCCGTCGCGCTGCTGCTCATCTCCCGGCATCTGCGCGAGCGGGTCGGCGAGCGGACCCGGCACCGGGTGGACTGGCCCGGCGCGCTGCTGCTCTTCCTCTCCGGCGGGCTGCTGATCACCGGCCTGGTCCAGAGCGGGCCCATCCGATGGTGGCTGCTCGGCGGCAGCCTCGTCCTGGGCGGCCTCACCGTGTGGGCCGAACGCCGGGCCGCCGAGCCGATCATCCCCGGCTGGGTCTGGCGGCGCCGGGTGATCGTCGCCGTCAACCTGGCCCTGGGCATGCTCGGCGTGCTGATGGTGGCCCCGACGGTCTTCCTCCCGACGTACGCCCAGACCGTGCTCGGGCTCGGGCCGATCGCGGCGGGCTTCGTGCTGTCGGTGATGACGCTCAGCTGGCCGCTGTCCGCCGCCCTCAGCAACCGCGTCTACCTGCGCATCGGCTTCCGCAACACCTCCGCCCTGGGCATGGCGGCCGCCACCGTCGTCCTCGTCGTGCTGGTGATGCTCCCGTACGCCGGTCCCGCCTGGCAGCCCACCCTGGTGATGCTGCTGCTCGGCGGCGCGCTCGGCCTCTTCCAGCTCCCGCTGATCGTCGGTGTCCAGTCCACCGTCCCGTGGAGCGAACGGGCCACCGCCACCTCGTCGATCCTCTTCTGCCGCCAGGTGGGCCAGAGCGTCGGCGCGGCCGTCTTCGGCGCCGTCGCCAACGCCACCCTCGCCTCGCGCCTGCACGGCTCCGGCACCGACCTCGACTCGATCGCCGGCCTCGCACACGCCGACGAGCAGGTGCGCCGCGCCGTCGCGGTGGCCGTCAACCACGTCTACGCGGGCGCGGCCGTCGCCGCGGTCCTGTCCCTGGCCGCCGTCCTCTTCGTGGCCCCCCGCCGCTTCCCGGTCCTGGAGGACGACCCGGCAGTACGGTGAGCCCATGCACGCAAAGGCCTATGCGCGCATGCGGGCCATCGCCGACGAGTTGATGGAGCGCGAGGACACCTGGGCCGTGGAGATCGGTGAGGGTGTCATCACGATGATGATGTCGCCGGTCAACCGGCACGAACTGATCGCCCTGCGGCTGCGGCGGCAGATCGAACGGCAGATGGCCGGCGATCCGGAGTGGGCCGGGCACGTGGCCCACTCCGGTCCAGAGATCGAGGCGCCCGCCATAGGGCGCATGCGCTGCCCGGACCTCGTCGTCGTGGCCGAACAGGCCCTCGACACTCCCGGTTTCCTCGACCCTGCCGACGTCGCGCTGGTGGCCGAGGTCGTCGCCACGTCCAACCCGGAGAACGACTACCGCGAGAAGACCCGGGACTACCCCGCCATGGGCATCCCGCTCTGCCTGATCATCGATCCGCGCGACAAGACGCTCGCCGTCCTCTCCGATCCGGGACCGGCGCCGGGCGACGCCGGACCGCGTTACCGGGCCCGCCACGACTACGCCTTCGGGGACGCCGTCCCCGTGGGGCCGTGGGTCCTCGACAGCGGGGAGTTCCCCGCCTACGACGGTTCCTGATCGTCCCCGGGTGAAGGGGAGGGCACGTCGGGGGCGGCGGTGCCCGCTTCCTCCTCGGCGTCGGGGACCTCGGCGTCGGGGACCTCACGGCCGGTGAGCGCGGCGAGGCTGCCGCGGACGTGGGCGAGGTGCTCGCGGATCTCCTCCCGGCGGACCTCGTGCTCGCGCAGTTCGCGTTCGGCGGCCAGACGGATGCGCTCCTCCCGCACCCGGGCCTGCGCGAG
This sequence comes from Streptomyces sp. PA03-3a, assembly GCF_033792735.1. Taxonomy (NCBI): domain Bacteria; kingdom Bacillati; phylum Actinomycetota; class Actinomycetes; order Kitasatosporales; family Streptomycetaceae; genus Streptomyces; species Streptomyces sp. PA03-3a. Next base: position 55,858 of record NZ_JARAVM010000045.1, read on the forward strand.
GAGTTCCGCTGCGGTGGTGTCGGCCTCCTCCTGGCGGCGCCGGGCGGCCTCCTCCGTCTCGGCCAGCGCCCGGCGGGCGTCGTCGACCATGGCCTCCGCGTAGGAGGTGAGTTCGGCCAGCCGGGAGTCCACCCCCGCCTCCGCCTCGGCGAGTTCGTGCTCCTGGGTGTCGAAGCGCTCGCGGTGCTCCTTCTCCAGTTCGGCGAGCGTGTGTTCACTGTCCAGGCGGGCGGCGTCGAGGTCGCGGGCGGCCCCGTCCCGCAGCAGCCGGGCCTCCTCGCGGGCCTCGCCGAGAGTCCGTCCGGCGTCGGCGCGGGCCTGCTCCAGCAGTTCCTCGGCCTGCTCGTCCGCGGCGCCTCGGCGGGCGTGGGCGGCCGCGCGCGCCTCGTCCATGAGCGTCCGGCGGGCGGCCTCGGCCGCGTCGTGCGCGTGCCGGGCCTCCTCCTCGGCCTGCTCGCGCACGGAGGTGGCCTCCTCCTCGACCAGCCGCAGCAGGTCCAGCGCGCCCTTGCCGAGGGATTCGTACGTGGGCGGCGAGAGCGTCGAGACCACGTCGCGCAGCGCCGCGCACTCCGCGGTCATCTCGTTGGCCAGGACGGTGAGCCGCGCGGCACGCTCCCAGGCAGCGTCGCGGTCCTCGGACAGCTCCTCCAGGAAGCGGTCGACCTGTTCGGTGCGGTACCCGCGGCCACGGACGGTGGCGAAGCCGTGGCCGCCGCGGGGGTGTGCCGTACTCATACCCCCATTCTCGGGGATTTGCCGGATTTGCCCATATCGCGACACTCCGACCGGCCCGCCGGCCGATCGGAGTGACACCGGACGGGCGTCCGGGCCAGGCCTAGAGCATCCCGTCCCACATCTGTTCGATGAGCACCGGCCACCAGTGCTCGGGCGAGGCCACCGCCGCCGGGTCGAGCGCGGCCAGCTGGTTCTGGAAGTCGACCGTCCAGCGGCCCGCCTGCTCCGGTGTCAGGCCCAGCCGCCAGCGCCACATCTTCCCGAGCAGCGCCAGGCAGCGGACGAACTCCGGCAGGCTGGTGTTGGCGAACTGCGGCACCGCCGCCGTCCCGCCCGGCCCGGCCTCCAGCGGCACCGCGACGATGTGCGCCGTGCCGTACTGCACGCACAGCTGGCGGCCGAAGTCATTGCCCATCACCAGGTACGAACCCGCGTCCGGGGCCGGCTGCACGCCCCGCTCGGCCGCCAGCTCCGCCAGGGTCGGCACCGGCCGCCCGGGCTGGGCCTGTGCCCAGAAGAACGGGCCGAAGTCCACCGGCAGCCCGGACCAGGTGAGCGTCTGCGCGACGAGGTCCGGCACGCCCTGGCGGGCGACCGCCCGCTGGTCGAAGCGGAACACGCCCTGCGGCCCGAAGGACTGCGCCAGTTCGTGCCCGATCGCGTCCAGCGGGACCGGGGGGACCCGCTGGATCCGGTGCGGCTCGGGCATCGGCACCCGGTGCGGGTGGGCGTGCGCCGGGGCGCTCGCCACCTGGTGCAGCTCGCCGAGGTGCGTCAGCAGGTGCTGGACGCCCGCGCGACGGCTCGCGTGGTCCTTGCCGTACGGGGCGGTGCTGCTGATCCGCACCTGGGGCCAGGTCTCGCGGATCATCCGGGCGCAGTAACCGCCCGGCAGGTCACACGACTCCAGCTCCGTGTGCAGCTCCAGCACCGCCTGCGGAGGCACCCCGAGGGCACGCAGCTCGTGCAGGATCTGCCACTCCGGATGCGGTGTGCCGGGCGCGGAGCGGCGGATCAGCTGCTGCTCCGAGCCGTCCTGCGCGCGGTAGCGGAGCACGGCCATGTAGCCGGGGCCGACCGTGGGCACGCCGGTGGGCGGCTGCGCCTGGGCCTGCGGCTGCGGCGGCTGGGGGTAGCCGTACGCCGCGGGCTGCTGCGCCACCGCCGGACCGGGCGGCGGGGGCAGGGGCGGTGCCGAGGCCCCGGCACCGCCGTCCGGGCGGGACAGCATCGTCGCGGCCTGGTGCACGTCCCCGGACGCGGGATTCGGCGGCGCCGGCGGCCCGGGCCGGTCGTTCGCGGGGAGCGCCTGCACGAGCTGCGTCGGCACGTACCCGGCGGCCGGGGTGCCGGGCACTCCCGGACCGGGCGGGGGCGCGGGCGGGCCGGGCGGGCCAGCATCGGCGCCGGGTGGTGGCGGAACCCCCCGGGCTCCGGTTCGCCGGGGTGGTATCAGCCGGAGAGTCCCAGGGCGCGGGCGAGGGCGGCCGTGACGCGGGCCGGCTCGATCA
>NZ_JARAVM010000046.1:0-56441 GCF_033792735.1 Streptomyces sp. PA03-3a
CTGCTCCTCGGCCTTCGCCTTGGACTTGGAGCCCTCGTGCAGGCCGACGCGCACATCGACCCCCGAGTCGCGCAGCGACAGCGCGTGCGCGTGGCCCTGACTCCCGTAGCCGATGACCGCGACCTTGCGGCCCTGGATGATGGACAGGTCGGCGTCGTCGTCGTAGAACAGCTCAGCCACTTCGGGTCTCTTTCCTTGTCATGGTGTGACGCTGCGGAATCGGGGGTGGCGCGACCGCCCCGCTCCGTCAGCGAAGCGCGGGCAAAGGACGGCGGCCGCCCCAGGACATGTGGTTGTCGGTTCCGGTGCCGGCCGTTTCACACGGTGGAGCGGTGTCGGCAGCCAGCGGGGTGCCCCCCAGAGGATCAGACCACGCAGGTGTAGGCCGTGGGCCACCGGGTGGGTCGATCGAGCTCTGCGGCGGCCGCCGGGCCCGGTGGGGGGCGCACAGGAGGCCCGACCTCGACCCGCGGTGGATCGAAACCCGGCCCGTGCATCCGCGGAAGCCCGGGAGCTCAACACGACTGTGACCCAGGCGAAGCGCTCGGCCGGGCCCCGGCCGAGCGCTTCCGCGAACTGCGGGCGACCTGATTCGCCACCTACGCGCCGAGACGATCGACCGTGGATCGGGCTCATACGGTGAGCGTCTCGGCCGCGCGGTCGAAGGCGGCGGTCAGTGACCGGCGCCCACCGGCAGGTCCTTCTGCACGCCCGGGTCGCCGGCGTCGGCCGTGAAGTCGGCCTTGGTGGTCTCGTCCACGCCCTCGGGGGCCTTGAGGGCCCGCAGGACGAGGGTGAGGACCACGGTGACCACGACGTTGAGCACGAAGGCGGTCAGGCCGATGTAGCCGATCTGGCCGATGACCGGGATGGTGTCGGAGGAGCCGCCGAAGTGCTTCTGGGCCGGGCTGGCCACGCCGTAGGCGACCCAGGTGCCGTAGGCCATGCCGACCGCCCAGCCCGCCAGCAGCGCCCAGCGGTGGAACCAGCGGGTGAACAGGCCGCCGACCAGGGCCGGGAAGGTCTGCAGGATCCAGATGCCGCCCAGCAGCTGGAAGTTGATCGCGACGGTCTTGTCCATGGTGAGGACGAAGACCAGGGCGCCGACCTTGACCAGCAGCGAGACCACCTTGGAGACCTGGGTCTCCTGCGCGGGGGTGGCGTCCGGCTTGAGGAAGTCCTTGTAGATGTTGCGGGTGAAGAGGTTGGCCGCGGCGATCGACATGATCGCCGCCGGCACCAGCGCGCCGATGCCGATCGCGGCGAAGGCCACGCCCGCGAACCAGGACGGGAACATGTTCTCGAACAGCTGCGGGATCGCCAACTGGGTGTTGCCGACCTGCACTCCGGCGGCGATGGCCATGAAACCGAGGGCTGCGAGGAGACCCAGCATCAAGGTGTAGAGCGGCAGGACGGTGGTGTTGCGGCGGATGACGTCACGGCTGCGGCTGGAGAGCACGGCCGTGATGGAGTGCGGGTACATGAACAGCGCCAGCGCGGAGCCCAGCGCCAGCGTGCCGTAGGCCCACTGGGCGGTCTCGCCGGGGGCCAGGGATCCGCGGGGCTTGCCCGTGGCCGGGTTGACCTGGGCATAGGCGTCGCCGGCCTTGGCGAAGATGTCGTCGAAGCCGCCCAGCTTGATCGGGATGTAGATGATCGCCACCGCGATGACGATGTAGATCAGCGTGTCCTTGACGAACGCGATCAGCGCCGGCGCGCGCAGCCCGGAGGAGTAGGTGTAGGCCGCCAGCACGCCGAAGGCGATCAGCAGCGGCAGGTCCTTGATGAACCAGTTCGACGACTCGCCGCCGCCCACGCCCATCACGTCCAGGACGGCCTGGATGCCGACCAGTTGCAGCGCGATGTACGGCATCGTGGCGAGGATGCCGGTGACCGCCACCGCCAGCGACAGGCCCTTGGAGCCGAAGCGCCCGCGCACGAAGTCGGAGGTGGTGACGTAGCCGTGCTTGTGCGACACCGACCACAGCCGCGGCAGGAAGGTGAAGATCAGGGGGTAGACCAGGATCGTGTACGGCACGGCGAAGAAGCCGGACGCGCCCGCCGCGTAGACCGCCGCCGGCACCGCCACGAAGGTGTAAGCCGTGTACACGTCACCGCCGAGCAGGAACCAGGTGATCCAGCCGCCGAAGCTGCGGCCCCCCAGCCCCCATTCGTCGAGGTGCAGGGCGTCCTCGGCCCTGCGCCAGCGCGCGGCCAGGAAGCCCACCACCGTCACGGCCAGGAAGAAGAAGATGAAGACGGCGAGTGCGACGCCGTTGACCCCGTCCTTCACTTCGCGGCCTCCTTCCGTGCCCGCTCCTCACGGCGGACCATGACGTACGCGGCGCACGTCAGGCCGGAGGACAGGAACACCCACAGCACCTGGTACCAGTAGAAGAAGGGAATGCCGATGAACTCCGGGGTCAGCTTCGCGTACGAGCCGACCCAGAGCATGGCGACGAAGGGGATGACGAGGCAGACACCGGCGATCACACGTGTGGTGGTGACCACCGGTGGCCGCCCGGAGGTTCCGGCTTGATTTTGTGACACTACGACAATCTCTATCTATAAGAATGACGGCTTTTTCGAAGAACGAACGGCCAATCCGCGCGCGGTGGAGCGGGCGACGAGGTGACCGTCGGACGGCACTTGATCCAGATTCACGCCGAGTGAAAACGGTAGTTCGGTTCAAGGTGCACGGATAGAACATCAGAGCCAACGTGACACAGCGCCCTGGACAGGCCCTGTCCTCGTGGTCGCGGTCGCGGATTCCAGCCGCAAATCCACCTCGGTCGGGACGAGTTGCCGTCGGCGGATCGCCGGTTGGGAGGGACGCTCGTACACAGCCCGGGACGGGGAGGCGTCACTCCCGTGCGGTTCACAGTGCTGTGCCCGCGTGCGCCGGGGGTGACCGGCGTCGTGATGCCGAGGCCGCCTGACCCGACAGTCTGGCGGGGCCTGGCAGCTCACCGGAGGGGCGGTGAGGTCCGCGGGCCGGGACGACCCTCGCGATGCGCCAGGATGCGCGCGCGTATGTCAGGCACGGGCGAGTCGGCTCACCGATGAGGCTGGTCACCCAAAGGAATGACGTGGCCTCTGCGGCGTCCTCAGCAGCGGCCGACCGCAGCCCGTCCGAATACTGAAGTGTTCCACAACCTCCGGCTGAGCTGGTGTGATGGAGGGTGAGTATTGCTTGGACGATGCATGTGATGCGGGTGGTCGAGCAGCGAAGCTCGAGTAAGGCCTTGAGGGGCGGCGACGGCTGGTTCGACGAGGGCCTGGGGTACCGAAAGCCACTGCTCCCACTGACAGTCGGGGCACCCGCCCGCACCATTCCGGCGGTGCCGAATGACGAAGCCCTGGGCAGACTAACGGCGAATCATGCGTCAGCCTGTCACAGGTCCCGGAGCACGGGTGTCCTGAGCAGGTCCTCCAACCCGGCCCACTCGAAGAGGCAGGCGGCCAGCACGGCGTGATCCGTGGGGTCAGGCAACTCCCACTCGCCGTTGGATGAGCGGAAGCCGGCCTCCCCTCCCTTCTCGACAAGCCGGAGGCCGAAGGCGCGCGGCACGATCCGGACGTCGATCGCGGGTCCTTCGTACATGACCGATCGGCCGGAACGCCGGAGCGCGGACGTGCCGGTGAAACGGAGCGGTTCCCCGTCCACCTCGCCCACAAAACCCTTCCGTATCCGCCACCGGAGCAACAGTGGGTGCGCCACGAGCCGGTGGACCTTGAGCGTGGTTTCTCCTTGCCGCAGGGACACCGTCCAGCTCTCCACCGCATCGGCGTGGTCCTCCGGGCGGGTCCGCGGCCCGAGCTCCCGGATCAAGGTCGCCTCGCCACGGGGAGTGATGCACTTCGCGTAGACCTCGGCAGCGATCGCCGGGTTCCTCCACTTCACGAACGACATCTCTCGACCCACACGAAACTTGCCCATATGCCCCCCGCTGGTCTTCTTGATCCGGGCCACACCATTATCACGGGCGTTCCCGCAGAACACCGAACGCGCGTGCGGGTACGCACAGGAATCCGAGCCTCGGCGGTTCCGTGCAACCCGCTGCGTGTCCCCGAACGGCACGGGACTGGTTGCTGCCGGGTCGGGCGACTGAGGTACGCCCCGAGGCACCGTGTGCGCCAGGAGGATGATCAAGGTGAGACGATCTCGCCTTAAACCGCCGTCGTCCCCGACGCCGACGGGGAGGACGAGATCCTCGTAATGGGCGAACGCCGCTTCGGCCTCACCCTGCCGCGCGACGAGCCGTCCTCACCCTGCCTCTGATCTGCTCGGAGTGAGGTTGGAAAAGGCTCACTGGCCGGTCGCCATCATGAATCTGGTTGTCGGTCCGCGCGGGCCCGGTCCCTCGTGGTCTGCGTTCGCCCCGCCGGGATTCGGCAGCAGACCGACCGTGCAAGGGGCCACCGAACCGGTAGCCGGCCCATGCACGGGATGAGGAGGGGACAGTTGACTGCTGGCGGCTTCTCTTCGAAACGGCTCGCCCGGGTACGAGAGTTGCTCGATCTTCAGGTCGAATCCGGCCGCGTCCCGGGAGTGGTGGCCGTCCTCGCCCGCCACGGCGAGGTGCACATCCACGCGACCGGCCGCCTGGCGTTCGAGGGAGCGGGTTCGACGACACCGATGGCAGGCGACACGATCTGCCGTATGGGCTCGATGAGCAAGCCGATCGTCGCCGCGTGCGCGATGACCCTCGTGGAGGACTGCACCCTTCGACTCGACGACCCGGTCGACGACCTCGTCCCGGAGCTGGCGGACATGACCGTGCTCGCCGATCCGGACGGCCCACTGGCCGACACCGTCGCGGCGCGGCGCCCGATCACCCTGCGGGACCTGCTGACCGGCACCCTCGGCACCGGGATGGTCCCCGCCGAGCCGGGAACGGTCCCGGTCGCCGACGCGCTCAACGCACTCGAACTCGGCAACCCGCCGCCCGACGAGTGGATTCGCCGGCTCGGCACGCTTCCGCTCGTACACCAACCCGGTGAGCGCTGGATGTACGACATCGCCGCCGACGTGACGGGCGTGCTCATCGCCCGGGCCACCGGCAAGTCCTTCGAGGACGCCCTGCACGAGCGGATCTGCGATCCGCTCGGGATGAAGGACACCTCCTTCAGTGTGCGCGGCGAGGGCCTGGGCCGGCTGGCGACGGCGTACGAGCGCGACAACGCCGCCGACGGCGAGCCGGTCGTCGAAGACGCACCCGACGGACAGTGGAGCCGGCCGCCGGCGTTCGAATCCGGTGGCGGCGGACTCGTCTCGACCGCCGACGACTACCTCGCCTTCGCCTCGGCACTGCTCGCCGGTGGCACCCACCACGGCGAGCGCGTGCTCTCACGGCCGGCGGTGACACTGATGACCAGCGACCACCTGACCCCGGCCCAGAAGGCGGTCTCCGGGTTCTGGCCGGGGTACTTCGACAGCATCGGCTGGGGTTTCGGGATGTCGGTCCGCACCCGCCGCACGCACCTCGGCCCCTCGTCCGGAAGCTACGGATGGCCCGGCTTCTACGGCACGGCCTGGTACAACGACCCCGCCGAGGACATGACGGCGATCTTCGTCATGCAACGGGCACACGCCGGTGACCAGCGGCTGCCGATGTGGCACGACCTCTGGACCGCCGCCTACCAGGCGATCGACGACTGAGGCGCGGCCGCCCGTCAACGAGGCGTGGCGAGGACGTCCCGGAGCACGTCCTCGAGTGAGACGCGGGACAGTTCGCGTCGCACTGTCTCCTCGATGCCGTCGTAGACGCCTTGCATCGCCGGCTGGATGCCGTGACCGATGACGCACCCGTGGTCCGGGGTGGCTCGGTGCAGCGCGAAAAGGGGGCCGGGCTCCACCGCCTCATAGACATCGAGCAGGTTGATCGACCCCAGATCGCGCGCCAGCGCCCAGCCCGCACCCACCCCCCGCCGGGACTCCACGAGACCGGCTCGACGCAGTTCGCCCAGCAGGCGTCTGATCACCACAGGATTGGTGTTCGCGCTGCTCGCGATCTGTTCGGAGGTGGCCACATCGTTGCCCTGGCGCTGGTAGAGGCCGATCCAGGCCAGCGCGTGGGCTGCGATCGTCAACCTGCTGTTGGCGCTCATGCGCCCCTCCCCTCGACGGAAACCACTTGCGTTCGACAACGCAGTCGTAACCAGTATAGTTGCGACTGTCGTAACAAACTTTGTTTCGACAGTCCCGAGTCGATCGATGAGGAGAGAAGCATGAGCAAGCCACTCACCGGCAAGGTCGCCCTGGTCACCGGCGGATCCCGCGGGCTGGGCGCCGCCACCGTACGGCTCCTCGCCGAGCAGGGTGCCGATGTCGCCTTCACTTACGTCAGCTCCGAAAAGCCGGCGCAGGCCATCGTCGACGAGCTGCGCGGCAAGGGAGTCAAGGCCGCCGCCTTCCGGACCGACCAGGCCGATACGAGCCAGGCGTCACTGCTGATCGACGACGTGATCGCCGCTTTCGGCCGGCTGGACATCCTCGTCAACAATGCTGCGATCACCGTGGAACAGGGACGCACGGTGGATGACCCGGACGCCGACACCGCCGCTCTGGACCGTATGCACGCCACCAACTACCTGGGAGTGATCGCCGTCATCCGGGCCGCCTCCCGGGTGCTGCGTGCGGACGGCCGCATCATCACCGTGAGTTCCGGGCTCGGTTCCCGCGTCGGGCTCCCCGGCCTCGCCGACTACGCGGCCACCAAATCGGGCATCGAGCGGTACACCATGGGTGTCGCCCGGGACCTCGGGCCCCGGGGCATCACGGCCAACGTCGTGGAGGCCGGACTGATGGAGAGTGGCATGGAACCGCCGGACCCCGAGACTCTCAAGGCCCTGGTCAGCTCTCTTTCCCTCCAGCGCATGGGGCGCCCGGAGGAGATCGCCGCGGCCATCGCCTTCCTGGCAAGCCCCGCCGCCTCGTACGTCACCGGGGCAGTGCTGGACGCCCACGGCGGCTACAACGCCTGACCGGCGACCCCGCCGCGAAAAACGACCCGCGGGATCACGCCCACGGTCGGCGGCCCTGGACGCCGGTGCCACACGCACTGCCGCAACCAGCGGCACACGGCCAACCCCGCGAGCTGTCCGAGCCGACGGCGTCGCGCCCGGAGAACGTCGCGCCGACACAGTCACCCTCCGTCGGACTCCCTCAGTGCACCGTCACCGCCTCCTGGTTGTCGACGCCGACGAAGCGCGCGTGGAGCTCGCCCGGCGGGACGCCGCCGATGCTGCTCTCTGCCCGAACCCGGAACGCGCCGGTCCCCCGATCGTGATCGGGGGACCGGCGCGGCGTCTACCCTTGTGCGCTCTTCACGCCCCACGAGAGTGCGGAGCGCCCCGCGAAGCGTGCCGCTCCGCCCAGCTCCTCCTCGATGCGGATCAGCTGGTTGTACTTCGCCGTGCGGTCGGAGCGGGAGAGCGAACCGGTCTTGATCTGCCCGCAGCCGGTCGCCACCGCCAGGTCCGCGATGGTGGTGTCCTCCGTCTCACCCGAGCGGTGCGACATGACGGCCGTCCAGCCCGCCTCGTGGGCCAGCTCCACTGCGGCCAGCGCCTCGGTCAGGGTCCCGATCTGATTGACCTTGACCAGGACCGAGTTGCCGACGCCGGAACGAATGCCTTCGCGTAGCAGCGTCCCGTTGGTGCAGAACACGTCGTCGCCGGTGAGCTGACAGCGGTCGCCGACGCGGGCGGTCAGCTCGCGCCATCCGTCCAGGTCGTTCTCCGCCATCGGGTCCTCGATGGAGACGACCGGGTAGGCGTCGATGAGCTTGGCCAGGTAGTCGGCGTGCTCGGAGGGAGTGCGGCGCACCCCCTCCCCCGCGTAGTCGTACACCCCTTCGCGGAAGAACTCCGACGACGCCGGGTCCATGACCAAACCGACGTCCTCACCGGGGCGGTAACCGGTGCGCTCGATCGCGGTCATCACGAAGTCGAGGGCCTCCTCGGCGGTACGCAGCCCGGGGGCGAAGCCGCCCTCGTCGCCGACGCCCGTGGAGTGCCCCGCCGCCAGCAGGTCGCGGCGCAGGGTGTGGAACACCTCGCTGCCCATGCGGACGGCCTCGGCGAAGGTGTGGGCCCCCACGGGCGCGATCATGAACTCCTGGAAGTCCAGCGGGTTGTCGGCGTGGGCGCCCCCGTTGACGATGTTCATCATCGGCAGCGGCAGGAGATGGGCGTCGGCGCCCCCGAGGTAGCGGTAGAGGGGCTGGCGGTGGGCCGCGGCGGCGGCCTTGGCGGCGGCGAGGGATACACCGAGGATCGCGTTGGCGCCGAGTCGGGATTTCGTGGCGGTTCCGTCCAGGGCGATCAGCGCGGCGTCGAGTGCCGCCTGGTCTCCGGCGTTCCGGCCGCGCACGGACGCCGCGATCTCACCGTTGACGTGGGCCACCGCGCGGTCGACTCCCTTGCCGTGCCACCGCGCGGAGTCCCCGTCACGCAGTTCCACGGCCTCCCGGGCACCGGTGGAGGCACCGGAGGGGACAGCCGCGCGTCCCAGGGATCCGTCGGCCAGGACGACGTCGACCTCGACCGTGGGGTTGCCACGGCTGTCGATGATCCGGCGGGCGGTGACGGTCTCGATGGCGGCGTCGACTGTTCCGGCTGCCTTGACGGACATGGAAGGTCCTTCCGTTGTCGTATGCCGTGGCCCCGGCTGCGACAACGCTGGCGCTGAGCCCGACAACGACAGACAATACAGCAATGCTGCGCAGTTTTGCTGTACAGCATTGCTGTGCAGGCAAGGTGCTCAGCTCTGCTGGCCAACGAGGTAAAGTGCCCTATGCCCACCCCGGAAGCCGCCGCCATCGCCGCCGACCTGCGCACCGCGATGGGCAAGCTCACTCGACGCGTCAAGAACGAGGACCGCATTCCGCTCGGCCAGGTCGCCGTGCTCGGAGCACTCGACCGCAACGGCGCCATGACCACCAGCGACCTCGCCGCCGATCAGCGCGTACGCCCCCAGTCGATGGCCCGGGCGGTAGGGCTGCTCATGGAGCAGGACCTGATCACGCGACGAGCGCACCCCACGGACGGCCGCAAGTCGCTGGTCGAGTTGTCGGACGCCGGCCGCACCGCACTCGAAGCGGAGCGCGGCCGCAGGGCCGGTTGGCTCGCACAGGCCATCGAGGCCGAACTCACGGATGAGGAGCGGGTATTGCTGGCACGGAGCGCCGCCCTGCTGGAGCGGCTCGCCACACGCCATTAGCGCCTGCTGCGAAAATCCTCATGGGGCTCGCAGTTCCGGGTCACGTCCCGAGGATATGGGCTGTGGAGGGGAAGTACAGGCTGCAGCGCCAGACACGTCGGCGGGCACGGTTTGCCCAGGTCACCGTTCATGGAGAGCCGGCCGGCGAGCCGGGCGTCGAGATGGGTATCGACGTCTTCGGGTGGCGCGGCACGTCTTACGGGACCGCGGTGCGCGCCCACGGGGCCGGTGATGAACGGATCCAGGCAGAGGCCCGTGAAGGCGCCTGGTACGCACTCATGCGTCTTCCCGTATCGGCCCGTGGGGTGCTCGTTTCCATCGTCGAGATCGTCACGGCGCCAGCGGACACAGGCCCTGGTGACGTGAAGTTCGCTGCGGCGCATGCTGTTTGGCAAGCCCTCGGCCGCAAACCGGATCAACCTCCGCGGATCGGTGATGACGGGGATCACCTCTTTCCATAGCGGCTTGGGCCGCACCACCCGTTGATGGCCTCGACCAGCACGGTCGCCCTGTAGCGGACGAAGGGCTTGTCGTGCCTGGTGGCCACCGCACGACGGCGCGCGAGGCGGTTGATCCCGCACTCCACCGCATCGGCGTCGACCCCTGGGCGAGCCGCGCTGCTCGAGGTCGGCCATCTGGTCGTGCTGCTCCGGAATCGCGCGACGGATACCGCGTCGCCGCAGGTAGGCGCGGTTCGCCCGCCCAGGGTCTGCGGCAAGGGGCTGCGACAGCATCCGCGGAACCCGTGAAGGCGTCACGGCGGAGCCGCGGGCGCCCAGGCGCTTTCCCTTTCGGCCCATACGTCGCCGGGCACCAAGCGGTGATCGCCCCTGGGGTTCCGGGGGCGATCACCGTTCGACATGGGGCTACGGGTCAGGCGCCGACCAGTCGATGCGAGGCTGGGGAAATCCAAGGGCTCAGCCGGCACATGGAGGGTGCGCCCCGTGAACGCCGGCCGGGAACTACGGCCAGTCGCCGTCGTCTCCGCGGGACTCGTCCGCCAGCGCGAGGAGTCCCCCGAGTTGGACTCCGCCCAGGACATCAGGCTTCCCGGCTGCGAAGGACGCGGGCGCAGGAGCGGCCGGCTGACGGACACCGTTGGCCGTTGTGGACCGCAAGGCCGCCGAACCACGGCGCAGCGCAACACATCACACTCGAAGCCCGCATCCATCGGCGGACAATCTGCCGCATGAAGACCGGCCACGCGTCCCGGATGCACGTGGTGCGGCCCGCTCGTTCTCGCTCGATGTGCGCGTGACACGTCCGCGAGGGCGGCACGTTCGGCATACCGCCCGCCGCGCGAAGCCCGCAGTTTCGCGGAGCACAATCCACACCGGACCCGACGACGTCCCCCTACGGCGTTGTCCGCACCGCTCGGGTCGACTGCCGCGCGTCCCGGACAACAGGCTCATCGATGCGCCCGAAGGCATCGCGGTGGGGTGCCCCGGTCAGCCGGCCAGCTGCGGGTACAAGGAGGCGAGGTCGGCTGCCAGGCCCGCCTTGACCTGGCGGGAGAGCTCGTCGGCCAGCACTTCGTAGGCGTCGGCTTCGATCCCGTCCAGCGCCTGCTCCGCGACGTCGCTCGGCGACGCCTTCGGCGCGTCGACGTGCGCCGCCAGGTCGGTGTCCACGTAACCGACGTGCAGCCCGGTGACGTTGACGCCGCGCGGCTTCAGCTCCAGGCGCAGCGAGTTGGTCTGCGACCAGAGCGCGGCCTTGGACGCGCTGTAGGAACCGGAGAGCGCGACCCAGGAAAGGACCGAGTGCACGTTGAGCAGGTGGCCGCCGCCGTTGGCCTCGATGACCGGGGCGAAGGCCCGGGTCATCTGCAGGGGGCCGTAGAAGTTGGTCTCGAACTCGCGGCGTACGTCTTCCACCGGCGAGGTCAGGAACGATGCCGCTACGGCGCCCGCGGCATTGTTGATCAGGATGGCGACGTCCGGTGCCTGTTCCACCGCGGCGGCCACCGACGCGGGGTCGGTGACCTCCAGGGCCAGCGCCACTGCCCCGGGGTGAGTGACGGTGCGGGGGTCGCGGGCGGTGGCGTACACCTTCTTCGCCCCTCGGTCGTACAAGGACTCGACCAGGGCCCGACCTATGCCCCGGCTGCCTCCGGTGACGAGAACGGTAGAGCCTGCGATTGCGGTCATGAATCTGCTCCCAGCGTGACGTCCGACGGCGGAAACCGATCGGTTTCCACCACTGTAAACCGATCGGTTTCCATGCGGCAACACGCGGCGTAGACTCGCTTCCATGACTTCCAGCGCACCCGCCCCGTCTGTGACAGCCGCGGCGACGGCTCCGACTCGCGAGCGGCTCCTCGATGCCGCGGCCGGGCTCTTCTACCGGGAGGGCGTCAACATCGGCATCGAGGCGCTGTGCCGGGCAGCCGGAGTCTCCAAGCGGTCGATGTACCAGCTCTTCACCAGCAAGGACGACGTCCTGGCCGCAAGCCTGGACCGCGCCGGTTCCGGATACCTGAGCGGGCTGCTGCCCGCCCCCGACGCCGACCTGCCGCCGCGCGATCGCATCATGCACGTCTTCAAGCAGCTCGAGTCGCTGTCCGCGTCACCGGACTACCTGGGCTGCCCTTTCCTGGCGACCGCGTTCGAGCTCAAGGACTCCGAGCACCCCGCCAGCGTGGTCGCCCGACGCTACAAGGACGCGCTCACCGACTTCTTCCGCGAAGAGGCCCGTCGGGGTGGCGCCCACGACCCGGACCTGCTCGCCCACCAGCTCACCGTCGTCTTCGACGGCTCCAGCGCCCGCGCCATGGCCCAGGCCCGCAGCCTGGGCGGACTGGCCACTGCCACCGCCACTGCCCTGGTGGACGCGGCGGGGGTGTCCTGAGCCCTCAGTGCTGCCGGACCACGAAGGCCCGGAAGGGTCGGACTCCGACGGCCGGTTCGGACGGCTCACCGCGGTTCCTGGGTGTCAACGGCCACACCCTGACCTGCCGGCCGGAGGACGCCGCGATCCTGATGCGCGGCGTCATGCGGGCGAGGTGCCCATCCGCGATATCGCGCCGCAGCTCCTCCGGTGGGCCGCGGCCTGAACCAGGCCGCCGGTCGTTCCCGTCCGGTCTCGGGCGAGGCCGCACAGAGAGGTGTCCAGGCAGAGCCGCTCCTCCCGGCCGGTGCGGTTTGCCCCGGGTGGATCCGCCCCCGGCCGCCTGGACCAGGGCGCGTCGTCGTCCGGCTCAGGCGGCCGGGACGGCGTCGTCGGCGGAGCCGGGGACGTCGGCGCGGTCACCGGCCTTCCGTGCCGGCTTGAGGAAGAGGGCGAGGACGATGCCCACAGCGAGGGTGGGGGCGATCCACAGGTATCCGGTGGCCGTGGCGTGGGCGAAGGCGTCCAGTGCGCTGTCGCGCAGGGTCGCGGGCAGCCGGCCGATGGTGTCGGGGCGGGTGGCGTCGAAGCCGCCACCCGCCGGGAGGCCGCGGGTGCGGTCGGCGAAGCCGGTGCTGAGGAAGCTGCCGAAGACGGCGACACCGAAGGCCGCGCCGATGGAGCGGGCGAAGGTGACCACGGCGCTGGCGGCTCCGAGATCGGTGGCGGGCACGCTGTTCTGCACCGTGGTCAGCACGACCATGGGCACCATGCCGATGCCTGCGCCGGTGATCAGGAAGTAGACGCTGAGCACGAGGGTGCCGGTGGCCGCCCCGATGGTGCCCAGCAGCAGCAGGCCGGCGAGGTTGGCGAGCAGGCCCGCCAGAAGGATCATCCGCAGCCGGCCGACGTGTGCGGCCCAGCGACCGGCCAGGGACTGGCTGGCGACCAGGCCGGCGACCAGGGGCAGCATGTGGACACCGGAGAGTGTGGCCGAGACCCCGTGGACGATCTGGAGGTAGGTCGGCAGGTAGACCAGCACGGCGAACATCGCGGCGTTGGCGAAGAACCCGATCAGCGAGGAGAAGACGACGGTCCGGGAGGTGAACATCGCCGGCGGCAGGACCGGGGCGGCGGCGCGGCGCTCCACCGGCACCAGCAGCATGGCCAGCGCGACGGTCGCCGCGATCAGGCCGACGATGGCCGGTGAGCCCCAGCCCCAGCGCTCGCCGAAGGACGTGACGAGAACGAGGCCCGTGGCGATGGCGGCCAGGATGGTGGAACCGGGATAGTCGATGCGGGCCTTGGCGCCCCGGGTCGCCGCGGGCAGCGACCGCGCCGCGATGAGCAGGGCGACGACACCGACGGGCAGATTGACCAGGAAGGCCCACCGCCAGGACAGCTGGTCGGTGAAGACGCCGCCCAGTAGGGGGCCGACGATGCTGGCGACGCCGTAGACGGAACCGAACATGCCCTGGTAGCGGCCGCGTTCGGCCGGGGCGACGATGTCCCCGACGAGGGCGAAGGTCAGTACGATCATGCCGCCGCCGCCCACGCCCTGAAGAACGCGGGCGCCGATCAGCTCGGGCAGGTTCTGTGCCAGGCCGCAGAGCACCGAGGCGGCCAGGAAGACCGAGGTCGCGGCCAGGTACAGCCGCTTGCGGCCGAACATGTCGCCGAGCTTGCCCCACAGCGGAGTCGCGGCCGTCGACGCGAGAAGGTACGCGGCGCTGACCCACGCTATGTCGTCGAATCCGTTCAGGTCCTGCGCTATGCGGGGCAACGCGGTCGAGACGATCGTCTGGTCCAGGGCCGCGAGGAGGACGGCCAGGATCAGCGCGCTCATCGGCGCTGCGACGCCGCGGAGCGCGGGTGATGGGGACTCGTGTGATGTCGACATCGATACGTGCCTTTCCGGGAGTGGTGCGCAGGGACGCTGTGCCATCCGCCGTTGACCAATGGAGCCCACGGGATGGCACTACCAACACTATCTGCCACAGCAATGTAGCACTTATAGCGCAGCCCTCTACGACTGAGAGGCGTTAGATGTCATAGGTTTCACACTCGGCCGTTAGACTCCTTCCGGTGAGAGCCGACGCAGCACGCAATCTGGAAACCGTCCTGACCACCGGGGCGCGCATGCTCGCCGCCGATCCAGGCGTGAGCATCGCGAGCATCGCCACCGAGGCGGGCGTGGACCGGCGCACCGTCTACCGCCGCTTCACGTCCCGCGACGAACTCCTCGCGGCCATCTACGAAGCCCGCCTTACGGCCATCGAGCACGCCATCGAGGACGCCCGGCTGCGCGAGGCCCCCGTAGCCGTCGCCCTGCACCGCTACGTCGAGAACATCATCGCCGTCAACCGCACCTGGCCCGTCGACCTCGCCCGCATGCTCACCGACGACAGCGTCCACGCGCGCCGCGAGGCCTCGGTCCGCGAGGTCGACGCCTTCCTCGAACGCGCAACCGGCGAAGGCCTGTTGCGCCCCGGTCTCGCAGGGGGATGGACGAATGCGCTGCTGCCCCAGCTCATGCACCTGGTCGCCCGGCAACTGCCCGACCTGAGCCCCGCGCAGGCGGCGGACGTCGTCGTCGACACCCTGCTGCACGGCCTCGGAGCGTCCTGACACACCGGCTGCCGCGAATCCCCGGCAGGCGATTCCGCGCGGACGCGCCACGCCCGGGTCGCCGGACCGCGCCGCCAGCACCGCGGCGGCGGCGGCGCGTCGTCTGGCGTGCCCAGGGCCGGCCGTCTGCCGTGGCCGACTCCTTCGACGAAACGCCCGGCCAGGGTCGACCCGCTCGGCGAGGGCGGCCGGAGCCCGACCCGCAAGCGGCGCACGCCACAACTTGCGCATCCACGCCGCAAGCAAGCGCGCATGTCCCACAGGGGTGGAACCTCATTCCACAAGTGCTACAGTCGAGTGACAGATCAAAAGGGGTAGCGCAAGCCTCACCCTGTCGCCCCGCAGTCGGCACCAGAACCCCGGAGGCACTCCAACCGTTCACGGCAGGGCCTGCGCGCCGGACGGCCCGCGAAGGACGACCGGCGCACACGGGCGTGCCCAACGGCCTCCCCGCAGGAGCCCGACCTCCCCGAAACACCCGCAGGCCAAGCACCCCACCAAGGAGAGACATGCCTGTCACTACCCTTGACCCGAAGCCCGCCCTGATCGTCGTCGACCTCCAGAACGGCATCCTCAAGCTGCCCCTCGCGCACCCGGCCGCCGACATACTCGCCCGGAACGCCGAACTGCTCGCGGAATTCCGTCGCCGCGGCCTGCCCGTCGTCCTGGTGAACGTCGCAGGCGGCCCTGCCGGACGCAACGACCTCGGCGCACGCTTCCCCACACCGAGCCCGGAGTGGACCGAACTCGCCCCCGAGCTGGACGCCGGCGCGGGCGACCACTTCGTGACCAAGCACGCACGCAGTGCCTTCACCAAGACCGGCCTGGACGAGTGGCTGCGCGCGCGGGCCGTGACGCAGGTCGTCATCACCGGCATCGCCACCAGCAGCGGCGTGGAGTCCACAGCCCGCGACGCCCACGAGCAGGGCTACAACGTCACGGTCGCGCTCGACGCCGTGACCGACACCGACGGCGTCGCGCACGACCACACCATCGCCAGGATCTATCCGCGCATCGCCGAGACGGGCACCACCAAGGACATCGTGTCCGCACTCGCCGCCACGAACTGAGGTCCGCCAGAACAAATTCTGAGGCTACGTCACCAAGGCGAACCTCGAGCGTGACACAGAATGCCGGCCGGCGCGCGGTAAACGAGGCGCCGGAAGGACAACGGCGCCGCTCACCCCCTGAGCCAGCCCGTGACGGTGGCAGGTCGCGAGCCTGGCGGGGGTCGGGCCCCAGCCGCCGCAGGCGTTGAAGCAGCGTTCGAATGCGTAGCCGCGCCTGCAGCTCTTGGCATCGAACGGGAGCGACGGCTGACCGACTCCGGCGCTCCGGGACGGTCGCGCCGTTGCCGTGCCGACGGCACCAGGCCACCACCGCCCCCGACAAGCACGCCTTGCCGGCGACCTCCGTCGCCAACCCCAGCCTTCACCCCCTGCGTTCGCGTCACACCTCACCCCGTCACCTGCTTAATCGGTGATACGGCCTGTCTCGGTCTTCGCCGAACCGGGCACCACTCCCCAGCCCTCCCCTTGCGCTGCCACCTCCCGCGCACCCCGAGTCACTTGAACGGAAACCCATGAAACGAGCTCTGACCGTCCTCGCCGCCTGCGTGCCGCTGGCCGCGGCGGTCTACCTGCCGACCGCGTCCGCCGAGCCCGGGAACGGCTCCGGTGCCGCGGCGCCGACCTGCGCGACGCCGTCCGTGAAGGCCCCGGCCGGTACCGCAGTGGAGTCCGTGACAGCGGCCCGCAAGGAGGGTGGCACCGTTCACGGAAGCGGACTCCTGGGCGGCACGGTCACCGGCGTGCCCGCCTACTGCGAGGTGACGGTCACCCTGACCCACCCCGGCGACAACGACCTCGCCAACGTGCGGACCTGGCTGCCCGTCACCAACTGGAACGGCCGCTTCCAGGCCCTCGGCGGCAGTGCGTACGCGGCCGGGGACAACGGCACCGGGATGGCCACCGCGGTCAAGAACGGTTACGCCGTCACAACCACCGACGCGGGCGTCGGCGACGTCCTCGACGTCAACTGGGCGCTGAACGACGACGGGCAGGTCGACATCGCGCTGCTCAAGAACTTCGCCTCCCGTTCCCAGCACGAGGCGGCGGTCGTCGGGAAGCAGGTCGTCGGCCACGTCTACGGCAAGCGCGCCGCCTACGCGTACTTCAACGGCTGCTCCACCGGTGGACGCCAGGGCTACATGGAGGCCCAGCGCCACCCCGACGACTACGACGGCATCCTCGCCAAGGCGCCCGCCGTCAACTGGGACGAGTTCGAGGTCGCCACCCTGTGGCCGCAAGTCGTCATGAACAACGAGAAGACCTACCCGACGGCCTGCGAGTTCAAGGTCTTCACCGACGCCGCCGTCAAGGCGTGCGACCCGCGCGACGGCCTCAAGGACGGCCTGGTCAACGACCCGGCCCGATGTGACTTCGACCCGCGTCGGCTGATCGGCACCAAGGTCGTCTGCGCCGGCGAGGAGTTGACCATCACGGCCGCCGACGCGGCCGTGGTCCGCAAGATATGGGACGGCCCCCGCACCCCGTCGGGCAAGAAGCTGTGGCCCGGCGTCCCGGTCGGGGCCGACCTGTCGGCCCTGGCCGGCGTCACCGGCCCCGACGCGAGCGGCGACGTCAAGGGCGCTCCGTTCCCCGTGCCCGAGTTCTGGGTCACCACATGGGTGAAGAAGCAGCCGTCGTTCGACGTGTCGACGATCACGTACGACCGGTTCACCCAGCTGTTCCGGCAGTCCGAGGCCGAGTACGACAAGGTCATCGGCACCGACGACCCCGACCTGTCCGCCTTCCGTGACTCCGGCGGCAAGCTCCTGAGCTGGCACGGCCAGGCCGACCAGTTCATCCCGGCCCAGGGCACGGTCGCGTACCGCAAGGACCTCGAGCGGACGATGGACGGCGCCAAGAAGGTCGACGACTTCTACCGCCTCTTCCTCGCCCCGGCGACGGTCCACTGCGGCCTCAACTCGGGCGACGGCACGACCGACGACCTCGGTGCGCTGAGGACCTGGGTCGAGCACGGCAAGGCCCCCAAGACGCTGCCCGCCACCCTGGTCGACTCCGCCGGGCAGGAGGTCAGCCGTGACCTGTGCAGCTACCCGGCAGTCTCCCGCTACGACGGCCACGGCGACCCGGACAAGGCCTCCAGCTTCCGCTGCGTCGCCCCGTCCCGGCACTGACCGCTCCGCGACGGCCTGAGACGGACCGAACCATCATGCGCATACGGAGAACGGCCAGCGCTCGTCCGTGCTGAGGCCATGGCGGCGAGGGTCAGCCGCATCTCGCTGAACAGGTCCGTTCCGAGGGCGTTCCCGGGGTCCGCTTCCTTGCCGTGGAGCAGCACCGCCCCGTCCACCACGCCGGCCTGGCCGAACCCGACGACCGCCCGCTCAACCCGGCCGCCCGGGCCTTCCTCGCCCAGGTACCGGGCGGCACACAGCCTCCCGGCCACGGATGAGCACCTGCCCGGCACCGTGGAGCGCTGCCGGTGGCGACCCTCCGGGTGGAGGGGCACATGCCGTCTCGGTCTCCCCGGTGGGTTGTCGGGGACCGGCCCACCCGTACCCCTGCGAGGCCTTCCCCTCGCGCAGAGGACCGCAGCCCTCTCTGGGCCGCGGTCCTCTGCGGCACTGCCTCAGGCGGGCCACGCCCGCAGCAGCGCCGCCAGGCTCTGCACGGTGCACGCCTCGTCGCGCAACTCGTCGACCAGAGCCCGCACCTCGTCCCAGGTCGGTTTCACCTCGCGGCCGGCGGCCTGCAGATACGCCACCGTCACCGCCACGGCGACCGTCATGTTCGACCGCTCCAGCCACCGCATACGCCCTAGGGAGTGCGCCAGCGCCGCCGCCCGTGCCACCGGCCCGTCGTAGACGTCCCGGTCGAACAACTGGGCCTTGTGGCGCTCCACCGCCGACAGGGGCACGCCGAAGTCGTCGGGGGCCGGATCGCCCTCCCCCGCCTGACTCGCAACGCTCAGGATCCAGCCGAGGTCAACCGCGAGGTTCACGCACGCGCTCCTCGATGAGGTCCCCGAACTCCTCGATCACGTTCGCCGCGGACGCGAGGAACGCCTTCCGGACGGGATCGGTGTCGGACTTCACCAGGTGCTCGATGTACTCCTGGAGGGACATGTGCCGGTTCCCCGCCGCCTGGCGGGCCGCCTCCACCGTGTCCTCGTCCAGCCGGACGTTCAGCTGCGTCTTGGCCATGCAGCGATGCTAGCTCCCGCTAGCCATGATCGGTAGTGCTTCTCACAGGGTTCAGGTGTGCTCCCCCGCGCCGGACCGGCTGCCACCCACGCGCCACCTCGACGGAGCCCGGCCCGGGAGATCTCCCTCACGGTCGGGGCCCGCGGGTGCAGGCTCGGCACGGAGTCCTCGCTGACGCGCGCTACTCCTCGCCTCCCTGCTTCCGAGCGCGAGGAGCCTCACTCCGCCTCGCGGACCTCCCCGTACCAGCGCCACTTCTCCACGTGCTCCCGCCCCGGGAGGTCACCCCGCCCGGTGGCCCACAGCAGCGTCGGCCACGGCTCCTCGTCGCTCTCCACATGCGGGAAGAGCCTTCCGAGGACCAGTGCGCACAGGTCGTCGGGGGCGGTGAACTCCAAGCCGAGGCCTGCTGTGATGTCGTAAGTGTGGACAAGGGTCTCGACGATGCCCATCGCCGCGAAACCAGCCGGGTCCGAGGTACCGAAGGTGTGGTGGGCGCGCGCCGACGAGGGAGTCGTGCGAGTAAGGGAGACCTGCATCGCACCGCACGCCTCCAGGACCGTCAGCAGCCCGGACGGGCCCGCCTCCCGATCGGCCTGGAGGTTGTTGAGCGGCCCTTCGGGCCGTTGGCGGTGCATCCCGAAGGGGACATAGGTTCCGGCCGGCAGGCCGGGCGTCCCGATCTGCATCCCGTAGAAGAACAGGTCGTCCGCCAGGTGCTCGGCCGTCTCCCAGCACGTCCACTCCAACGAGCCGGCCGTCGCGTCCCACAGCTCCGCCTCCGAGGGAGCCGACCGCAGCGTGGTGAGCGCGAGTTGTACGGCGCGGGCCAGGGCGTCGGCCCAGGCGTCGTTCGTGCGGGGGGCAGACTCGTCATGGTCTTCGAATGTCATCCGGGCACCGTAACGCGCACACCCGATCGCCGCACCACAGTTCGGACGTCACCGACCGCCGCACCGCGCCGCCGCGAACGGCCGTCCGAGCACCTCGGGGCCGCCGCTCGGAAGCGGGTTGTCGGCAGACCGGTGCGCGGGCCCGCCACTTCTGCGCGGATGACGCGACGGGCCTTCGGCACCCGGCATGCGTCTTCGCCGACCTCGGAGCGCGTCGAAGGGTCGGCCAGGGGCGCGGCCGACCACGCCGCGTGGCCGGCGACCTGCCGGCGGCGAGCCTCCGCGGCCGCAGCCTGCCATTCCCCGCTCTCCCGGTGGAGGAGAACGGCCGGCCGCGCAGCCACACCGTCGTCGAATTCGTCACCGACGACGTGCCGTTCCCGGTCGACCATGTCGCCTACGAGCTGTCACGTCAGCGCGATCCACGTCGCCGTCCACCCGCAGATGCCGGCGCGCCGCGATGTGACGGCAAGCCGCCGGCGTGCCGCACGACGTGCCGGTCGAGTCGTGGATCCACGTGGAGATCGACCGTGAGACCGACCGAGACGACCTGAAGCAGATCACGACGGACCGGCGACGGGCCCTTTCCGACGTCCGGGAGACCGTCGAGGACTGGCGGAAGATGCGCGCGACGCCGCGCCGGCGCACCCTGACGTCCGCTGTCGTCAGGCCTGGAACCGGCCGTCGTGGACGGCGCGTTCACTGGCAACGAGCCACCTGATCAGGTATGGCAGCTCGTCATGTTCGCCGCCTGAAGATCCTCATCGCTGCCGCGCCGACCCGTGGAGCGGGAACTCCCCCAGCCGTGGCCCCTCCGGTACGTCCGCAGCAGGGCCACCGACTCTCTGCGCCGGGGGCTGCATATCGCCATCGCAGGTCGGCGCTTCGCCGTGCCACCGGGAGTGACCGCAGGATGCCGCCGCCAGGGGGTGACAGGCGGCCATCTCGGCTGACGGAGCGTGAGGTTCGGATCTCGGTCCCGCACGACCCCCTCCTAGCCTCATCACAAGAACGGCCCACCGGCTGACTCTCGCACCTTGGCCGGTGGGCCGGGTACGAACTTGCCCGCGCCTTGACAAAGGAGTTCCTCGTGGACGGTACACCGCACAGGGCACACCACCACCGCTCGTCGAGAGGGACGGTGATTGCGATCATCGCCTCGGCCTCGGCGAACGTCGGGTTCGCCGTGGGCACGGTCGCCGGCGCGGTCGGCGAACTCGGCGCCTACTCCGCCATCTCGGCCGGGGCCGCCGCCACTGCCACTGCTGTCGTGATCGGTCTCGCCACGGCGACCTTCATCGAGAACGGGTAGCGCGGCCGACCCGGCTCACGTGCCAGAGCGCGGAGGCATGCCCAACGCGCGTGAGCACACGGCAGGCGTCGTCGACAGGTGCAGCGGGCGGGCCCGGGCCGGCGCGGTCCCGGGCCCATGCCCGGCGTGGCGATGCGGCGCCGAGGCAGAGGCCGAAGTCCACAGCGCTGCCCGAGACTGGCGCGTCCGGGCCCCCGACCAAGGCGAGGCGGCACGTCCTCGCGCAAGCGGCTGTTGCGACTAGTTATACGTGTAACTTACGATGTGCCTTCGTCGCCTGAGGGCTGCCGTGACCGTTTCCACAGGAGGGAGGCCCCGATGAACATGATCGGAAGAAGCCGCCGCCTGTGCATCTTCGGCGACCACTCCTACCGCAGTGAGTTCTACGGCTGAAGCGTTGGTTCGCATCCATGCAACCTCGTGCACCGAGTGCACGCACCAACGTTCCCATCTCACAGCCAAGGAACCTGTCATGTCCCAGTTCTCCGCTGCGCGCTTCGCGATCTCTCACGACGACACCCGGTGGGCCGCTCGCCACATGCCGCTGCTCGCCGCCACCATGCAGACCCACTCCAGCGCCTTCGCCGGCCGGCGGATCGGCATCTGCCTCCACATCGAGCCCAAGACCGCTGTGCTCGTGTCCCACCTGGCCCAGGCCGGCGCACATGTCACGCTCACCGGTTCCCCGGGCACGACTCAGGAAGCCACCGCCGCGGCCCTGCGGGACGCGGGCGTGCACGTCGTCGGCCAGCGCTCGGACAGCCTGGAGCAGCACCGCGACAACATTGCCCGTGTGCTGGACTCGGAGCCCGACCTGATCCTCGACAACGGAGGCGACCTGATCGCAGGCGTGCTCGCACGGGGCGGTCTGCCTTCCCTCATCGGAGCCACCGAGGAGACCACCACCGGCGGCCTGCGCATCCGCTCCTGGGACACCCAACCAGGCTTTCCGGTGATCGTCATCAACGACAGCCGCCTCAAGCTGCTGGTCGAGAACGAGTACGGCGTCGGGCAGAGTGTCGTGCAAGGCTTCATGAACGCCACCAACCTCATGCTCCCCGGAGCACGGGCGACCGTCGTCGGCTACGGGCCGTGCGGCAAGGGAGTGGCCGACACCCTCGCCAAACTCGGCGCCCGCGTCTCCGTGGCCGACGTCGACCCCTATCGCGCGCTCGAAGCCGTCATGGCAGGGCATGCGACGGGAGCGCTGAACGATCTCCTGCCCGAGACCCAGCTCCTCTTCCTCGCCACCGGGCATCCCGGTGTCATCGGCGCGGCGGAACTGGACGTTCTCGCGGACGGCACGGTGATCGCCGGCGTCGGGCACATGCCCTGGGAGCTCGACACCGCGGCCCTGTCCGGCCGTACGTCGACAGTCGAGCGTCTGGGAGCCGGCGGCCACGAACGCGCCGTCCACCGTCTGAAGGACGGGAGAGAGGTCATCGTCCTGGCCGACACCAAGATGATCAACCTGACGGCCGCCAAGGGGAACCCCATCCAGGCCATGGACCTCGGACTCACTCTTCAGGCCAGGAGCCTGGCGGCTCTCACCGCGGCGGCGGAGAATCGGCTGGCCCCCGGAGTGCAGGCCGTTCCGGCGCCGATCGACCGTCAAGTGGCCACCGACCTGGTCGGCTTGCTGAGTTCCTGACCGTCCACGCTGTTCCAGGGGTTCATCGTGAGTCCACGGGTGTGGCCGCGCTCGACCCGGCGGTGGGTCCCGCGTGGGGGCGGCACCGCCACCGCTTCCGCGACCTTCTTGCTGCTCGTCGGAGCAGCAGGAAGGTCACGGTGGACTGGAAGCGCGTACGGAGTCGCCGCCGGCCGGCCGGCGGCGTGAGCGACCCCGCAGGTAGCCGTCAGGCTCGACGGGCGTAGGACGCGAGGCGATCGGCGAGCGAGATGACGAGGTCGCGCAGTTCCTCGGGGCGCTCGATGACGAACGGCCGGTCGAGGGTCGCGAGTACCCGAGGCAACCAGTCGAGCCGCTCCACCCGTAGCTCGACGCGCAACCAGCGTTCGTCCGCCCGGTCCTGGCCTGCCGCGGGCTCGGGCTCGTACTCGTCCAGGTTCGCGACACTGGCGGGAAGGTGGGCGCGGACCTGCTCAGCTGTCCCGTGGACCCGCAAGATCACCTCGTGCCGGTACTCGGCCGTGGCGAACCCTGACAACACGCGGTGTGCCGGACCGGGGCCCATGGGTGCTTCGAATGAGCCGGGCAGGGGTCTCGCGTCCGCGATGCGGTCGAGCCGGAAGGTGCGGTCCTCGCCGATCCGGGCGTCCTCGCCCGTCACGTACCACCGGCCCGAATGGGCGACGATGCCGTACGCGTGCAGCGTGCGTTCGCTGCGCCGTCCGTCGCGGTCGGTGTAGCGGACCGACAGCGGTCTGCGGTGGCGCACCGCATCGGCGATGGCGAGCAGGACCTCGGCGTCCGGGGTGTCGAACTCACCGGGCTGATCCGTGAAGGCGAGAGTCTCCAGGAGGAGGTCGAGCCGACGGGCGATGTGCTTGGGCAGCACCCGCCGGATCTTCGCCGATGCCGTCTCGCTCGCCGTACGCTCCGTCGTCGTCAGCCCTGTCCGGCGGCCGGCGACGAGTCCGAGCAAAACGGCCAGCGCCTCGTCGTCGCTGAGCATGAGCGGAGGCAGGCGGTACCCGGGGGCGAGCCGGTATCCGCCGTAGCGTCCGCGCACCGATTCCACGGGCACGTCGAGGTCGATCAGCTGCCCCACGTACCGCCGTACTGTGCGGCCCTCGACGCCGAGCCGGTCGGCGAGTTCCGCCACCGTCCGGGTGCCGCCCGACTGCAGCAGCTCCAAAAGGGTCAGTACGCGGCCGGTGGGGCGAGGCATGTTCACAGCCTAGCGCCAATACAGGACCGATTCCGTCCCCTATTTCTCCTAGCCTGCGACGTGCACACCTCCAGCACGGCACAGGAGATTTCCATGGACTTCGTCTCGATTCGCATCATCACCGGCGACGTCGCGCGCCTCGTCGAGTTCTACGAGCGAGCCACGGGGGTTCGGGCGAAGTGGGCCACCCCGGACTTCGCCGAACTCCAGACCACGGGCGCCACTCTCGCGATCGCGAGCACCCGCACCGTTCCGCTGTTCGCCCCGGGCTCCGCCCGCCCGGCGGACAACCACAGCGTGATCGCCGAGTTCCTCGTCGACGACGTGGACCGCGTTCACCAGAACCTGACCGACTTCGTCACAGACTTCGTCACCGAGCCCACCACGATGCCCTGGGGCAATCGGTCGCTGCTGTTCCGCGATCCCGACGGCAACCTCGTCAACTTCTTCACCCCCGTCACCCCGGCGGCCATCGAGAAGTTCGCACGCTGACGTCCCGCACAGCCGCTCACGCGGGAGCCCTGAGATGCCAGGGCTCCCGATGAACGCGCCGATGAGCCCCGAACAATGAGCTCGTTCCTGCGAAGACGGCGGATCGCGCTCGGGCGCTCCGGCGCAAGGGCTCGGTCGGATCTCGCCGGCCGCCACATGACGGCTCGCTCGCCCCACGCCAGGGGCCTCACCAGGGCCATCCCGGAGTTGCACCGCTCCCAGGTCCGCTACCGCTTCGTCGGCGACATGGCGAAGTTCCAGGGCTGACGCCGCCCGGCGCATCATGCCGCTCCGCACACCTGTGTGGTGCGGGTACCTGGCCGGTTCTGCGTCCGGCACCGTGGGCGTCGCCGGTGACGACGCCCACGGTGCCGGGTCTCACGACGCGGGACAGGCGGCGGTCAGGATCCGATCAACGAGGTCCACGTCTCCGCGGTGCGGAAGCCGAGGCTCTCGAAGAGACCGACCGCCTCATCGGTCGCGTGGAGGTAGGCCGTGTGCGCGCCAGAGGCCCGCCCGTCCAAAAGAATCTTCTCCACCACAACCCGGGCGTGGCCCTTGCCGCGGTGCTGCGGTGTCGTGGCGACGTTGATGACGCCGAGGTGGCCCTCGACCACGACCCCCAGACCCGCGGCCACGGCGACCCCGTCCGCCTCGGCCACGTAGGCGGTGATCCCCTGCGCGTCCAGAACAGCCGGTGTGTACAGGCTGGAGATGATCACCGGAGGTGCGCCGAACCCCGCGGCCAGCACCTGGGCGAACTCGTTGTACTCGGCACCGCTCAGCGCCCGCACCCGCACCCGTCCGCCTTCCGGCGGGAGCACGGATCCGCCCGTCAGCGGCATGACCATGAAGGGCTGCTCGGACTTGCGGGTCAGCCCGTACTCACCGGCCTTGCGCACGATCGCGTCGTCCGGGCCGCCGCGCAGGCGGATGCTCCAGGGGAACCCGTGCCGGCCAGCCTCCTCGGCGGCCACAGCGGCCAGATCTGCGCACTCCCCCGCGTCCGGCTTCCTCGCCGTGCTCATCACGACGTTCAGGGCGGGTATGTGCGAGCGGGTGAGGGCGAGGAGAGTGCCCTGGGGGCCTCTGCGGCCGGTGGCGCCGGGAACAACGCCCACCAGCTTCTCCATCGCCGACCCGAAGGCGTGCGCGGCCGCATCCGCTCGGTCACCGAGAGACTTGGGATCCATGTGAACTCCACTCACGAGGTGCTTGGACACCGGCAGAACGCCGGACGGGGAAAGAAGTGATCGCGAGGCGCCGAGCGCGACTGAGGGGAGGTCGGCTCTCGGAGGTGCCCACGGTCACGGCACTGAAGTGCTGGGCGAAGTCGCCGACGGTGAAGCCCTCCGGGATGTCGTAGGCCAGGACGATGCCCGAGGTGACGTCGCCGGGGAGATCCGTCAGTACGGCCGCGCCCGGCCACGCTCACTCGATGACGTTTAGGCCACCTGGCCGGCCAGTTCCCGCCGTGGGCGCGACGGTGGCCTCGACGGTTCGGGGCAGGACAGCCCCCTGCTCGTCTCGGAAAGCCACCGGAATCCGCAGGTGGTGGTTCAGACAGGGGGTCATGTCCGTCACTTCATTGTCTGTGCGTGCGGTCAGGGGTGACCACGGTGACGAGGGCAGGGTGGCGCGCAGGGACTGGCGGACCTTGCCCTCAGTTAGAAGTTTATCATCATCTAAAACTCGCGGTCGGCAACCCGCGCACGCCTGAGGCGGCTACCGGGGCCACGGCGAAGCGCGGAACAGATGCGGGAATCGCCGCGTCAGCGCGGTTCGCTCTCCACGACGGGGAGTGGTCCGGCGGCGGGCATCGCATGTCACCGGGCGCCTGGACATCCGTCCCGTCGCCTCCGCACACAACGAACCCACACGCGACCTCGCGTGTGGGCCCCGCGGGCACGGGTGGTCCACACCATCCCGGAACGTGCGACCGCCACGGCCCCGCATGCGGCGCAACGGGAATCACGTCGTAGCGTTCCAGCAGGCGGTAGTCCGCGCGGATCGCGGGGAGCACGAGCTCGCGGAGTTCGGCGTCGGGAAACACCTCGGCCTGGCTGTCGCCCATGCGGTGAGTTCCGCGCTCAGCTCATCTTCGCCGGCCTCCGCCGGCCCCGGCTGCCTCTCCCGGCCCGGCCGGGGGCGGCTCAGGCCGAAGAACGCCGCCTCCAGTCCTCGTCCAGACGGTCGGCCAGGCCGGCGGCGGTGAAGGCGGCCTCCAGGTCGTCGCGACCCTCGGTGAAATGGGCCCAACTGTCGTGGTGCACCGGGACGACACGGCCGGCGTCAAGGATCCTGGTGGCCGCGGCGGCCTGCGCGCTGTCCAGGACGATCAGGTTGCCGTCGAAGAGCATGGGGAAGCGAGGTGCCCGGTTCCTCATGCGGACCCACGGGCGGCGCCACTGGTGCTCCACGCGCTGCGGCGACCGCGTGCGCGCCGCCCGCGCCTACGCCCGGCGCAGCGGCGCCCCGGACTGACACGCGGCCCAGGGCGCCACTCGGCGCTCATGACGGTCCCCACGTCGCCCCCGGTACTCCAGCCGTGGATCGCTATCTTGCTTTGCGGCCGCTACGGCAGGCGTCCCCGCGCGGTGCGCGGCGCTCACGGTCCATAGGCGAGATCCGTACCGCCGCCGGCCTTGATCAGCCAGGACAGCGAACCCCTGCCGAACGGCCAGCCGGTCGTGGCCACCTGAATCCAGCCGCTTCCCGGTTCGTCGGTTCCCGCGTGCCACCACCACCAGCTGCGATCGTCACCGGCCCCTTCCTCGGTCGGGTCGAAGCAGTGCAGCCATCCGACAGCGTCCAGGGCCCCTGACCGGCGGCTGCCCTCTGCTCCGGCGTCATCGCCCGCCACTGCCGCGGCCACGCCTCGGCATCGAAGGGCTCGCCAGGCTCCGGATCCTCGGGCTCGGGTGCGCACCGCTGGACGAACCACGCCGGCAGCAGCTGCGGCCACCGCTCGCACGCGGGCCAGTCGCCCATCCGCTCGACCGCGCACGTCAGCACCGCTCGCGCATCGGCGATGACCTGGCCCGGGTCCTCGGCGGTGAACCGGACCCGTACGAGAAACGGCTGCCGTCCGCCGTCCTTGGCCCGCGGTCCGGACCGAAGACGTCGCAGCTCGCCATCCATGATCTCCACGGGGAAGAAGTGTGCACCACCGGCCTCGCCACGCGCACCAGGTCGCGCGCCCTTCACGCGAGCTCTTCAGCGCATACCGTCGAGCACTTCGTCAGTCGACAGCAGCGCATGGGCGAAGAAGCCGTAATTGATGATCGCCGCCTGATATCCGTCGCCCCAGACCGGGTGCCGAGGACCGGCAGTCGCATCCCTGACCACAGCGACCTCGAATCCCTGCTCGACGAGGTGACGCATATGGGACTCGACGCACATGTTCGCCAGCATCCCGCCGAGAATAATTTTCTGCATTTTCCGCTTCCGCAGCTGCAGCACCAAGTCGTTGGTTTCCGGTCCGAATACCTTGTGCGGGCTGGCGACCACCGTTCTGCCGTCTTCGATATAGGGCTTGAAGCGGTCCAGCCAGTCCGCCCCGGAGTTCCGGAACCCCGTGAGATCGAGCTGTCCCGCCCTCGCGAACGTGTGGGTCTCGAGTTCGCTCGTCTCGAGGGGCCCGTTCATTCGCCACCCGCTGTCGGTCGGGTAGAAATAATGGGGCGAGATGAAGACCTCGTATCCACCCGCCTTCGCCGCCTCGAAAATTCTCTCCATGTTCTCGACGGTCCTGTTCTCCGTGACGCTCGCCCCCACCGCGTCCCAGGCCACTCCGCCCTCGCTCAGCACGTCGTTCTGCGGGTCGATGAACACAACCGCCGTGTCGGTATTGTTGATTTCCACCTGGCGCTCCTGACGCGATGAAAAACCCTGCAGCGGATGTCTTCCGAAGCACGTTTTGACGCCTCCGTTCCACTTTGCCCCATCGCGGCGCACTCCGCATCGGTGCATTGCTGCACCTCGGTCGCCGCCCCCGCCGCCCCAAGGCGTGAACGGCATCGACGGGCACCGGGGTGCCGAGCCTTGTCGAGGTGAAGCCGCTTCACGCACGGTGAAGTCGGGCGGTGTGCACCCGTCGGACGGGGCTCGGGCGCGGGCCGCGCGATCCCCTCGCGGTGCCGGACGCGGGACTCGGTCAGCCGCGCAACCGCACGCGACGATCACGGGGACGTCGGCGATCGTCCCCGGGGGACTGACGGCCCATGGATGAGGTTGTTGTCGCCCACTCCGAGCGCGCGATCCTGCGCGCGGTGGTGCCTGCTGCCGGCCTTGCCCCGCTCCACCCAGCAACGGACCGGTGGCCGGCCCGCACTTCGTTGCGCAGACGTCGCCGGAGTCGACCGGGTGCGCGAGAAGTGCGGCGAGTTCGCGGCTCGGTGCCCTGCAGGCGCTGCCGTCAGGAGTCGTTACCGCAGGATGTACTCCTCCTCATCCAGGTTGTCGTAGGTCTCCTGCGGGAAGCCGCGACGCTCGAACAGAGCGACCGTCTCCGCCCATGTCTGGCAGGTCGTCTCCATGGCCGACACAGTAGGCGCCCGCGCTGACAACTCACCCACCCGCCCCGGGAGAACTCCACACCCCGACGCCGAACGCCTGCGCGAAGTCCCCGGAAGGGCCGACGTCGCCTGATCTATTGGTCGTCACGACACAGGCAGAAGGGGTGGCCGGCCGGGTCGAACAGCACCCGGACGTTCTCCTGCGGCTGGAACTCCGCGATGGCGGCGCCCAGGGCGACCGCCTCGGCGACCGCCGAGTCCAGGTCGCCGACCTGGAAGTCGAAGTGCATCATCGGGCGCTGGTCGCCGTCGGCCGGTGGCCACACCGGAGGCCGATAGCCGTCCGCCTGCTGGAACACGAAGAACGGGCCCTGCGGGGAGGCCGCCACGATGGCTGTTCCCGGCTCTTCGTGCCCGATGTGCCAGTCCAGGAGTTCGGCGTAGAACCTCGCCACACCGCTGGGGTCCGGCGCTTCGATCGTCGTCCCCCACCACATGCCGCCTGTTCGAGATCGCATGCTTGAGCCTATCCGAGACCCCCGCAGACGCCGATACCGTTGGCACCGAAGGAACTCGGCCCGCACGACACGACTGGGCCTGATCTGGCTGACGCGGCGCCGACCCGTCCGTCG
This sequence comes from Streptomyces sp. PA03-3a, assembly GCF_033792735.1. Classification (NCBI taxonomy): domain Bacteria; kingdom Bacillati; phylum Actinomycetota; class Actinomycetes; order Kitasatosporales; family Streptomycetaceae; genus Streptomyces; species Streptomyces sp. PA03-3a. The sequence continues at coordinate 29,616 of NZ_JARAVM010000046.1, forward strand.
GCCCCAACGCTCCGGCATCGACCGCCGCATGGTCCGGAGATCTCCCTTGCCACGGGTCGTGTGCCTGGCACCCCGTCACCGGGGTGCCAGGCACACGACGGTGGCCGGTGATGTCAGTCGACCGGCATCACCCACACGTCGGCGATCGACGGGTCGTAGTCGGCGCCGGTGTCCTGGAAGCGGAGCCGTACGGTGCCGTCCGAGGTGTCGGCGGAGGGGTCCACCACGAACTGGTGGGTGATGGTCCCCTGGCCGCCCTCACTTCGCCTCAGGTCTACGCTGTGCACCACCTCGCCTTCGGCCCGGACGTCATAGGTCTTGCGCCGGGCACCGTCGAAGGTCTCGACGACGCGGACCACGAAGCGGCCGCTGGAAGGCACGGCGACGTCGAACTCCATCCAGCCGCCCGGGTAGGAGGAGTGGGTGTAGCGCCGGGTCAGCCCGGCCTCGGTGTTCGTCCCCGAGTGCTCCGACGCCGTCAACCGGTGGGCGGACTCCGACGGCCCGTCACCGAGGTCGACGTGGTCGCTCGACGCCGCAGGTGGCGTGGGCAGCGAGACCGCGATCGTGCCGGTCGCCCGCTCGGCCGCCGTCGTGCCGGTCGCCACGGTGACCGCGGCCGCTCCCTCGACGACGGTGAGCGGCACCGTCACGACGGCTTCGACCGTGGTCTCCTCCCCCGGGTTCAGGTGGTAGGCGACCGGGTCAGGCGTCGACCAGCCGTCGGGGAGGCCGAGCGTGAGCTTGCCGGACTGCGCCACACCGGTGCGGTTGGTCAGGACGGTGCTGACGGTGGCCTTCTCGCCCGGGCCGGCCGGGTCAGGCGTGGTGGACACGCCGTCGATGGCGACGCCGGGGGCGACCACCAGGCCCGCCGAGACCGGTAGCGTCGCCGTTCCTCCCCCGTACTGGTAGGACACCGAGCCGGTGAGGTCGGCCACGGACGCCTGCGCGTCCGCCGCAACTGTGACGTCGTAGGCGTGCTCGAGGGTACTGCCGGCACCCGTGGTCGACGCGTGCCGGCCCACGGACTTCACCGTCCAGCCGCCAGGTGCCTGCAGTGACGAGTCGACGCCGGTCAGAGGCTGCTTGCCGGTGTTCTTCAACGCCACCTTCACGCGGACGACGTCGCCCGGGAGGATCTCGCCGGCCGGTACCTCCAGCGTGGCCACCGCGCCGACAAGGCGCGACGACGCCCGCGAGAGGGTCTGCTCGATGCCGGTCAGCGCATCACGCAGCGCCTTGGCCGCCGTCTTGTCGATCGCGCCCTGCTCGGCGTACGTCTGCGTCCATCGGTCGAGGTCGGCCACGCCGGCGAGCGCACGGTGCACCGCGGCGGCGGTCAGCCGCTCGTCCGCGCCCTCGCTCTGCAGGCGCCACGCAGCAGCGAGCTCACTGCGCATCAGGGCGGTGCGCACCTGCAGGTGACCCTTGGCGATCTTGCTCAGACCGCGCACCTGCAGCGCGTCGACATCGTCGGAGAACGACGCTGCCTGCGCCCGGGCCGCCCCCAGGTCCCCGAGCACCTGGTCGACCGCGAACGCGTAGCGCCCCGAGCCGACCTCCAGCACCACGTCCCCGTCGGTCTCCTTGACGTACGTCACGTCGTCGACCTCGCTGATCGGCTTGCCGCCCTCGGTGACCGCCCAGCGGTTGGCCGCCGGGATGCGCACCTCGGCGGTGGTGTTCGCCGGCACGGTGACGTTGAGCTTCATCGCCCCGGACGTCGTGTTCCACGCGCTGCGCACCGTGCCGTACGGCGTCTCGTGACTGAAGTCGACGTGGTCGACGCCCTTGCCGGGCTCCGGGGCGATGAGAACCTTGCGGTAGCCCGGCTCGGCCGCCGAGACGCCCGCCATGGTGCGGTACATCCACTCGCCGACGGCGCCGTACGCGTAGTGGTTGAACGAGTTCATCCCCACGTCGTTGAAGGTTCCGTCGGGGTTGATGGAGTTCCACCGTTCCCAGACCGTGGTCGCGCCCTTGCCGATCTCGTAGCCCCAGGACGGGTAGTCCTCGTGCTGCAGCAGCCGGTAGGCGATGTCGGACCGGCCCGCCTCCGTGAGTGCCGGCAGCAGTCCGTCGACGCCGAGGAAACCGGTCGACAGGTGGTAGTCGCGGCGCTCGAGGGTCCCGACGAACTTGGCGACGACCGCGTCGCGCCGGTCGGCGGGGGCGAGGTCGTTGGTCAGCGTCAGAATGTACGAGGTCTGGCTGTCGCCCTTGACGGTGCCGTCGGCGCCGACGAACGCCGCCTGGTACGCCGACCTGATCGCCTCGTAGCGCTGCTGGTACGCCGCCGCGTCGCCGTCCCGCCCGATGGCGGCCGCCATCTGAGCGAACTCAACGGTGCTCTTGGCGACGAACGCGGTGTCGAGAACGTCGGCCGGGGTGGCGTCGTCGAGGTTGAGCCAGTCGAGATAGCCGCCGGCGGAGCGGATGTGGCCGGTGGAGTCGGCGTCGAGGAAGTCGACGTACTTCTTCATCATGTCGTAGTTCTCGCGAATGACGTCGGTGTCGCCGTACGCCTGCCACAGCGTCCACGGCACGTGCACGCCGGCGTCCATCCACCCGGCCGACTCGTAACCGCCGTCGAAGCGGCCGGGAACCACGGGGGCGACGCCGGGCAGCGAGCCGTTCGACCGCTGGGTGTCTCTCAGGTCCTGCAGCCACTTGGTCAGGAAGGACTGCGCGTCCATGTTGTAGACGGCGGTGCGGGCGAAGACGTTGATGTCGCCGGCCCAGCCCATGCGCTCGTCGCGCGCGGGCGTGTCCGTGGGGATCGACAGGAAGTTGCCGCGCATGCCCCAGACGATGTTGCTGTGCAACTGGTTGACGAGGTCGGAACTGGTGTCGAGGCTGCTGGTGAGGTCCCCGTCGGTGCCGACGACGACACCGACCAGGTCCTTGGCCGCGGGGGCCTCGTCGACGCCGGATATCTCGACGTACCGGAAGCCGTGGAAGGTGAACGAGGGCTCGAAGGTCTCCGGCTGGTCCGTGGCGAAGGTGTAGTGGTCGGTCGCTTTCGCGGTGCGCAGGTTCGCGGTGTAGAGGGTGCCGTCGGGGTTGAGCACCTCGCCGTGCCGGATCTTCACCGTCCGGCCGGGCTCGCCCTTGAGGGTCAGGCGTACATGGCCGACCATGTTCTGCCCGAGGTCGTAGAGGTGGACGCCGGCGGTCGGCGAGTCGATCCGCTTCGCGGTCCTGAGCTCCTGGGTGACCCGTACGTCGACGGCGGTCTGCGGTTCAAGTACGGTCACCGGCTCGTCGCGGACGTCCGCCCTGGCCCAGTCCGCGTCGTCGTAACCGGGCCTGTCCCAGCCGTCGACCTGCTTCGCCACCCGTGCGTCGTAGGCCTCGCCGTCGAGCAGGTCGGCCTGGCGGGTCGGACCGCCGGCGGTGGTCCAGGTGCCGTCGGTGCGGATGGTGGTGCTGGTGCCGTCGGTGAACTCCACGAGCATCTCGGCGATCACCGAGTTGTCCTTGCCGTAGACGTCGGTGCCGAACATGGCGACCTTGCCGCTGTACCAGCCCGGTGCGACCTCGGCGCCGATGACGTTCGCGCCGGCGCGGACCTGCCGGGTCACGTCGTAGGTCTGGTAGTCGATGCGTTTGTCGTACGCAGTCCAGCCGGGCGCGAGTTCGGCGCTGCCCACCCGCGAGCCGTTGAGCCGCAGTTCGTACACGCCGCGCGCCGATGCGTAGACGCGTGCCCGCGCGACCTTCTTTCCGCCGAGGTCGAATTCCTTGCGCAGCAGCGGGACAGGCTTGTCGCGGCGCAGCCAGGCCTCGCCGCCCGCGCTGTCGACGCGCAGGCCGCCGGCGGTCACGGTGCCCGACGCGAAGGTGCGGTCGCCCGTGGGGAAGGCGGTGTCGACGAGGACGGTGCCGTCGGCGCTGGTGACCGTGACGTCGCGGACCAGTCCGCGCTCCGCGCCGCTGGTGCGGAAGCCCATCGTTCCGGGGCCGCCGAACGTCGCGTCGGTGCGCTGGTCCAGCTGCTTGCCGTCGACGGTGGTGGTGATCGTGTCGCCGTCGACGGCGATCGCGTAGTCGTGCTCGGCGGCGAAGTCGAACCCGGACGGGAACGGCGTCGCCTTGAGGACCGAGTAGCCGCTGTTGCGTTTCACGTGCGGGCGCAGCGCGTCGTCGGTGTCGCTGATCTGCCACATGTAAGCGTTCTCGGTGTCCTGGCCACGGAAGTAGACGCCGAGTGCCCCGCTGATGTCGGAGGCGGTGAACTCGACCGTGTAGTCGGTCCACTTGGCGCCCAGCGCGGGCGTGTCCGCACCGATCCACGCGGCGGTCCACGGTTGGGATCCCAGAGCGGTGCCGAACGTGGCGGGCGCGCTCCACTGGGAGGCGACGCCCCGGTCGTCCCATACGCGAACAGACCAGGAGTAGTCGGTATGCGGTCTCAGCGCGGGGCCGCCGTAGCGGACGTCGACCGACTGACGGGAGGAGACCTTGCCGCTGTCCCAGACGTCCGGGTGGTCGAGGCGGCCGGCCGATGAGGCGACGTGTATCTCGTAGGCCCGCTGTGTGACGCCGCGGCGCTCGGAGGCGAGCTGCCAGCCGAGCGTCGGCGCCGCCAACGGGACACCGAGCGGGTCGTCGAGGGCGTTGACCGTCAAGTCGCTGACGCTCGTTGCAGCGGCTGCGGGGGCGGTGGCTGTGGCGGTGGGTGGACTCGCTGCCGTCGCCGTCGTGGGTGCCACCACGACGAGGACTGATGCAGCGACCACGGCGGCGATCTGCTGACGCACTGGCACTCCTCAAGAGGGGTACTGAAACGCTTCAATGACACTCTGAAGGCGATCACACCTCCATGGCAACGAGCTGGACGGATTTGATTGAACTGATTCGGGAGAGGGTTGAATCGGTTTAAGCCGACGGGGCCACCGCCCGCGTGGTTCCGCGTTGGCCGAGGGCCCGGCCCGCGAGCCCATCACCCACGCTGAAGCGGGTTGCGAGGTCCGGCTGTCGGGCCGGCGGACCGGCGGACCGGCCCAGGGGTGCTCGTACCGCGGGCGATGCGTTGATCCCGAGCGCGTCCGTCGGGGAGTGCGGTTGCGCCTGCCGCCTCGTGGAGCAGATCTACCGCGGCGCGCTCGCAACTCCCGGAACCGAACCGACGAATGATCGCCCGCACCACGAGAGGGGACGCCGTCCGCCGCCTTCCGCGGGTGTGAAAGGGAAGCCGTCACCACAGCGGACGCGCCTGCCTGGGGAGTTCACGGGTAGGCGCTCAGTTGGAGCAACCCTTCATCCCCTGGGTCCACTCGGAGGCCGAGACCGTCCCCGGCTCCCCTCCGCAACCACGCTGCGAGGCGAACATGCGAGATCGAATAGAGATGGCGTACACAGGATGGCCCGACGGATCCCCCCTGGGGGTCCTCGTCACCGTCATCGTGATGATGGTCGCGCTGGTGATGATAGCCAGGCTGTTGCGCGACAAGAAGTGACACGTCGGAGCGCCGTTCCGGAGTGAGTCAGGGCGATGTGAGCCCGCCGACGTGTCGTGGCACCATCCCCGTTGTGAATGACCGTAGCCATGAGGTGGATTGGTCCGGCCTCTGCCACGCCTCGGGCCCCGCCGGCGACACGTTGCTGCATCCGGCTGCTCTCCTCGGCGACGATGCGAAGGCCTTCCTTGGTCGCCGGGTACTCGCACCTGTGGTCGGCGACGCTTCGGCGCCAAGGTAAAGCCTGGCCTGCGACGGCGCCCACCGCGCTGCTCGTCGCCGAACTTTTGGACAATCCGCTGCTGGGGCCGGACGATCCCTCGCTGCCCGATGCCATGCTCGCCTATTTGTAGGAGGTCGGCGTCGCCGCCGACCTCGGGGACCGCGCTGCGGAGATCCGTGCTCGGGTCAGGGACCGCGCACCGGAGCTGCGGGCCTGGAGCGCCGCGTACGTGTCGACCGACGGCGACGGCAGGGCCCGGATGTGGCGGGACGGCACGGGGCCGGGTGAACTCGTCCTCGATCGGGCGGCGCTTGCCTGCTTCGACCTGGTTCCCGTGCTCCTGCGGCGAGCACTGCCGCACCTCGCGTCGGAACGCGCCAGGCGCAGGACGTGCGCCGCCGCGGCTGTCGGGTCACTGGCTCGGCATCCGGCAGCCTCCGGTCAACGCCTGCGGCTGGTGAACCAGTTGACGTCGATGGCCCGGGCCGCCGATTCCCCGCACGACCTGGCGACGATCGTGATCGCCATCGGCCACCTCAACGGCGATACGCGCCCCTGGCCGGCCGACGCGCATGCGGGCGTTCGGGCCTGCGCGGCCCTGGCGACCGACCTTCAGACCCACGTGCGCGAAGCTGTCTCCGGCTCGGCCCGCGCTGGACCGGGACATCGCCGACGCCTTGGCCGAACGGTGCCCGGCCGAGGCCGCCGAACTCCGCCGCTGCAAGCTCACAGCCAGAGGACGCTGTGCCCGCGGCGCTACGACGCGGATACCGCCGTGACCAGCGCCCGGAGCCCGGCCAGCGCCGCGCGCACCAACGCCGCGATGTCCTGGTGGTCGGCTTCGTCGAGCCAACGGCGGTAGGCGGTGCGGAAGACCGCGAGACCAGCCTGCGCGGCCAGGATGCCAGTGTCCGCTTCGACCCCGCGCCGCCCGAGGCCGTCCGCGAACGCTACCGCGAAGCCGTTGTACTTGACCAGCTCGCGCTCGGTCAGCTCGGGGCTGTCACGCAGCGGCCGTCTCAGGTCCATGACCGGCAAGAAATTCCCGCGTGCGCTCGGCACCGACTTCGCTGGTGTCGTGGAGGCCGCCGGTCCGGGCGTCACCACGTTCCGCGTCGGCGACGAGGTGCTCGGCGGCGCGCCCCTAAAGTCCTCGGGCGCGTTCGGCGACCTGGTCGTCACTGACCTCAAGACAGTGGTCAGGTAGCCGGCGAACCTCTCCTTCGAGGAGGCGGCCGCGATCGTGACGCCCGGCCTCACTGCCTTCCAGGCGATCGTACGCCAGGGCAGGCTCAAGCCTGGCGGTGCAGTCTTCGTCACCGGCTGCCTGGGCGGGGTGGGTCGCTCAGCGAGCATGATCGCGCTGGCACGCGGCGCCACTGTGGCCGGCAGCTGCCGGGCCACCTCCGCTGAGGAGGCGCGCGCCCTGGGCATCGACCCTGTCGTCGGCTTCGACTTCGACCCGGCGTCGCTAAGGGGGCGGTACGACATCGTCCTCGACGCCGCCAACGCGCTCTCTGTCACGGCGATGCGCACCATGCTCAAGCCGGGCGGGCGGGTCGTCGACATCCACCCGGCCCCGGCCAAGTTCGTCAGGAGCGTGCTGCCCGGGCCGTACAACGTGGTGATCGCCAAGCCCGTGCGGCAGGACATGGAGGAGCTTGTCGCAATCGCCGCCGACGGCAAGCTGCGTCTGCCGATCGCCCGCACCGTACCGCTCGAGCAGGCGATCCCTGCCCTCACCGAGCTCGAGCAGCACGGCACGCCCAAGGGTGGCAAGCTCGTCATCTCCCTGCTGTAGCGCCGCCCGAGCCGCGGCTCGCGGGCTTTACTGACCTCAGCTCCTCAAGGTGACGTGGGTTCGTCGAGGGTCAGGCCGGTCGGCGCACACCGGGTCGTCGATCGCGCTCACGGTGTACGGGGGCCGGCCCGGCGGCTCGTCGTTCTGGCTGTTGACGACATAGAGCCGGCAGCCGTGGCGGGCCAGCGTCGTGGGCAGGTCGAAAGGCTCGCCGGTGACGCGGTGCGTCACCGTGCCGGAGCGCAGGTCCGGGTCGAGCTCGGCGACGTAGACGCCGTTCGGTGCGCCGTAGTTGAGCACCGCGTACAGCGTCCGGCCGCGCAGCAGCATCCCGTCGGCCCCGAAGGACGCGCCGCCCAAGTCCACTTGGCCGACTTCCCGGGTGGCGACGTCCACCCGCCACACCGCCTCGGTCCCGTTGGACGCCACCAGCAGCGTACGGCCCGACCGGTCCGCCACGATGCCGTTGAGCAGCCAGTACTGCGCGGGGAACTGCGGGAAGGCGGAGCGAACGTCCAGCCACGGCTCCAGCGGGCCCAGCCGCCCGTGGCGGATGTCGGCGCGGTACACCACGGGGTTGGCCCAGTCCGTGACGTACACGGCGTCGCCGGTGATCACGAGGTCGTTCAGGTCGGACGCGCCGAGCGGCCCGCCCTGCGCCGTGCGCCTGGCCAGCAGCCGGCCGCCTCGGTCGTGGACGGTCAGTTCCGCGCCCCCGACCGAGTACACCCGTCCCCGGCCGTCGGTGTGCACGCCCAGTGTGCTCGTGCGGTCCGCCAGGCCCTCCGCGTGGAAGGGCCGCAGGCGGGTGTCGCGGACGTCGCCCCGGTACAGCGCGCCGGTGCCGTCGGAGGACACGTACATCGTGCCGTCGCGGTCGATCGCGATTCCCTCCGGCAGCACACCGGGCGCCCGGGAGACGACGTAGGTGTGCGGCAGTTCGCGCGCGGCGGCCGGGCCGGCCTGGGCGGGCATCGCCGCCAGGCCGGCCAGCAGGACGGCGGCGCCGAGCCGCGGGAGTCGGTTGGTGCGGGGCATCGTCAAACCTCCGGGGTACGTGGCGGGCGTCCCCGCGACGCGAGGACGCCGGAGAGCCTGCCGGGCCCCGGGAGCGGCCGCATCGCCTTTCACGTCTGGGCGAAAGGCTCCTCCGGGCCGATAATCGGTCGTCGTGATCCGCTTACACTTCGACACCGACGATCTGCGCCGGATCACGCTCGCCCCGGCGCCCAACGCCCTGTGGGAGGCGGTCCTCAGTGTGCGCGGCCTGCGCGCGCCGACCGCGGGGACGGGCCGCTCCCACCCCGCCGCCGGGCAGTGGCGGCGGCGGTGGAACGACGGCCTGGCCGACCGCGCGGGTGTCCTGCTCGACCTGGTGCCCCGCGACGGCTACCTGCCCGACTTCCTGCTCCAGCCCGCCGCCGGAGACCTCGCGACCGCCATCGACCTGGCCCGGCGTACGCCCGCCGACCGTCTCGCCGCCGACCTACGTGTCCTGCCCGGCCCCGGCGGGACCGGTGGCGCTGGGGAGCCGCCGAGCCGCTGGATGCTGGAGCTCGCCGCCGGGTCACCCGCCGCGCGACGGGTGCTGGCAGCCGACCTGAGCGCCTACTTCGCCTCGTCGATCGCCCCGCTGTGGCCCCAGGTCCGCACCGACGGCGCGGCGGACCGGGCCCTGCGCGCGGAAATGCTGCTGCGCGGGGGCGTCGACGCTCTGCTGACCACGCTCGCCCCCACCTGGCGCTGGGATCCCCCGGTCCTGCACTTGCCGTCCCGCTACGACTACGACGTCCCGCTGTGCGGTCGCGGGCTGCTGCTCATGCCGTCCTGGTTCGCCATGGGACCGATGATCCGCTACCAGGTCGACGAACCGACGGTGCTCGCCTACCCGATGCATGTGCCGGAGCGGGCGGGCACGCCTGCCGCCCCGCCGGGGGCGGCCCTCGGGCCGCTGCTGGGACGTACCCGGGCGGCGGTGCTCCGGTCCCTGCGCGAGCCGGCCACGACCACCGCGCTCGCCGGCCGGGTCCAGGTCTCCCTCGCGGCGGCCAGCCAGCACGCCGGGGTGCTGCGGAACGCCGGACTGGTACGCACGACCCGGATCGGCACCGCCGTCCTGCACACCCTCACCCCGCTCGGCGCGGCCCTGCTGTCAGGTGAACCGCCCACGGCGTAGCGTCGGCGCCGCGGGGGGCACGGCACCTCGGCGTGGCCCTGGACCCTGGCTGCCAAGAGGAGGCCGAGGGCGTCCGTGACGATGAACCGCTTGCGGCCCTTTGACTGCGCTGCCGTGGGGACGAGGGCGCTCAGTCACTGTCGCGGCGGTAGGCGGCAAGGAGGTAGGTCCAGATCTCGCTGACCGTCGGGAAGCAGGCGACGGCGTGCCGGAGGCGCTTGAGAGGGATCTCGCCTGCGACGGCGACGATGGCGGAGTGCAGCAGTTCGCTGATGCCGTGGCCGACGAAAGTCACCCCGAGGAGGATCTCCCGGTCGGTGTCGACGACCATCCGGGCGTGACCGCGGTAGCCGTCGGCGTAGAGGTTGGCGCCCTGGGCGGCGGTGAAGTCGAGGTCGACGACCTTGACGTGGAGACCGGCCTCCTCTGCCCGCGCGGCGGACAGACCCACCGCGCCGGCTTCGGGGTCGGTGAAGAAGACCTGCGGTACGGCGTGCTGGTCGGCCGTGGTGGCGTGGTCGCCCCAGGGGGCGTCGTCCAGGGGACGGCCGGCGGCACGCGCGCCGATGGCATCGCCTGCGGTGCGCCCCTGGTACTTGCCCTGGTGGGTCAGGAGGGCGCGGTGGTTGACGTCGCCGAGTCGACGCGGAGGGAATACGCACGGTGGCCCGATCGCTGCGAGCATTGCGCGACGCGTTGCGACGGCTCGCATCGGAGACAACCGGAGATCCGCGTTCTTCGCCGGCCTCTGTGCCGAAGCCGGACCGTCAAAAGGCGATCAGCACGCTGAACGCTCTCGCCCGGGTCTGGCCGGAACTGCGGTGGCCCGCCGACGGGCCGATCTCACGCGTGTATCGCGGTGACAGGGGCGAGGCCCAACTTGCCGTACAGGTCATCGCGCGCCAGGCCGTCGAACTCCTCACCGGGCCGGACCGCGATCACCTGCGTCCCTGCCTGGCACCCAACTGCCTTCTCTTCTTCTCCGACAGCCACGCACGCCGGGAGTGGTGCTCCCCCGTGTGCGGCAACCGCGCGCGTGTCGCCCGCCATTACCGGCGCCATCACACTTCCGGAGTTCCCTTGCGGTGAGGCACCGCCGCCGGTGCGATTCCGCTCTCCCCACCGAACGTCTTCCACCGCACGTCGCGGGGGCTCACTCCGTACGCCGCCTTGAACACCCGACTGAAGTGGGGCGCGCTGGCGAATCCCCACCGGTGGGCGATCGCCTCGATGGTCATGAACTGATACGCCGATGACGCCAGTTCCCGCTTGCACTCTTCCAGGCGCTGCGTCCGTATCCAGTCGGCGAGGGTGATGCCCGCCCGGGACAGGATCAGATAGAGCTGGCGTACGGAAACGTGATGCTCGGCGGCGATACGCGCCGCAGTCAGGTCGGGTTCCGCCAGGTGAAGGCGGACGTATTCCTGGACGCGCTGCACAAGTGTGCTGTTCAGAGGCGCTCTGGCGAGATCGTCACGGCCCACGGCCAGGCTGACCAATGCCCTGATCAGGTCGACGCAGGGCTGCGCGAACAGGGCGGTCTCAGCCTCTCCGACGTCGCCGGCCTCATCACGCGCCAGCCGGGCGAAGAGCGCTGCCGCGGCACCCACGACCGGGCGCTCCGAACTGAGCCGCACAGCTGTGACCTGGTCGAGGAGGGACGACCGCAGCCCCAGGACGTGCGTGGGAACGCGCACGAGGACCGAATGCATCGCTCCGCGGAAAAGGACCTCGTAGGGCTTCGCGTTATCGAGCACCACGAGATCTCCCGCCCGTGTGACACCCTGCCTGCCCCCCTGGCGGATCCGGGCGACTCCCGCTTCCTGGAAGTGGACGAGTACGTGCGGCACCATGTCCTCGTCCACCGGGGCGGCGGCACGGCGCAGGCGGGCCACGTTCCAGCCGATCTTCGAGACCTTCACCGCCCCCACCGCGTAGGTGGTCGCATTGGCGCGCAGGCGATCCGGGTTCCGGGGAAGGTCCACCTCGATGCGGCCGTTGAGCGACCAGGAGAACTGACGGATCGCGTCCGCGCGATCGCCCGGAGCCAGCGACGCCACATCGAGTCGATCTGTCATGCGGCTCCCTCCAGAACTGTGCGCGGGGCTGCACGCCGGGACAGACCTCCACGCTACTGCGACCGGGCGGCCCATTTTGCGACTTTTACTGTATCTTGCACCTTTTCGTACAGAGCCCCGGACGGCGGGGCCCGCTCGCCGACGTCCCCGTCCACCGGTCACGCCCCCGGCCCGCTCCCCCACGGCGTCCAGAGGCAGCGACAGTCGCGTCAGCGCGGTCCGGTACTCGGCGATGACGCGCTCCACGACCTCCACGGCCTGGGTACTTCGTGGACCAGGCCCGCAGACTGGCCGGCCTCCACCTTGCCTTCGCGAACCCGGCCGCGCAGGGCGGCGTCCTTCGGCGTGGCGCCCTGGAACTCCTTGCGTCGGACGTCGAGTTCGGCGGCGGAGTCCTTGAGCCGGCGCATTCTCGCGGTGAAGTCGTTCTCCGGCGCCCTGATGAGGCCGCGGCCGACGGTACGGGTGTCCTCCGCGCCGGCCGCGACGAGCGCCGCCTTGTAGTCGGGGTGCACCGTGGCCTCCTCAGCGGCGAGGCACCGCGTGCCGAACTGGGCCGTGCCCGCTCCCAGGGCCAGCATCGCGGCCGACCCCCAGACCGCCGGCGGCGCTGACGGCGAGGGGCAGGGCCGCACTCGACCCGCCGTCAGGGAACCGTGGCTGCGGGCGATCCACGACCGAGACTGACGTCCTGTCAGCGCCGACAGGCCGGCCATTCACAACTACTTGACGCGGCAATCAAATCCGAACATGCTTGTCACGACAAGTACTTTGCCGCCGGTTCGCAGGACGTCGTCCCGTGTCCGGCCGGCCGGATCGGCCGAAGTCCGCGGACCACGGCCCCAGAGAGGACCCCACATGGCACTTGCCGACAAGATCGCCCTGGTGACCGGCTCGACCGGAGGTATCGGCCGCGAGACGGCCCTGCTGCTGGCCGGCGCCGGCGCCGAGGTCGTCGTCACCGGTCGCCGCGCCGACCAGGGGGCCGAGACGGTGCGCACGATCACCGAGGCCGGCGGCCGGGCGCGCTTCGTCGCTGCCGACCTCGAGGACCTGGACTCTCTGCGCGCGCTCGCGGAGGAGGCGGGAGAGGTCGACATCCTGGTCAACAACGCCGCGGTCTTCCCGATGCTGCCGACCGCCGAGCAGGACGCGGAGTCCTTCGACCAGGCGGTCGCCACCAACATCCGCGCCCCGTACTTCCTCACGGCGGCCCTGGCCCCCGGGATGGTGGCCCGTGGTTCGGGGGCCATCGTGAACGTCAGCACCATGGGCGCCCGCGTCGGTCTTCCCGGCATGTCCGTCTACTCCGCCACCAAGGCCGCGCTGGAGTCGCTGACCCGCACCTGGGCGGCCGAGTTCAGCCCGGCCGGCGTCCGCGTCAACACCGTGGCCCCTGGGCCGGCCGGCACCCAGTCGGTGATCGACCTGTGGGGCCAGGAGGCCGCGGAAGGGTTCGGCAAGATCACCCTGCTCGGCCGGATCGCCCAGCCCCGGGAGATCGCCGAGGTCGTCGTCTTCCTCGCCGACGACTCCCGTTCCGCGTACCTCACCGGCGCCACGGTCGCCGCCGACGCCGGCGCCACCGCGATCTGACCGCCACCCCGCGCGCGCCCGCCGGAGCAGGGGATGCGGGCGATCAGCAGGCGGCACGCCTGACCTTGTGGGGCGCGGTCAACGCTCGGGAGGCGTACGGACCGGCGGTTCTCCCCGACCCTCAAGAGATGGCGAAGGCGTCAGATCGCCCACGTCCACAGCTCGTTGTCACACATCGGCCGGCTGTCCGGTCTCAGTAGGCGCAGCCTGCATGACAGGGCAGTCTGCGCCCGGTGCGGACTGATCACCCGTGCCGAACGGTGGCCATCGGCCCGGTGCGACACGGGCCCGGCTCACCCGAAGCGCCCGCCCCACGCAGTGGAGGCGGGCGCTTCGCGTCACGCGGTCTCGGGGGAACACCCTGACGAGGCACAGCGAGGACCTCTGCCGTACTCGGTCGGCCCTCTCCCGCCGGGCCCGGGCAGGCCCGGCTCAGACGACGATCTTGCGCGGGTTGAAGTTGCCGCCCGGGTCCACGGCCTCGAAGAGGCCCGACATGACCGCGACGCCCTGCGCCGAGATGTCCTCCTCCAGCCACGGCGCGTGCTCCAGGCCCACGCCGTGGTGGTGCGAGATCGTGCCGCCCGCGTCGATGAACGCCTGCTGGATCGCCCGCTTGACGGTGTCGTACTCGCCGAGCGGGTCGTCACCGAACACGAAGGCGAAAGTGAAGTACAGGCAGGCGCCCGAGTGGTACGAGTGCGACATGTGGCACATCGTCCAGCCCGTGCGGCCGATCTCCTCGTAGGCGCTGTCGGCCGCTTCGTAAACCGCCGCGTGGATACCGCGGAGCTTCGACCACGGACCCGCGGTCTCGCTCACATCGCCGGCGGCACCGTGGTCGAGCAGGAAGTCGCGGATGTACGGCGTGTCGAACTTCTTCTGGTCGTAGAGCGCACCGGGCCCCTTGCCGACGCCGATGCCGTGGTGCCTGCGCACGATCCGGTCGACGACCGACTTCTGGCGCTTCGCGTGCGCCGTGCCGCCTTCGAAGCCGATGAAGGAGAGGCAGATCTCGTCCAGGTCCCAGCCGCGCCGCCTGAGGTACGCCATGAGCCCGGCCTGCGCCTTCTTGGCGACACCCTTCGACTCCTTGCTCGTCGCCAGCGAGAAGCCGGTCTCGTGCGCGTCCGAGATGCGGGTGACCGAGGGCGAGACGTCGCTCGCGGCGATCTCCTGCATCGCGGCGAGGCCGTGGTCGAAGTTCTTGAAGAAGTAGGCGTGGATGCCGCGGCTCTCGGGGAGCCGGTGCACCCGCACCGTGGCCTCGGTGACGACGCCGAGCCGCCCCTCCGAGCCCACCACCATCTCCCGCACGCTCGGCCCGGTCGACGCGCTCGGAACGGCACGGATCACGAGCACGCCACCGGCCCGGACGACACGCAGACCCTTGACGATGTCCGCGATGTCGCCGTACTTGTCCGACTGCATGCCGGACGAGCGGGTGGCGATCCATCCGCCGAGCGAGGAGTGGGTGAACGAGTCGGGGAAGTGCCCCATCGTCCAGCCGCGTCCGTTGAGTTGGGCCTCGAGAGCAGGGCCCAGCACCCCGGCCTGGACACGCGCCAGACCGGAGTCGGTGTCGATCTCCAGCACCCGGCTCAGGCGACCGAGGTCGAGCGAGACGACCACCCGCGACTCGTCGGGGTGCGGTTCGAGGCTGCCCGCGATGTTGCTGCCGCCGCCGAAGGGAATGATCACCGCGTCCGCCTCGACGGCCGCGTCGACGACGCTCCGCACCTCCTCCTCGTCCGCCGGGAAGACGACCACGTCGGGACAGCGCGCGATCTCGCCGGCCCGGAGGCGGACCAGGTCGCGCAGGCTCTTGCCGTAGGTGTGGACGACCCGGGCCAGGTCGTCGACGACGGCGTTCCCCTGCCCGACGATGCCGGTCAGGGCGCCGACGAACTCTTCCGGCGCCGCCGAGGCCGGCACCGCCAACTGTGAGAAGTCGGGCTCTCGGGTGCGCCGGCCCGCCCGGAGGTCAAGACCGACGGCCTTGTGCACGAACGGCGCGAATCCGGGCTTGTCCTCGTGGTGGAAGCCGACGCCTTCCACGCCCCAGCCCCACCACTTCATGTGTCTCACCTCACCGGTGCGCATGGCGTCGGTACGGGAAGCGGGTTCGTTCACGGACGGTCTCCTTCAGCTGTTACGACGTGAGGTGGCATGGGTGCCGAGGATCCGGTCGGAGTTCTCCTCGGCCAGGCTGACGATCGCCGTGCGGATACGTTCGCTGAACTCGTCCACGGACTCTCCGGGAAGGGTGGTGAGCGGTTCGCCGAAGACCACCCCGACCGGCAGGCGGCCCGGTCTCGGCCAGCTCGATCCGCGGGGATGCGCCGCGTACGCCCCGATGACCGCGACGGGGAGCACGGGCACCTCGGCGGACGAGGCGAGTGCCGCCGCCCCGGGTTTGAACGCCCCGAGGGATCCGTCGCGCGAGCGTGTGCCCTCGGGAAAGATCAGGAGCGGTACTCCCCGGTTCAGCAGAGCCCTGGCGCTCACTCTGCGGGCGCTCGTTCCGGTGCGGTCGACCGGGAAGGCGTTGAAGAACAGGGCCGTGAGGCCGCGCCGCCGCCACACGTCGAAGAAGTAGTCGGCGGCGGCTCCCACCGCGAGGTAACGCGCCAACCGGCGGGGCAACGCGCCCATGATGAGTGGTGTGTCGAGGTGAGAGGTGTGGTTGGCGACCACCACATACGCGTCCTCGACCTCTTCCAGGCATTCGCGCCCGAGTACCGTGACGCTGGTGACACGCCACACGACGGGCTTCAGCAGCCCCCGTTGTGCGACGAAGCGCGCCGCGGCGTGAAAGCGTGAGGTGAAACGGTCGCGCGTCGTCGCGGGCATCCGCTTCCTTCCCGTGCGGGCTCGCCCGCACCGATTGTTCAGTGCGTGCGACGGTCGTTGCGGCTGGACGAGATCCGCCGCGAGATCCACCGCACCGTGTGCCGTGGAAGATGGCGTGTGAACCACATGAGCAGCCGGTACCGCAGGCTCGGCATGGAGATGACCCGTCCGCGCCGCACGTCGCGCAGACTGCTCTCCACGAGTCGATCGGCGTCGAGCCAGAGGAAGTCCGGAACGCTCGACGACCGGATTCCGGCCCGGGCGTGGAACTCCGTGCGGACCCAGCCCGGGCAGAGCGCCGTCACGGTGACGCCCGTTCCGTGCAGCTCGTTCGCGAGACCCTCTGTGAGCGAGGTCACGAAGGCCTTGACGGCCGAATAGCTCCCCATCGTGACGAAGCCGGCCGTGCTGGACACGTTGACGATCGCTCCGTGTCCGCGTTCGCGCATGGCCCGCCCGGCGGCGCCGGCGAGCACCAGCACCGCGCGCCCCATGACCTCGATCGCCCGGTCGTGCGGGGTGGTGTCGGCCGAGGTTATCGATGCGTGCACGCCAAAACCGGCGCTGTTCACGAGCATCTCCACCGGACGGGCGGGGTCGTCCACCCGGGCGGCGACGCGCTCGACGTCGGCGCGATCGGACAGGTCGGCGGGCAGCACCTCGACGGCACGCCCCCGGGATCGGAGCTCGGCCGCCATCCGGCCGAGACGCTCCCTGTCGCGCGCGACCAGGACAAGGTCCCAGCCGCGGTCTGCCAGAGCGCGCGCGAACGCCGCTCCGATACCCGACGTCGCACCGGTGACGAGTGCGACTCCCGTACCGCTCAGCATAGTTTCATATGCCATCTTCTTGGCATCCGAGCTCCCCGCTCGTAGCTGTCCCATGGGGTGGCGAGCGGGTCCACGCCGTCGAGTCCGGCAGCAGCCGATGGCTGACTGCCCGCGCCTGACACATCCTTCGTTTCCCGGCTCAGTTCGTTTGACCAAGCACGCATCAACCGTGTGACACGCGCTTGCGCACACGCTCGCGGGGACTCGGGATCCGCCCGGTGCCCACCGGCCGGCCCCATCGCTCGCCGCGCCCGCCCGGGTCGTCCCGCTGTGAACGGCCTCGCCGCCGACAGAGGGCCACCTTCCACGGTCGGGCAATTCGCCCCGAATCGTCCTATCACCCGCACCATCCGCCCCGAGCGGAGCCGGGCCATGTGTCACACATGCGCGGGTCCCCTGGTCACACGCCATAGCCACTGACGGTGTTTCGCACGCTCAGGGGCCACCAGCAAGTTGCCCCACTCCGGCCTCCAGAAAGCCCGCGCATGAACTCAAATGACGAGGCGACGACCGCGCCGCCCGGGAAAGCGGGTTTCGACGTGCGGGAGTTCGCCCGCACGGCACACGGCAGCCACCGCGGAAGGCTCGATCTCGCGTCGCTCGCCGAAGAGCCGCTCGACACCGATTCCGTCCGCCTCGTCCGCGCGCTGCGCGACATGGAACGTACGACGCTGCACCGTGTGCGCAACCTCCTCGTGACGGCGACGCACAAGGACGCCCGGGTCACCGCGTTCCTCACCACGTGGATGTTCGAGCGCTTCTGGATCGCCGACGCCCTCGACGCAGTCCTGGACGCCTCACCCGCCGCCCGCGGCCTCCCTTCGAGCGCCGGCCCGGCACGGCGGGTGATGGCGGAGCGCCGCGAGCGCCGTGGGCCTATCCGCCGTTCCCTCATCGCCAACATCACCGGTACGCAGATCGTCGCCGGGCACGTGACGACGAGCCTCGTGGACGAATGGATCACGCGGGCGGCCTACCGGCGTCTGGCCGGAGTCTCCCCCGCCATGGCGTCGATCATCGAACCCGTGGTGGAGATCAAACAGCGCCACATCCACTTCCTCGCGGAGGAGGCGGAACTGCGACTCGGGCGCTCGGTCCGCGCACGGCGCATCACCCGTCGTGCCCTGCGGCACTCCGCCTGGCCACTCGGCTCGGTCGACCGCTCCCGGCACGAGCGCACCTTCTTCGAACGCCATGTCTTCGGCGACCCGAGCGGAAGGGCCGAGGCGGGCCGGATCCGCGCGATGGTCGCCGCGCTCCCCGGCATCGGTCCCGGTGTCGCGTCCACCGTGGAATCGAGGCTCCTTCCGTGATGCCGCACACCGCCGAGACCGAACTCGGCACCGCGCACGTCCTGCTCACGGGCGCCACCGGCTTCGTCGGCCAAGCCGTGCTGGAGCGGCTCCTCACCGATCACCCCGCCACCCGCATCTCGCTCCTCGTGCGCGGGAAGGGCGGACAGACCGGGCAGGACCGGCTCCGGCGGCTCCTGCGCAAGCCGGTGTTCGGGACCTGGCGAGAGGCCGTGGGGGCCGAGGAGGCAGACCGTGTCGCCGGTGAGCGGATCACCGTGCTCGACGGCAGCATGACCGGCATCCCGGAGCTGCCCTCCGACCTCGACCTCGTCATCCACTCGGCGTCGACCGTCTCGTTCGACCCTCCCATCCACGAGGCGTTCGACACGAACGTCAACGGTGCCGTCAGCCTCTACCAGGCGCTCCTCGCCTCCGGTTCGGACCCGCACGTCGTCCACGTGTCGACCTGCTACGTCGGGGGACTCCGCCGCGGTGTGGTGGCCGAGGGCAAGCTCGAGCACGACGTCGACTGGCGCACCGAGTGGCGCTCCGCGACACAGGCCCACGAACGCACCGAGCTGACGTCGCGGGAACCGGCGCGGCTCGAGCGGTTCATGTCCCGCGCCCGCGGCGACCACGGCAAGGAGGGCCCGATCGCGGCGGCCCGCGCGAGTGAGAACGCCCGGCGCGAGTGGGTACGCTCCCACCTCGTCGACGCCGGCCGAAGGCGCGCCCAGAGCCTGGGATGGACCGACGTCTACACACTGACGAAGGCACTCGCGGAACGCGCCGCCGAAGACCTCTGGGGCGAGGCCGGACACCGGCTCTCGGTGGTCCGGCCCGCGATCATCGAGAGCGCCCTCCGGCATCCGTTCCCCGGCTGGATCGACGGCTTCAAGGTCGCCGACCCGCTGATCTTCGCCTACGGCCGCGGCCAGTTGCCCGACTTCCCGGGGCTGCCCGACTCGATCCTCGATGTCATCCCCGTCGACTTCGTCGTCAACGCCATCCTTGCCGCGGCCGCCAATCCGGCACCCGCCGACGAGCCGGCGTACTTCCACATCGCCTCGGGCGCGTCGAATCCGCTGCCGTTCCACCGCATGTACGAGAACGTACGCGACTACTACACGCGCCACCCGCTGCCCAAGGACGACGGTTTCGTCGAGGTACCGACCTGGAAGTTCGCGGGCGAGCGCAAGTTCAACCGACGTCTTCTGCTCGCCAAGAAGAAGGCCGACCTGTGGGACGCCGGGCTGCGGATACTGCCGAACGACGAGCGGAAGCGCGCTCTCGCGGCCCAGAACGCCCGACTGCGCGCCGGCATCGCCACCCTCGGCAACTTCACCGACCTCTATCGCGCCTATGTGCGGACCGAGATCATCTTCGACGACCGCAACGCCCGCGCGCTGAACAACGCGCTTCCCGCCGGGGTGCGGGAGGACCGCGGCTTCGATGTGCGGCGGATCGACTGGGAGGAGTACCTGCAGAAGGTGCACCTCCCCTCCCTGAGCAAGCTGACGGCCGCCCACCGCCGCCGGAAGACCGCGGCCGCCCGGCCGGCGGGCACCTGCCCGAAACCGGAGCTGCCACGGCGGACCGACGTGCTCGCCGTCTTCGACCTCGAACGGACCGTCCTCGACTCCAACCTTGTCGAGCAGTACCTCTGGGTGCGTACCTCGGGCTTCCGCAAGGCGGCCTGGCCGAAGGAGGTCGCGGACCTGCTCGTGGCGCTGCCCGGCTACCTGCGCGCCGAGAGGCGCGACCGCGGCGAGTTCATCCGCGCGTTCCTGCGCCGCTACCGCGGCATGCCCGTCGCCCGTCTCGAGGAGGTCGTGGGACGCGGCTACGCCGACACGATGCTGCGGCACACGTGCGCGGACGCTGTGGCGCGCATCCGCGAGCACCGTGCGGCAGGTCACCGCACCGTCCTGGTCACGGGCTCCATCGGCCTGCTCGCCGCTCCGCTCGCCGGTCTGTTCGACGAGGTCGTCGGGAGCTCCATGCACGTGAGGGACGGTGTGCTCACCGGCTACCTGACGAAGCCGCCGCTCGTCGACGAGGCGAGGGCCGCATGGCTTCGGCGGTACGCCGAGGAGGGCGGCTACGACCTCGCGGCCTCCTACGGCTACGGCGACAGCCACTCCGACCTGGCGTGGCTGTCGCTGCTGGGCAAGCCCTCGGCGATCAATCCCGACGCCGAACTGACGCGTGCGTCACACAAGAGGAACTGGGACATCCACCGCTGGAAGAGGGGCGGTTCGGGTGTACGCGGCGAGGTCCTCGCCGCACGGCCGACGATGCCGCGCACCGACGAGAAGAGCGACTGATGGCTTTTGACATAGACAAGTACGCGAAGAACTCCACCGGAGTGCAGTGGGCCGACCTCGACTTCGACGAGTTCGAGCGCGACCCGCTGCCCGAGGGGACACTGCGCACGCTGCGCTACATGTGCGACATCGAATACCACACGGTGTGCTACATGCGTGATCTGCTGACGACCCCGTCCCACAACGAGCCCGCGGTGGGCACCTTCATGACGATGTGGAACCGCGAGGAGTTCTGGCACGGCGAGGCGCTCGCGGCCGTGCTCGAACGCCACGGCGTCCGCATCGACTTCGACGAGCTCAAGGCGACCCGTCTCAAGCTCGGCTGGAAGGACCGCTTGGGGACGGTGAAGCAGACGGCGATGAGCCGCCTCATCGGCCCCGACTTCGTCGCGGTGCACATGGCCTGGGGCGCGGCGAACGAGTGGTCGGCCACGGCGGCGTACCAGCGGCTCGCCGCGTTGGAGAGCCACCCGGTGCTGGTGCCGCTGCTCAAGCGGATCGCGCAGCAGGAGACGAAGCACGTCGCGTTCTACGCGTCGCAGGCGCGTGATCGGCTCGCGGCGAGCCAGAAGGCCCGCAAGGTGGCCCGGTTCGCGCTCGAGAAGGCCTGGGGCCCGGTCGGCTCGGGCGTGATGTCGGAGAGCGAGGTCACGCACGTCATGACCCACCTCTTCGCGGGCCCAGAGGGCCGCAGGCTCATCCGCGACATTGATTCACACATCGCGAAGCTGCCGGGGCTCGACGGGCTGCGCATCGTGGAGGACTCCATGGACAAACGCGGGATCGCCGCCTGAGCCCGCCCGTCCCCGTGCCTGGCCTGGCCTGGCCTGGCCTGGCCTGGCCTGGCCTGGCCATGATCAGCACGCCGTGGCATCATCTGCCGATGCCTGGTCACTGGACTGGTTCGGTCGTCCTCGTCCTCTTCGCCTCGGGATGCCTCGGGATCGCTGTCCGTGAGGCGCAGCGCCGTGCGTGGATCGCGGCGGTCCGGTCCGGCTTCGGCGCATTGGGCTTCGCCTGTTTCGCCGTCGCCAATGAGGGCTTCGGGTTCGCCAGGCACGGGGCGACGCTGTTCTTCGGCATCTCGATCGCAGCGGCCCTGTGGCGCTCCCGAAGGACCAGGGCCTGACACCTTTTCCGCCTCGCAGTGCACGGTCAGGGCCGGCGCAGCCCGCGGCACCCGCGGGATGGCGACCGAGGAGCGTCGTCGCCGGCGAGCGGCGCACCGAGAACGTGATCGCAGGCACCGCGGAGCGGTGCTCCCGCAGCCGGTCAGGCCAGGACCGTGCCGTAGAGGGCGCAAACGCGAGTGCTGTAGGTCATGACCTCCGCGCTTGACCTTCACACTAATGTCAATCTTTAGCTTCGGTCAGTAGCTGAAAGCCAGCTGAACGGCGCAAGGAGACATTGCCATGTCCAAGGCTCTGACAGGACGGACTGCGCTCGTGACCGGAGGGTCGCGAGGTATCGGTGCGGGGATCGCTCGTGAACTGGCGCGCGGGGGCGCGAACGTCGTCATCACCTACCGAAAGTCGCGCGAGCAGGCGGAAGAGGTCGTCGCCGACCTGCTGGACCTCGGGGTGAAGGCACTCGCCGTCCAGGCGGATCAGTCCGTTCCCCACGAGGCGTCGACCGCTGTCGAACACGCTGCCGAGTTCCTGGGCGGCCAGATCGATGTGCTGGTGAACTCCGCCGGAGTCGCCGTCATGGGCACCGTCGACCAGTTGGACCTCGAACTCCTCGACGGGGTCCAGCAGATGATGGCCACCAACGTGATGGGGACCGTCGTCACCACGCACTCCGCATCGCGCTACCTGCCCGACGGCGGGCGCGTCATCCTGGTGGGAAGCATCGTCGCGCACCGCATTCCCGCCGCCGGCGTCGCCGAGTACGCGGCGAGCAAGGCTGCGATCGACCAGCTCGGCCGCGGGTGGGCGCGCGACTTCGGCCCGCGCGGCATCACCGTCAATGTCGTGCAGCCCGGGGCGACCGACACGGACATGAACCCCGCGGACGGACCGAACGCCGCCCCGCAGGTGGCCATGACACCCCTGGGACGCATGGGGACCACGGAGGACATCGCGAAGGCGGTCGCCTTCCTCGCCAGTGACGACGCCGCCTACATCACGGGGGCGCGGTTGACCGTCGACGGCGGATTGAGCATCTGATTCGGGAGCATCACCCATGACACGCGGGGCTCCGGTGCCAGGACGGCGCTCGACGGGACCGGAGCCCCGCCACTGGGGAATCCGTGCGCTGCGGCGTTCTCCAGCCCGCCTTCGCCTCACCGGCGGCATGAGCCTGGCACCTCCGCCATACAGCGCCTCACGGTAGGTAAGCGCCCGACCGCGCGAGTCTCGCCGCTGTCACTCCGCGACCAGGACCATGACGCCGTCCGCGGTCGTGGGCACGGGGGCCTCGGCGTCCTCCTGGAAGCGCAGGTATGCCTCGATCGCGCGCTGATTGCGCTGCAGCACGTCGATGCGCCGTTTGATGCTGCCGAGTTGACGTCGCAGACCGTCCAGGTCCTTGGCGTCCGGGCACTCCCGGGCGTGCGCATCGCCGTCGGCGGACCCGAGACAGGGCAGGACCTCGCGGATCATCTCCGTCGTCAATCCGACTTCGAGGAGTTCGCGGATCTGGTGGACGCGGTCGATGGCCGACTCGCCGTACGTGCGGTATCCGTTGGGGCTCCGGAATGGCGTCAGGATGCCGACCTCTTCGTAGTACCGAAGCAACCGCGGTGCGACACCGGTCTTCGCGGCCAGTTCTCCGATCTTCACATCGCCCTCCCCTTGCCGGTCATCCGTGCGGACGGTACGCCTCGTCGTCGCCCAGAAGGCGATCGTGCCTTCGGCCGCTCAACCTTCACACTACTGTAAAGGTCGGCTTCTTCCATGGCCCTGGCGAGGGGGGTACGGACGATCATCCAGGTCTTCAGTGAGGGTGATCGCGGCCGGCGTCGTCCCGTCGGCCGGGCGCGGTCCGGCTTCCTGTCAATCCCCTGTCGCCGGGGTGCGCCGTTGTCGCAGGACGGCCAGGGCGTCCTCGACGCGGCCGAGGTCGATGAGGTAGCCGGCCAGGTCATGGCTGTTCTCATGGGCGTGCTCTTCGAGGACGGCGACAGCCTCCTCGACGCGTCCGGCGCCGGCCAGCAGCTCAGCGATGTGCGGCGCCGCGTGCGAGGTGGCGCCCTCGGAATGGGAGCGGGCCTGTGCGATCGCTTCGTCCACGCCGTCACGGGCGGCGATCAGCGGCAGCCGTATCCAGTACAGCTCCCACTCCACCTCGCCCCCGCGGGCAGCGGCAAGCATGTCGAGGTGTGCCAGGCCGTCCCCGGGGTGACCCTGCTCCAGGCACAGCTCGGACAGAACATGGAGCACCCCTTCGTCCCCGTTCCGGCCGTCGGCCTGGACACGCATCACGTCGACGGCTTCCTTGCCCCGACCGTGCCGGGCCAAGAGCCGGGCGAGCTGGAAAGCCGAGTCGGCTCCGTGGGCCACCGTTCGGTCGGCCTGCCGGTACGCCGCGATCGCCCCCTCCACGTCGCCGCGCTCCTCGAGCAACCACGCGAGCCGGTCCACGACGCACCCCGACTCGTCGTTCGCCGCAGCCGCCCGCAGATCGCCGAGCCGGCCCTGCAGCGCCAGGAGCGCCGCCCATTGCTCACGGTTGCCGCGAGGCATGGTGCCGCCGTCGGACAGCAGAGCGATCGCCTCGTCGGTGCGGCCCTGACGCTCGCGGATCGTGGCGATCAGCGCGATCACCGTGTCGCGGTCGAGCCCTCGGCAGCACCACGGAAAGTCGGAACACCGGTGCCCGGTGAGGGGGACGAGCAGCTCGGCGGCTTCCTCGTCACGGCCGGCCGCGGCTGCGACATCGACCAGAGCGACGGTGAGGGACCGCTCACCGAGGTACGGACGCAACAGGGTGAACGCTTCCTCGGCGCGCCCGTGCCGGGCAAGCAGCCGGGTGTAGAACTCCAGCGCCATCGGATGCCCGGCCTTCATACGGGCCAGGGTGATCTCGATGGCCTCCTCGACGCGACCCCAGCCCTCCAGCAGATCGGCCACCGCCACGACGGCGGTCCACCAGCCGGTTGCCCGGTACGGGGCGAGAACCTCCAGCGCCTCGGCCTGCCGGCCCCGCTCACCCAGCAACCGCGCCCAGGCCAGGGCGCAGTTCCACTCCCCGCGTCCCGCCTGCTGCTCCACGACGGCGACATGGCCGCGTTCGAGGAGCCGCGAGACAAGCTCCGGCGGGATGCAGCCGGACCGCGTCCAGGCCCGGTAGTCATGATCAGTGGCGTCCACGGCCACGGACCCTAACGCCCGCCGCCGACATCACGGGCGGCTTCGAATCCAGCACAACCGAGATGACGCTCCCCCGCCGGTCGGTGCCTCTCCATCGACCGCGCCGCAGCGAAGGACTCACGCCAACCACCTCCGACATGACGCCGCGCCACCCGCGGCAGGCCACGGGGTGCTGGGACTTCGCCGTTGCCGTCACTCGCGTCTGCCCCCTGCTCCACCAGGCGAGTTCTCGCCGTCAGGCGGTCGAATAGGGTGGGCGGGTGACCCGTAAAGGGATTTACTCCGCGTCCGTAGCCGCCCGGATCAGTGGAACCAAGCGGCATTCAACACGCGTCGTGCTAGCCCTACCCGGGGCACACCGTCATCCGTTCGAGACCGGCGTCATCGCTGACATGGCCCGAAGGGTCGCCACTCTGGGCGACTTCCTGGCACCGGGGGCAGGGGTCGATGCCTGGATGTACACGTCACAGACGCACCGTCTCCCCGAGCTCCGGTTGTCCCAAGCCGCAGGGTGGATAGCGGACTGGGCGGTCCTCCCACGCGAACCTCTGCTCTCTCACGACGCTGCGCGGGGGAACCGGCTCACCCACCACACGGCCCCCTACGAGCTCTTCGGCCCCGAGGATGCGGCTGAGGCGATCAGGGGGATCACACGAAGCCTCCGCGCGGACGAAGGACCGACGCTCGTGTTGTTCTTCGTATGGGGGTTCCATGCGGAGGGTCCCTATCTGGCCGATGAACTCGAAGCGGCGTCCGGTGAGAACGTCTTCTGGCAGTTCGTCGGCGACACAGGCGTAGGGTCTTCCGTTCTCGATCACCTGGACAGGCTTCAGGCCGAAGCGCCGCACATCTCCAACGTGAACCTTTACCGAGGTTGGGACTCGATTCAGGACACGCCCGACTATCTCTTCTTCCGTGGCGTGCTCAAACCTTTCGTCCGCTGGCGGAAGGCGCTTCCTCGGGTGCGGAACTAGGACTTGCCCAGTCGGCCGTATCGGTGCGTCGTGTCCGAGACGTTGATGCGCGTACGAGGCGAGGTGGTGATCTGAGGGGGAGCGGCTACGGCTGCTCCTGCTGGTCGGCAACAGGCCCATCAACAGCTGCCATCGGCGTCAGCCGGTCGCGGCCCGAGAGCCGAGGCAGCCTGCTCGGATCGGTCAACGGCGCACCTGATAGCGCAGGTGAAGCACCCGGTTGCCCTGAATCACCACGTCAGGATCCTCCAACATGTGCTGCGTGTCGACCGACCCGAAGTAGCGCCTGCCGCACCCGAACACCACGGGTACGACGTCCATACGCACCTCGTCGACCAGTCCCGCGGCAAGCACCTGGCCACCGACGTCGCCCGCGGCGACCTCGACCGTGCGGTCACCCGCAAGTTCTTGCGCCTTGGCCACGGCTGCCTCGACGCCGTCGACGAAGTGGAACGGCGCCTCGGGGTGCCAGCCCTCGGGCCTGCCTCTGTGGGTCACGACGACGACGTGGTCGATCCCGCCCGGAGGCTTCCCTTCCCAGCCGTCCGTCATGTCGAAGACGCGGCGGCCGACGACTGTCACCCCGATCTCGTCCCAGTACGGCCGGGTGTGATCGTAGGACGTCTGCGACACCTTCAACTCGCCGCTCTCGTCCAACGGGACGTCACCGCTGGACAGCCAGTCGAACAGCGGTCCGGGCTGGTCGTTCTCGTCCGCGACGAAGCCGTCCACCGACACCGAGCTGTACATCACCACCTTGCCCACAGGGCTCTCCTCTGCTTTGGGGTGCCCCCAAACTAGTAGACTGTCGCAGCTAATGTGTGGGGTATAGGTGGCGGAGTTTGGTGCGTGCGTCGTGGGTGGTGAACTGCCAGTTCACCTGACGTTGGTCGGT
>NZ_JARAVM010000047.1:0-50691 GCF_033792735.1 Streptomyces sp. PA03-3a
GGCCGCCTCCAACTCCCCCGCGACTACACCCACGCCCTCGACATCCGCAACCGCGTCATGCTCGAACTCGAACCCGACCACATCGCCATCCGCCCCGACCAACCCGAACAGGACTGACCGGAGAACGAGTGACCCGAAGGGCACGCCAACTCCTCGGGCCGGGGGCCGCATCGCGAGGGCGACCGGACATCCGGGGGAGTTGGCGTCTCACACCCGGTTCACACGGGGTTTGGTCGGATGGGATCAAGCGGGAAGGGCGTCTGCCGCTACCGGGTCGGCTCCCGGCCCGTCCGGATCCCATGGAAAGAGAGACGTATTTGATGCGTACCTTGGTCAAGCGCACGCTCGGCACCTCCGCGGTGCTGGCCGCCGCCGCGGCGGCGGCCCTGGTCGGGAGCGTCGAGATCGGCAACGCCGCCGAAGCGGCGGAACACGAGTACACCTCCGTGTACAGCGGACCCTTCGACGTGGCCGGGTGGACGGACTACGCGCGGTGTCTGCGCGAGCACGGCGTCGACGCGAAGGACCCTGACCCGAAGCCGGAAGCGAACACCATGTTCGCCCGCATGGCCGACGGCAGCACACTGCCGGTGACCGACCCCGCTTTCAAGACGTGCGAGCCGCGTGCGGGCAAGGGGAACACCGTGTCGTTGTACGTGAGCCCGCAGGACATGAAGAAGCACAGGGAGTTCTCGGCCTGCGTGCGTGAGAACGGACTGTCCGGCTACCCCGATCCCGACCCGCGGACCGCCCAGCTGCCGGACGGCACGTCCTTCACGAAGCAGCGGTTCTACGCGGCGGCGGAGGCCTGCCGGGGCCTCGCACCGCAAGGCCCGGTCGGAGGGTGAGACTCCCCTCGCCACCGAGCGCAGGTGTCGCGCTCCGGTCGGTGCGCCCGCCGGAGCTCGTCACGCGCCTGCGCACAGGTGACGCGTAGCCGCCCACGGCAGGCGAGCCGAGGACCGTCGACGACCGTGTCCCGCTGCCGGACGGCAGCGGGACGCGGAGGCGCCGGAAGCCGCGGCACTGTCCTCGATACGCAGCTCCTACACCTCCGGAGTGAGGAACCCGGTGCCCGGCGTGACGGACAGGGGGCGGGTCAGCTCTTCCAGAAGGAAAACGAAGGACTCGTACGGGCGACCGGTGGCCTGGCGCAGTCCCATCTCGCATGTGCGGTTCGCCGACAGATAGGCGTCGGCGGGGGTCTGGTCCAAGGCGGCCTTCTCGTCCCGAGTCGCGGACCGGACGAGCTCCGGGTGGAGGAGTCCCCGGTCGCCGGCCGTGCCGCAGCAGGTGGTGCCGACCGGCACGAGTACCTCGTCGGCCAGCTGTCCGGCGATGGCCTCCAGGGTCCTGCTCAGGCCCAGATGCGCGGTCGAGCAGGTGGGGTGCACCGCCACGCGGCCCACCTGCCTGGTGACGGTCAGGTACGGGAGCAGGTCCGCGCACCAGGTGATCGCATCGAGAAGGGTGATCTGCTCCAGTCGGGCCCGGTGTTCGTCGTCGAGGTGGTTCCTGACATCGTCGAGCAGGCCGTTGGTGCACGAAGCGGCGTCGATGACCACGGGGAGCGAGCCGTGCTCGCTCCAGGACCACAAGGCGTCGCACGTGGTCGCGGCCATCCATGCGTGGCCGCGGGTGTAGCCCTTGCTGCTCCAGGGCGTGGAGCAGCACTTGCCGGCCACGTCGCCGGGGATCCACAGCGGTTTGGCGGCCCGGGCCGATACCTCGACCAGCGCGGTCTGCAGGGATGGGTGCCGCGGCATTCCGGGGTCGCGGCCGAAGATGCGGTTGACGCAGGCCGGGAAGTAGACGGCCGCCGCTCCGTGACGGGATGTCCGAGGTGGCCTGCTCGACGCGCCGTGTGGCATCGCTCCCGGGATCGCCGGCATGAGGTCGTTGCTGATCACGAGCCGTGCGCCGGCCGCCAGTCGCGTGAGCGCCTTCGAGCCGACGGCTCGCTGGACGATGTCGGCGGCGCTTATGGCGGTCCGGGCGAGTTCCTCCACGGTCGCCCACCGCTGGGCGATCTTCAGCGCGACCCTCTCCCGCTGCTCTGTGGATTCGTCCCGCCGGAATCCCTTGACCAGCGCGCCGGTGTCGATGTGCACGGGGCAGGGGATGGCACAGGTCCCGTCCGCAGCGCAGGTCTCGATGCCGTCGTACTCGTACTCCGCCTGCAACTGCGCCAGCAGCGGAGACCCTTCTTCCTGCCGCGCCATCTCCCGGCGCAGCACGATGCGCTGGCGGGGGGTCGTCGTGACGTTGCGGCTGGGGCAGACAGCCTCGCAGTACCCGCACTCGATGCAGTGGGTCGCGACGTCCTCGATGTCGGGTGTCGACTTGAAGGACTTCAGATGGATGTCGTTGTCGCGGGTGAGCACGACGTCCGGGGCGAGGACGCCGTGCGGGTCGGCGAGCTCCTTGATGCGCCACATCATCTCGGTGGCTTTGTCACCCCATTCGTGTCGGACGAAAGGCGCCATGTTGATCCCGGTGCCGTGCTCCGCCTTGAGCGACCCGTCGTACTTGTCGACGACGAGCGCCACCAGGTCGGACATGAATGCGGCGTACCTCTCGCGGTCGGCGGGGTCGGCCAGCTTGGGCGTCAGTGTGAAGTGCAGATTGCCGTACGCGGCGTGGCCCGCGACACCGGGCAGGAAGCCGTGTTCGGTCAGGAGGGCGTGCAGGTCGGCCGCACCCTCGGCGATCCGGGCGGGAGGGAAGCAGACGTCCTCGTTGACCACGGCGGCACCTGGCGGGCGTAGTCGGCCGACGATGCCGAGCAGGCCCTCGCGGATGCGCCAGTCCAGTTCGATGAGCTCCTGGTCACGGGTGAAGTCGAGCCGGTGCAGCAGGTCGGCATCCGCGACCAGCTCCGCGACACGGGCCTCGGCCTGGTCAAGATCGGCCGGGTCGGCGGCGCCGAACTCGACGAGAAGCGCTGCCGCGCCCGGATCGAGGGTCTTCCAGTACTCGGGGGTGTTCGGGAACGCCTGTGCGGCGGCCGTGAGAGCGGGCGCGACCATGAGTTCGACGGCTTCGGCCCCCAGGCTGACCAGACCTGGCACGAGAGCGACCGCCTCTGCGGCCGACGGGAGAGCGATCCAGGTGACCGTGGTTACCGAGGGGGCCGGCAGGGTGTCGATCACGGCCTCGGCGATGAAGGCGAGCGTGCCTTCGGAACCGACGATGAGGCGCCGGAAGATCTCGAGCGGGGTGTCGGCGTCGAGCAGCGCCGCAAGGGTGTATCCCGTGGTGTTGCGGATCGAGAACTTGTGACGCACACGCGCGGTGAGCTCGCTGTCGGCGAGCAGCTGCTCCCTCAACTCGGCAAGTCCGGACGCCAACTCGGGTTCCGCTGCGACAAATTGTGCCTCGGCGTCCGACGCGGCAGTGTCGATCACCGTGCCGGACGGCAGCACGAAGGTCATCGACGCCACGGTGTGGTAGGCGTCGCGCTCCAAGGTGCAGCGCATTCCGCCCGCGTTGTTGGCGAGGACTCCGCCGATCGTGGCGACGTCCGAGGAGGCCGGATCCGGTCCGAGGCGCCGACCGTGCCGGCGCAGCAGCGCCGCGGCGTGGCCGAGGATGCTACCCGGTCGCGCCCGCAGGCGTGCGCCGTCGTCCTCGACGCTCATCCCGCTCCAGTGCCGGCGTACGTCGATGAGGATGCCATCGGACTGCGACTGGCCGTTGAGGCTGGTTCCGGCGGCACGAAATGTGGCGTGCCGGCCGCTGCGACGGCAGTACCCGAGCAGTTCCTGGACGTCGTGCACATCACGGGGCAGGACGACGACCTGCGGCAGGTAGCGGTAGGGGCTGGCGTCGGAGGCGTACCGTACGAGGTCCGAGACGCGATGCAGCACGTGGTCCTCACCGAGCAGCGCGACGAGGTCGTCCTTGAGGCCGCGAGGCGTCCCGCCCGTGTGAGCGCTGTCGATCGCATCCGCCTGAGGGAGACCCGGCGGGCGGCCGATGGCGGGAACGCTCGGGCTGAGCAGCTTCTTCACGTTGACAGCCTCTCCGCCACCGCACCGCTCTCAGGGGTACTCGGCTTCCTGCCGCACGGTGTGGTCGGCCAGGTGGACGCCGTATGGGGACCCGACGGGCCGGGCCACCGGCATGGCCGACACGGCGTGGGGCGGTTCACCCGACCCGCGCTCGCGGGCACCCTTCCGACCGGAAGCGACGTAACCGCACCCGATGCGGTGTCGTGGTCGACGCGACTACGGCATCGAGTCTAGCGGGGCCGACCGGTACGCGCCCGGCGGCCGTTGCCCTGCGTCCCTTGCGGACGCCGCCAGGTCGGTGCGAGCGGTGATGTCTCGCCGGCGACATGTCTCGCCGGCGACATGTCTTTCCGCACGGTCTCCCGGCTGCGGGCCGTGGTGGAGGGGATCGCGGTCGCGGCCCGCTGGACCACCGGACCGCCCGGCGGCGCGAGCGCGCCGCCGGGCGCCACGGCCCGTGGAACCCGCGCCGGCCGGCGCTACTGCCCGACCAGCCCCGCCCGCAGCACCTTCGTGAACAGCACCGTGCCGTCCTGCTCGCGCAGCCGCACCGTCATGTCGCCGGAGTGGCCGTCGATGTCGACCTGCCCGAAGAACTGGTAGCCCTCGGCGGGCGAGACGTTCGATGCCGTCGGCGCCTTCACGAAGACCCGCTCCGGACCGAAGGTCCCGTCCAGTGCGCTCGCCGGGAAGGCACCCGCGTTCAGCGGGCCCGACACGAACTCCCAGAACGGCGCGAAGTCCGTGAACGCCGCGCGCGAGGGCTGGTAGTGCTGCGCCGAGGTGTGGTGGACGTCGGCGGTCAGCCACACCGTGCCCGTGATGCCGCGGTGCTTGACGAACCGCAGCAGCTCGGCGATCTGCAGCTCTCGGCCGAGCGGGGCGCCCGGGTCGCCCTGCGCGACGGCCTCGATGTTCGGCTCCCCCTCCGTGGTGTCGGGAACCACCAGCCCGAGCGGCATGTCCGCGGCGATCACCTTCCACACCGCGCGCGAGCGCGACAGCTCCCGCTTCAGCCATTCCAGCTGCTCCCGGCCGAGGATGCCCTGCGCGTCGTGGGCCTGGTCGTCGGGGGAGTTGGCGTTGCGGTACGTGCGCATGTCGAGGACGAACACGTCCAGCAGCGGGCCCTGCCGCAGCACCCGGTAGACCCGGCCGGCGCCGTCCGGGCGAAGCGAGGAGATGGGGAAGTACTCGGCGAACGCCCGCCGCGCCCGGGTCGCGAGGACGTCCACGCTCTTCTCGGTGTAGCGCGGGTCCGAGGCGGCGATCACCTCGCCCGGGTACCAGTTGTTGCGGACCTCGTGGTCGTCCCACTGGATGACCGACGGCACCCGGGCGTTGAAGCGCCTCAGGTTCTCGTCGAGCAGGTTGTAGCGGAAGTTGCCGCGGAACTCGGCCAGGGTCTCGGCGACCTTGGACTTCTCCGCCGTGGTGATGTTGCGGTAGGTGCTGCCGTCGGGGAGCGCCTGGGTCGCCGCGATCGGGCCGTCGGCGTAGATGTTGTCGCCGCTGCACAGGAAGAAGTCCGGGTCCACCGCGCCCATGGCGTCGAAGATGCGGTAGCCGCCGATGTCGGGGTTGATGCCCCAGCCCTGCCCGGCCAGGTCGCCCGACCACACGAAGCGCACCCCGCCGCGCCGCGCGTCGGGCGCCGTACGGAAGGTGCCCGTGACCGGCTCGCCGGTGCGGCGCGGGTCGTCGGGGTCGGCCAGCAGCACCCGGTAGTGGACCTGCTCGCCCGCCGGCAGGCCGTGCAGCCGGGTGACCCCGGTGAAGTCGGTGCCGGGGCCGACCGCCGGGCCGTGGAAGCGCCGGGTGTGGCGGAACGACTCGGTGGCCGAGGTCTCCACCACCATCCGCGCCGGCCGGTCCGCGCGCACCCACACCAGACCGCCCGACGCCGTCACGTCGCCGGTCTGCACACCCGACGTCGCCGCGGGCCTGCCCGACAGGGCGAGCGCGGGCGCGGCGACCGCCGGCACCAGCAGCGCCCCGGAGGCCGCGAGCCCGCCCCTCAGCACCGAGCGCCGCCCGACCGCGCTCCCGGATCCGTCCGTCATCCTGACCTCCCAAGTACCGTGCCGGTACGCCGATATGCGTCCGCCGAAATGCGTCCGCCAATGCGTCCGCCCCCGTTCCTACTCGCGCCGTGTGCCGTCGATCCGAACGCCCAGTGAACAACCGCACCGCGCCGCACGGCGGCGCCCACCCGCCCCGCACTCCCCAACGGCCGCCCCGCACGACGAAACCCCCTGGTCACCGCGGGCTCCGCCGCCATACGATGTTCCGCAATCAGGCGGCCGCGATCACCCGATCGCCCTACCCGCGCCCCGTTCGCCCTCCCCGGAACGCACCGGCGCCCCCACGATGACTGCAGATCAGACACCGCACGCCTTCCAGGTCGACCTGCGTGGCCTGGTGGACCTCCTGTCCCACCACCTCTACTCCAGCCCCAAGGTCTACCTGCGGGAGCTGCTGCAGAACGGCGTCGACGCGATCACCGCCCGCCGGGCCGAACAGCCCGACGCCCCCGCCCGCGTGCGGCTGCACGCCGAGGGCGGAGGGCTGCGCGTCGAGGACACCGGCGTCGGCCTCACCGAGTCCGACGTGCACGACCTGCTGGCCACCATCGGCCGCAGCTCCAAGCGCGACAGCCTGGAGAGCGCCCGCTCGGAGTTCCTCGGCCAGTTCGGCATCGGGCTGCTCGCCTGCTTCGTCGTCGCCGCGGAGATCCGCGTCGTCAGCCGCTCCGCCCGCACCCCGGACGCCCCGCCCGTCGAGTGGACCGCCCGGGACGACGGCTCGTACACCGTCCGCACGCTGCCCGCGCGGGACCACCCCGAGCCCGGTACGACCGTGCACCTGACCGCCCGGCCGGGCGCCGCGGAGTGGCTCGCCGAGGAGCGCGTGCTCGCCCTCGCCAAGGACTTCGGCTCCCTGCTGCCGTACGACGTGCGGGTCGGCGACACGCCCGTCACCGAACGCCCGCCGGTCTGGGAGCGCCCGCACCCCGGGCAGGCCGCCCGCCGGGTCGCGCTCGCCCGGGACTGCCACGAGCAGTTCGGCTTCACCCCGCTCGACGTCATCGACCTCGACGTCCCCCTCGCGGGCGTGCGCGGCGTCGGCTACGTCCTGCCGGCCGCGGTCAGCCCCGCCCAGCGCGCCGGGCACCGCGTCCATCTCAAGGGCATGCTGCTGACCGAACGGGCCGACGAACTCCTCCCGGAATGGGCCTTCTTCGTCCGCTGTGTGATCGACACCGACAGCCTGCGCCCCACCGCGTCCCGGGAGAGCCTGTACGCCGACGAGACGCTCGCCGCCGTCCGCGAGGCGCTCGGCGAACGCATCCGCGGCTGGCTGACCGAACTCGCCGCGGGCGACCGGGAACGGCTCGCCCAGTTCCTCGCCGTCCACCACCTCGGCGTCAAGTCGCTCGCCCGGCACGACGCCGGGATGCTCCGGACGATGCTGCCGTGGCTGCCGTTCGAGACCACCGACGGGCAGCTCTCGCTCGAGGAGTTCGCCCGCCGCCACCCCGTCGTCCACTTCACCCGCACCGTCGAGGAGTACCGCCAGGTCGCGGCCATCGCCTCCGCGCAGGGCATCGGGGTCGTCAACGGCGGCTACACCTACGACGCCGACCTGGTCGAGCTGCTGCCCACCGTGCGCCCGGGCACCGCCGTCGCCGAACTCGACGCGGACACCGTCACCGCGCACCTCGACGCCGTCGACCCCGCCGAGGAACTCGCCCTGTCCGGCTTCCTCGCCGCGGCCCGCGCCCGGCTCGACCCGCTCGGCTGCGACGTGTCGCTGCGCACCTTCCACCCGGTCACCGTCCCCGCGCTCCACCTGGACGACCGGGCCGCCCGCCACGAGCGCGCCCGCGCCGAGGAGGAGGAGCAGGCCGACGAGCTGTGGGCGGGCATCCTCGGCTCACTGCGCGGCGGCACCCCGCGCGCCCGGCTCGTGCTGAACCACCTCAACCCGCTGGTCCGGCGGATCAGCGGCTTCACCGACCCCGAACTCGTCGGCACCGCCGCCGAGGCGCTGTACGGCCAGGCCCTGCTGATGGCCCAGCGCCCGCTGCGCCCGGCCGACTCCGCGCTCCTCAACCGCGCCTTCCTCGGTCTGCTGCAGTGGGCGGCGCAGACCCCGGACGGCCCCGCGGGCAGGCCTGGCGACGCCGATCAGGAGGACGGTCGATGAGCACCCGGGATCCGGCGGTCGAGACCGTACGCCGCGCCCTCCACCACAACCGCGAGGAGCCCGAGGGCCGCGCCCGCAACGCCGGCGCGGAGCGGCTCGTCGCCGAGGCCGAGGCCACCGGGGACACCCCGCTGCTCGTCGACGCCCTGTTCAACCTCGCCGGCGCCTACGCGTACAGCAGCGAGAGGGACAAGTTCTTCGTGCCCTTCGCCCGGCTGCTGCGCATGTGGGACGAGCGGCCCGGGGAGTTCGACGGCGCGAACACCCACCACCTGCACTGGATCTTCAAGTGGGTGGCCAGCGGCATGCTCGACCAGCCCGACGTGCCGCTCGCCTCCATCGAGAAGTGGCAGCGTGAGATGGAGCATCGCTACCGCCTCGCCGGCCACTCCGAACGCGCCGTTCACCAGGGCGAGTTCCGTATCGCCCGGCACCTCGGCGACACCGCCCGCGCCGAGGCCGCCCACGCCGCGTGGCTGGCCGCCGACCGCGACGCCATGGCCGACTGCCACGCCTGCGAGCTCCACGGCCAGGGCAGCTGGCAGGTCGACCGCGGCCGCGACGAGGAGGCGCTGCGCACCTGGGAGCCCGTCCTCGCCGGGCAGTACACCTGCGCCCACGAACCGCACAATGTGCTGGCGTCCTCGCTGCTGCCGCTGGTCCGGCTCGGCCGGCTCGACGAGGCACGCGCCCACCACCTGCGCGGCTACCGCCTGGTGCGGCCGATGGAGAGCATGCGCGGCGCCGTCTCCCGCCACGTCGAGTTCTGCGCCCTGACCGGCAACGAGGCACGCGCCCTGGAGATCCTCGCCGAACACCCCGCGTACTTCACCGACACCGGCGACCCCGACACGCTCATGGACCACCTCGCCGTCAGCGGTCTGCTGATGCGCCGCCTCGTCGCCCTCGGCCATGGCGACCGGAGCGTTCCCGGACCCGCCGGCACCGACTGGACCGCCGGCGCACTGCTCGCCCACGCCGAACGCGAGGCCGCGGCCGTCTCCGCGCGCTTCGACGCCCGCAACGGCAACGACGCCGTCAGCCGCCGCCTGCGCGAGCGCCTCGCCGCCGGGCCCCTCGTGGAGCGGCTCCCGCTGGGCGTCCGGGCCCGGCAGCGCCTGATCGCGCCCGCCGCCGCGCAGCCCGCGCCCGCGGCAGCCGCCGTGCCCCCGGACCGCGAGGACGTCGGCGCGCTGCTGGCCGAGGCCCGCGCGCTGAGCGACGCCCAGCACCCCGACGCGGGCGCCGCCTGGGCCGCCGCGGGCCGGGCCGCGGAACGCACCGGGACCGCCCTGGGCGACCTGGACCGCGCCGAGATCGCCGACCACGCCGGCATCGCCGCCTTCACCGACCCCGGCACCGCCGTACCGCTCTTCGACACCGCCGCGGGACTGTACGAGACGGCCGGGAAGCCGGGCGAGGCCGCCGCCTGCCGCGTCCGCGCCGCCTACGCGGAGGCCCTCGCGGAGCGGACCGGCCGGGCCTCCGCCGCGCTCGACGCCGCCGTCGACGCACTGCGGGAACTGCACGACGCGGGCCGGGCCACCGCCCGCCAGCTGACCGGCGCCTGGCTGGCCAGGCTCGAGGTCAGCCCGCCCGGCGCCGGGGACGAGGCGGAGCTGCTGCGGATCATCGCCTTCGCCGAGGAGCACCGCGACGAGGAGAGGATGGCGGGCCGGCTCGCCGACGCGATCACTCTGCACGCCCGCCACACCGCCGCCCGCGGCGACGTCGCGGCCTCCGCCGGGCTCTTCGCACGGGCCGCCCGCCTCCACCACGAGGCCGGGACCCCCTGGTACGCCGCCGAACCCGAGGCGCTGCTCGCCGACCTTTCCCTCCAGCGGGACGACCACGCGACCGCGGAGGAGTCCGCCCGGGCCGCGCTGGGGCACGGCGCCACCGCCCTGGGCCCGGTGCACCGCGGCCACCTGCACACCGTGCTGGCCGCCGCACTCGCCGCCCGCGGCGCCGACGCCGAGGCCGCCGACCACGCCCTGGAGGGCGCCCACTGGGCCGACGAGGGCGACATGTCGCAGGAGCTCGGCGCCTGGGCGCGACTCGTCCTCGGCGGGGCGCTGCTGCGCGAGGGCAGGGCCGCGGAGTCCGCCACCGTCCTGGAGACGGCCCTGCCCGACCTGGTGCGCGCCCACCACGACGGGCGGGTCGTCCAGGCCCGCTGGTGGCTGGGCGAGGCACTGCGCGACCTGGACGAGCCGCGCGCCGCGGCCGAGCAGTTCCTGCTCGCCGCCGAGATCGCACAGGACTGGGAGGAGCAGCAGGACCACGCCGTCCTGGCGAACCTCGCCGCCGACTCCCTGGAACGGGCCGGCCTGGCCGGTGAGGCCGCACAGGCGTACAGCCGCGCCGGTGAGCTCTGGCGCGCCATGGAGCGTCCCGTCCCGCTCGTGCGCACCCTGCGCGCCCGGGCCTGGCTCACCCTCCACGACGGCCAGGGCGGCCTCGCCGAGGGCCGTGCCGCGATGGCCGAGGCCGCCGCGGTCGCCGAGGAGGCACTGGCCGCGGCGACGGCGGCCGGAGACGGGGCGGCAGCCGCCCATCTGCGCGCCGAACTGGCGGGAACCCACCGGCAGACCGGTGAACTGATCGTCCGCTCGTGCCCGGGCGAGCCCGGCGAGGACGACACGGACGGCTCGGCCCGCGCCGCGTACGAGGAGGGCCTGGCCTGCGCCGAACGCGCGATCACAATCTTCGGCCCGGGTCCCGCGCGCAGTGCGGCCCAGCTCATGGCCGCCTGGCTCGAGGCCGACCTGGGACGGCACGCCGCGGCCGTGGAGCGGGCCCGGGCGGTGATCGCCCAGTACCAAGGACAGGACGAGGGCGGCGACGAGGGCGGGGACGCCGGGGTCGCCGCGCAGCGGCTTGCCGAGGCCCGTTCCGTCCTCGAATACGCCGGTGAGCGGCCCGCCGGACCGGAGAGGGCAGAGGCCGGGGAGGCGTAGGCCCGGCGGGCGGCACGGTCCCGACCGAAGGAGCAGGCCGCGGAGGGTTAGTCTGAATGGTGGCTTTTGCCGTTTCCCGGCACGTGAGGAGGCCACCGTGACAGCCGAAGCCCCCCGGTCCGACTTCCCGCCGAGCGACGGCCGGTACCTGCCGATCGCCGCCCACGGGCTCATCGGCGACCTGCGCAGCGCCGCGCTCGTCGGCACGAACGGCACCATCGACTGGTACTGCTCCGGGCGCTTCGACGCCCCCAGCATCTTCGCCTCCATCCTCGACGCCGACCGGGGAGGCAGCTTCGAGCTGGCCGCGGACGTGCCCGCGCGCACCAAGCAGTTCTACTTCCCCGACACCAATGTGCTGATCACCCGGTTCTTCGCCGAGGACGGCATGGGCGAGGTGCAGGACTTCATGCCGGTCGTCGACGACGGCCACGAGGCCGACCGCCACCGGCTGATCCGCCGCGTGATCTGCGTGCGGGGCGTGCTGCCGTTCCGGGTGCGGGTGGCACCGCGCTTCGACTACGGCACCGTGCCGCACACCGTGCACATGAACGGCATGCAGGCGCTGTTCGCCACCCCCGCCCAGACCCTCGCCCTGACCTGCTCGGTGCCGCTGGAGAACGACGGCCGGGACGTGTGGGCCGAGTTCAAGCTCTCCGAGGGCGAGACCGCCGTGTTCGCTCTGGACAACGTCGGTGACGGTGTCGGCCCCCGCGGCTGCCCGCTGACCGAGGCGGAGGACCAGTTCGAGAAGACCGTGCGCTACTGGCGGCACTGGCTCTCCCAGTCGAAGTACAGGGGCCGCTGGCGCGAGATGGTGCACCGGTCCGCGCTGACCCTGAAACTGCTCACCTACGCGCCCACCGGCGCCATCATCGCCGCCCCCACCACCAGCCTCCCCGAGAGCATCGGCGGCGAACGCAACTGGGACTACCGCTACGTCTGGATCCGCGACGCCGCCTTCTGCGTCTACGCGCTGCTCCGGCTGGGTTTCACCGACGAGGCCGAGGCCTTCATGAACTTCCTGTCGGACCGGGTCTGCACGGGCGGAACCAACTGCACCACCGGCCCCCTGCAGATCATGTACGGCATCGACGGCCGCTCCGAACTGCCGGAACGGGAGCTGGCCCACCTCGAGGGCTACGCGGGATCCGCGCCGGTCCGGGTGGGCAACAACGCTGTCCACCAGCTCCAGCTGGACATCTACGGGGAGCTCATCGACTCGCTCTACCTGTACGACAAGTGGGGCAAGCCGGTCTCCAGCGCGCACTGGGACACCGTCTGCGAACTCGTGGACTGGGTCTGCGACAACTGGGACCAGCCCGACGAGGGCATCTGGGAGACCCGCGGCGGCCGCAAGAACTTCCTGTACTCCCGCGTGATGTGCTGGGTGGCGATCGAGCGCGGCATCCGCATGGCGAACCACCGCGGCCTGCCCGCCAACCGCGAGCGCTGGTACGGGGCCCGCGACGACCTCTACCGGCGGATCATGCGGAACGGCTGGTCGCAGGAACGGGGCGCGTTCACCCAGAGCGAGGGGGAGGACGTGCTGGACGCGTCGGTGCTGATGATGCCGCTGTCCAAGTTCATCTCGCCGACCGACCCCCGGTGGCTGTCGACGCTCGACGCCCTCGGCAAGGACCTGGTCTCCGACTCCCTGGTGTACCGCTACGACCCCGCGGCGAGCCCCGACGGCGTCCCCGGCGACGAGGGCACCTTCTCCATCTGCTCCTTCTGGTACGTCGAGGCCCTCACCCGCGCCGGGCGCGAGGACGAGGCACGCCTGGCCTTCGAGAAGATGCTCACCTACGGCAACCACCTCGGCCTGTACGCCGAGGAGATCGACCGCGCCGGGGAGCAGCGCGGCAACTTCCCGCAGGCCTTCACGCACCTGGCCCTGATCAGCGCCGCCTTCAACCTGGACCGGGCGCTCGGCTAACGGCCGCCCGTGGCGTGGCGGATCCAGACGTTGGGCTCGACGTACACGGCGTGGTCGTGCGCGGTGTCGCAGTGCACCGGAACCAGCGCCCCGGGTACCTCGACGGCGCCGTCCCGGTCGAAGGGGAGCCCCGTCCAGCGCCGCCACTGGGCCAGCGTCCCGCTGACCGTCATCGAGGCCGGCGCCACCTTCACGACGACACCGCCCGCTCTGACGTGCACGCGCAACCACGGGTCCTCGGGAAACCCGTCCTCGCGCAGCAGTCCGGCGTAGTCCGTCATGGGGAGCCGCGGCCTCAGGTGCTTGGCCGTGGGACGGACCGGGGCGAGCAGCGCCTCGTGGCCCAGGTCCCGCGCTGCGTCGCGCAGCGCGGCCACCATGCGGTGCGACAGGCCCCGCCCCAGGTACCCGGTGTCGATGGTGATCTCCAGTGCGCTGGCGGCCGTCGCCGGACGCCCGTCGCGCAGGTCGGTGTACGCCCACACCAGCACGCGGTCCCAGCCCTGGTCCGGAGTCTCCTCGCGCCCCTCGGCGGTGGCGTCGAACGGGACGGCGAAGCCGCGCGCCACGACCCGGTCGCCGTCGGTCGCGACGACGCAGTACCGCGGGAAGTCCTCGGCCACCCGGTGCAACAGGGCGCCGGCGACCGGGTCCTGGGGGACGAAGGCCGGCCAGTTCTCGGATATCTCCCAGAGCCGCGGGATGAGCGCGGGGCGCTCGGCGAGCGGGGTGATGAGGATGGTCCCGGTGTCGTTCACGAGGTGGCACCCTGCCAGACGCGCCCCCGCCGCCGCATCCGGAATTCCGCTCAGGCCGCCCGGCCGACGTCCGCGCGGGCCACGACCGCGGCGGCGGCGCGGCGGCCGACCGCCACGGCGCCCCGGCCCCAGCCGCCGGAACCCGCGCCGCGGGCCACCGCGGTGAGCGGTACGGCGGCGAGCAGGAGCAGGCAGGCCAGGACCGCGCCCATCGCCGGGAAGCCCAGCCGCGCGCAGAACAGCGCGCCGGTCAGCGGTCCGCACGCCCCGCCGGGGCGCCGCCCGGCGTGGCCGTGCGCCACATCACACCGGGGGGTCCGGAACGGGCGGGAACTCCCTCCCCGCGCCGGTAGTTCGACAGGTACGGGCCGGGGGCGGAACGCCGGCTCGGCCAGCGGCCCCGACCGGGGGCCCCCGTCCCGGTCGGGGTCTTCATCGTGAGGCCGCGGGAGGCCGTAGCGGCCCCCGCGGCCCGCCGATGCCTATTTGACCCCGAGCAGCTGCTCGATCGGGTCGATCGCGAAATAGACGACGAAGAGCGCCGACACCGCCCACAGCAGCCAGTGCACCTGGCGGGCCTTGCCCAGTACGGCCTTGAGCAGCACGAAAGCGATGAAGCCGGCGCCGATGCCGTTGGTGATCGAGTACGTGAAGGGCATCACGGCGATCGTCAGGAACGCGGGGACGGCGATCTCGAAGTCGTCCCAGCCGATGTTCTTGACCTGGGTCATCATCAGGAAGCCGACCGCGACCAGTGCCGGGGCCGCCGCCTGCAGCGGCACGATCGTCAGCAGCGGGCTCAGGAAGAGGGCCACCGCGAACAGGCCGCCGGTGACCAGGTTGGCGAAGCCCGTACGGGCACCTTCGCCGACGCCGGCCGCCGACTCGATGTAGGCGGTGTTCGACGACGAGGAGGCGGCGCCGCCCGCGACCGCCGCGGCACCGTCGATGAGCAGCACCCTGCCCAGGTTCGGGACCTTGCCCTCCTCGTCCAGCAGACCCGCCTCGGCCGTGATGCCGACGACCGTGCCCATGGTGTCGAAGAAGTCCGACAGGATCAGGGTGAAGACCAGCATCACGACCGTGATGAAGCTGACCTCGGCGAAGGCGCCGAAGAGGCTGAAGTGCCCCAGCAGCCCGAAGTCCGGTGCGGCGAAAACGTCGGCGGGCACCTTGGGCGTGGTCAGGCCCCAGCTCTTCACGTCCGCGACGGCGTCGACCACGATCGCCAGCACCGTCATGGCGACGATGCTGATCAGGATCGCGCCCTTCACCTTCCGGGCCAGCAGGGCGATGGTGAGCAGCACGCCCAGGCAGAAGACCAGCACCGGCCAGCCCGACAATGCCCCGCTCCCGCCCAGTTGCACGGGGACCGTGGTGTTCGCGGCGTCCGGGATGCGGCTGACGAAGCCGGCGTCCACGAAGCCGATGAAGGCGATGAACAGGCCGATGCCCACGCTGATCGCCTGTTTCAGCGGCTGCGGTATCGCGTGCATCACCGCTTCGCGGAGCCCGGTGACCACCAGGACGCAGATGACCAGGCCCTCGATGACGATCAGGCCCATCGCGTCGTCCCAGCTCATCATGGGCGCGATCTGGAAGGCGACGACCGCGTTGAGGCCCAGGCCCGCGGCGATGGCCAGCGGCAGGTTGCCGCCGACGCCCATGATGACGGTCATGACGGCCGCCACCAGCGCGGTGGCGGTGACCAGTTGACCGGTCGACAGGGCGTGTCCGAACTTGTCCTTCGCGCTTCCCAGGATGATCGGGTTCAGCACGAGGATGTACGCCATCGTAAAGAAGGTGGCGAAGCCGCCGCGGACTTCGCGGGCGAAGGTCGACCCGCGCTCCCCGATGCGGAAGTAGCGGTCCAGTGCGTTCTGCGGTGGTGGTGGCGGAGAGCCCTTCGCCACGTCGGTGGCCTGAGCGGACATGGTGCTCCTCGGGGTTGGTGCAGCAACCGGCAACCTGCTGAAGGCTGGAGGGATTGTGTACGCCGGAGAGCCCGCTCGGGTTTTGAATCCGTTTCCTTGTGTTAACGAATCGGCAGCGCACGGGGCGGGCCGGCGGTGGTGCCGGTGCGAGGTCCGGCTGTCCCGCCGTCTCGCGCCCCTTCGGGCGCAAGGATGCGGGCTGCGGACAGGAGGGTGGGCGCGGCCCTCGTCGGCGGTGTGCGGGCTGCTTCAGGGCCGGGCTTCAGGCTCCGGAGCGGTGTTCGCCCTTTCGGTGGTGCCGGTCTCGTCGCCGTCCGCGCGTACAGCCGGCCGATGACCACGCCCACCCTCCGTGGGTGGGGCGCTCGCCGTAACCGGCGTCTGCGGGTGAGGGGTGCAAAAGTAATGCGAGGGTCGAGATGTCCGGCTGGCCGGACACCGCCCCGCGCGCGGCCTCGGGTTCAGCGGCGTCGGTTAGGGTGCCCCGGGGGCGGGAGCGCCGGGAGCGGTTCGAGGTGGGGAGCGGCTGTGCACGATCATCCGGAGGGTCACGAGAGCGGGGCGCGGCTGGAGGCGGAGGGCGAAGTGGCCACCGCGCGCATCGCGCTGGCCGGGGGCGACCTCGGGCACGCCGCCCGGCACCTGGAGGACGCGCTGGCGCGCGACCCGGGACTCCCCGAGATCCACGAGGCACTGGCCGAGTTCGCCGCCCGCGTCGGGGGAGCGGAAGCGGCGCTGGCGTACTTCGCCCCCGAGGAGCGGGCGTTCATCGGCACCGTGGCGGCGCGCGGCCACCTCTGCGCCGTCGCGGGCCACTGGGACGAGGCCGTCGGCCTGCTCGCCCAGTGCGCCGGGTACGAACCGCAGCGGCCCTGGCTGGACGTGGCGTGGTTGTGCCGCCCCGACATCGCGGAGCTCGTCGCGCCGGACACCGTGGCCCGCGCGGCGGCGCGCGTCGCGCCGCAACTGCCCGACCCCGTCGACGAGGAGCGGCGCGGCCCGCTGCTGCCGCTGCTCGACCTGGTCCGCGCGAGCGTCGCCCGCCATCCCGACCACACGATGCTGCTGTGGTGCGGTTCCACCCTCGCCCGCCGCATGGGCGGCACCGAGGAGGCGGTGGGCTGGGCGCGGCGCTCGTACGAACTCGAACCCTCCCACCCCGCCGCGGTGATGCTCGGCTACGCGCTGCGCAGCGCCGGCCGTTCCGAGGAGGCGCTGGAGGTCTGGCGGCGCGAGGTCGCCCGCGACCCCTCCGACCTCGATCTGTACGTCGACATCGCCGAGCTGCTGGACGGCCTCGGCCGTCCCGCCGAGGGCGTGGCGTGGGCCGAGCGGGCGCTGGCGGCCGACCCCTCGCACCCGAAGGCGGCCCCCGCGGTGCACGCGCTGCGCCACGCCACCGAGCCGGACCTGCGGCATCTGGTCGCCCTCGCCGACCACCTGCGGGCCGAGCCCGGGCACGGCTACGCCGCGGACCTGCTGGCCCGGCTGAGTCAGGGCACGCCGTGGCTCAACTGGATACCCGGCGGCAACGAGGCCGTCGTCAGCCTGCTGCACCAGGCGCTCGGGCAGTCCGTGCCGGGCGACGCCGGGCTGACGCTGACGATCTCCGCGCTGGAGCCGCCGAGCGCGCTGCTCGCGCTCCGCTCCGCCTACCCGAACGCGGTGACCGAGATCCAGTCCGTGCCCGAGCCGGACCTGCGGATCCCGCCGCGCCCCGTGGAGGTCGCGCTGTGGGCCTACGAGGGCACGACCGCGCGGCCCGCCGTGCGACCGCCGTCCCCGGAGGCGGCCGAAGCGGTGCGCCGGCTGGCGTGGCACGGCTGGCCGCACCT
This sequence comes from Streptomyces sp. PA03-3a, assembly GCF_033792735.1. Lineage (NCBI taxonomy): Bacteria > Bacillati > Actinomycetota > Actinomycetes > Kitasatosporales > Streptomycetaceae > Streptomyces > Streptomyces sp. PA03-3a. The sequence goes on from NZ_JARAVM010000047.1 coordinate 17,649, forward strand.
GGTCGCCGCCTACGACGACGCGGTGGCGCTCTCCGCGCTGGACCCCGAGGACCTGCTGGGTGTGCTCGTCCATCCGCCGGCCGCGCGCGAGGACGAGATGGGCCGCGCGCTCGCCGCCCAGGCCCCCGACCTGTGGATCCGCTGCGTGCAGGTGTGGGCGTGCCTGGGTCTGGCCCACCACCGCACGGACGAGCCCTGGGCCGTCTCCCGGCGCCGCGCGCTCCTCGTGGACGTGCTGAACAACGCCGAGGACTGGGTGTGCGAGGCGGCCGCGCTCGCCATCGTCGCGACCGCCTGGACCGACCCCGCCGTGCGCAAGGACGCGGCCGAACTCGTCGGGCGCCGCCTGCTGGACGCCCTGGAGGCGAGGCGGACCCGGGTCGTCACCCTGACCTGGTCGCTGTGCCATCTGGCCCTGGCCACACCAGAGCTGATCCCGCAGGTCGCCGCGCTCGCCACCGACATACTGCGCATGATCGACACGGAGGACGACGAGGAGGCCGCCGCCTCGCGGTAGCCGTAGCCCGCCGCGGGGCCAGGCCTTGTCGTCGGATGAGCTCCCCCAGCTACCGCTGGGAGGGGCCCCCAGGTGCGGTGCATCGCAAGGCGGAGGATCGTCCTCGTCGGGGCTACTCGGACGATGCGACAACGCAGCGTGGGGGCACCTCCCGGCGTCAGCTGGGGGAGTATCGTGCCAGGCGTCGCTGAGCAGGTTTGACGACGCGGCCTAGAGGCCGCCGGAGACGCGCAGCACCGCGCCCGTGGTGTACGACGCGTCCGGCGACATCAGCCACGCCACCGCGCCGGCGACCTCGTCGGGCTCTCCGGGCCGCCGCATGGGCACGCGGTCCGGGTTGCGCCAGGGCCGTTCGGGGTCGCCCATGGCGGCGTGGATGTCGGTCACGATCATGCCGGGCTGCACGGAGTTGACGCGTACGCCGTCCGGCGCCAGCTCCTTGGCGAGGCCCACGGTCAGGGCGTCGACCGCGGCCTTGCTGGCGGCGTAGTGCACGTACTCCCCGGGGCCGCCGAGGGTCGCGGCGCCGGAGGAGATGTTGACGATGGCGCCGCCCCGGCCGCCGTGCCGGGTGGACATCTCCAGCGCCGCGCGCCGGGCGCACAGGATCGCGCCCATCACGTTGACGTCGATCACCCGGCGCATGACCTCGACCGGGGTCTCGGTGAACCGCCCCAGCGGCCCGGTGACGCCGGCGTTGTTGACCAGGCCCGTGACCGAGCCGAGCCGCTCGGCCACCGTGTCGAAGAGCGCGTCCACCTGCGCGGCGTCGCTGGTGTCGACACGCACCACGACGCAGCGGGCGCCGGTGTCCCGCACCTTGCGGGCGGTGTCCTCGGCGGCGTCGGCGTCCTTCTCGTAGCCGATGCCGACGGCGTGCCCCTCCCGGGCCAGCCGCAGGGCGACCGCCGCGCCGATGCCGCGGCCGCCTCCGGTGACCACCGTGACCGGACCCATGGCAGCTCCCCTCGCTCGACGTGATCACCAACGCTACCAGCGGACGAACGGCGCACGACGGGCGCGAACACCTCGTGAACGGTGCGCGGTCCTGCCGTCCGTACACGGCCGGGCCCCTGAGCATTGGTCTTGACCAACTCGGAGGGCGGCTCTATCGTCGCCTGGTAGTGCAAGAACCTTTAATAAAGAGCCGTTCGGAAACAAGGCTGAACAAACCCCGGACGGCGTCAGCCGGATTGCGGAGGACAGGGTGGGGACCACGCAGCTCGAGAACGTGCCGGAGCCCAAGTACTGGCACCTCAAGACCGTCCTCATCGACGCGCTCGACTCCGAGTTCGAGGTCGGTGAGATCCTCCCCAACGAGCGTGATCTCGCCGCCCGTTTCGGTGTCGCCCGGGCGACGCTGCGCCAGGCGCTGGAGCAGCTGGAGCTCGAGGGCCGCCTGCAGCGCCGCCGCGGCGTCGGCACCACGGTCGCCCCGCCGCGCGTGGGCGTCTCCGTCGGCCCGTCGAGGGGCAGCTGGCCCGGCGCGACCGGTGACGCCTGGCGCACCGTGGGCTGCGTCGAGGCCGCCGCCCCGGCCGCCGTCGCGGACGTGCTCGGCACCGACACCGACGAGGCGGTGCACACCGTCCGCCGGGTCCGCTCGATGGGCGGCCAGTCCGTCGCCACCGAGCTGCTCTACGTCCCCCGGTCCTCCGTTCCCGGCCTTCCCCGCGACCTGACTCCGGCCGGCCACGCCCCCGCCGTCCTGCGGGAGTTGCACGCCGTCGAACTCGACGGCGACGACCGGGCCGTGGAGCTGGGCTCGGCCCGCGCCGAGGACGCCAAGCAGCTCGACCGGCTGCCCGGCGCCCCCGTGCTGGTCGTCACCACCCGCTACTTCAGTGGCGGACGCGTCGCGGCCGTGGCCGTCGCCACCTACCGCGCCGACACCTGCCGGCTGACCTTCGGCGACAGCGGCGCGATGGAGATCACCCACCACGGCCAGGAGCGGCACGCGGCCGCGTCGTGACCCCCGCGCCCTCGCCCGTTCCGTCCGGTCAGTAGAAGCGGCCCGTGTTGGCGTCCTTGGCGCCGCCGCTGCCGGACGGCACGGGCAGCGGGTGCCCGGAGCAGCTGACGTCCCGGTCACCGGCGGCGCCGGACACCAGGTAGCGGTCGACGCGTGCGGTGACGCACTCGTTCCAGAAGCTGATCAGGCCGTGCGAGCCCCGTCCCGCCTCGGTGATCATCCGTGAACCCGGCAGCCTGCGGTGCAGCTCGACCGCTCCTTCGTACGGGGTGGCCGCGTCCCGTTCCGACTGGACGATCAGCACGGGCGGCAGCCCCGATCCGGGGCGGGCCCCGACGTCCACCGCCCGCCCGCCCTCGACCGGCCACGAGGCGCAGGGCAGGTTGAGCCAGGCGTTCGCCCAGGTCTCGAAGGGGTGCTGCCGCGCGACCCGTGAGTTGTCGCGGTCCCACACGTTCCAGTCGCGCGGCCACGCCGCGTCCGAGCACTCCACCGCCAGGTAGACCGCCTCGCTGTTCTCCTCGTCCTTCGCCGCCCCGGGGTCGGGGGCGGCCGCGGCGGTCAGCGGGTCGTCGTCCCCGCGCAGGTAGCGCGAGAGCAGATGGGCGAAGGAGACCCAGCGCTGGTCGTAGTACGCGGCCTGCACCGCCGCCGAGTGCAGTTCCCCGGCCCCCGCCTTGCCGGCGGGGCGCTTGCCGAGCATCCGCATCGCCCGGTCGAAGCTCGCCTGCACACGGCCGGGCGTGCTGCCGAGGCCGTACACGGCGTCGTGCCCGGCGACCCAGGCGCGCCAGTCCGCCCAGCGGCGCTCGAAGGCCACGTCCTGGGCGAGGTTGGCGCCGTACCAGACGCCGCTCGGGTCGGGGTTGACGACGCTGTCCACGACCATGCGGCGCACGTGCGAGGGGAAGAGGGTGGCGTACACCGCGCCCAGGTAGGTGCCGTAGGAGACGCCGTAGTAGTTGAGACGCGGCTCGCCGAGGGCGGCGCGGATGACGTCGAGGTCCCGCGCCAGGTCCGCGGTGCGCATGTTCCGCAGCAGCGCGCCGCCCCGCGCTCCGCAGCTCTCCGCCTTGCGCCGGGCTTCCGCGCGCTTGGCGGCCTTCACCGCGGCGGTGGCCGGGCGCGGATCGGCGGTGGGGGCGTGCCGGGTGGCCGCCGGGTCCGGGCAGGACAGCGGCGCGGAGTGGCCCACCCCGCGCGGGTCGAAGCCGACCAGGTCGTACGTCCTGGCCGCGGTCTCCCAGACCTTGCGGGTGACCGCCCCCGCCCCGGACCGGCCCACCGAGGGGAACCAGAGCCCCGACGCACCGGGACCGCCCGGGTTGAACACCAGGGAGCCCTGCCGGACGGAGGCGGGCCCGGCGGCGCGCAGGCGGCTCACGAGCAGGCCGATCTTCGCGCCGCCCGGTTCCGCGTAGTCCACGGGGACCTGGACCGTGCCGCACTGCACGGGCGCCTTGAGCCCGCTGTCCGAGGGGCACGCCCCGAAGCCGATCCCGGCGGCCCCGGCCGCCCGGGCCGCCACCGAGGCACCCGCCATCCGCACCTGCTCGGCGACCACGGGCTCCGGGAAGTGCGCGGCGGCCGGGGCGGTCGCCGCGCCGGCCGTCAGCACCACGGACACTGCCAGGACCACTGCTCGCCGCACGCGGACGCCCTTTCGCCGGCCGCGCCCGCCGGCGCGGCACGCTCGCCGATGCGACGGATCGTCGGCTGGTCGGACAACCCGGCAAAGCAGGCAGGCCGACGGGCCGTGGAATTTCGCCCGTATTGCCCTGGCCGGGTCCGGTGGTTCCGCCGTCCCGGGCTCCGCCGCTTCCGTCCGCGCTCGCGCCGCGCGCGGCTCAGCGGCCGAGCAGCGAGGTCCGGGCCACCGCGAACAGCTGCTCCTCGACGTGGTCGAGCGCGAGCCGCAGCGCCCCCGTGGCGACCGCCTCGTGCCCCAGCGCCGAGAGCGCCACCTCCGGGGGCCGCAGGCAGTAGCGCGCCAACTCGGTGCGCAGCGGCTCCAGTACGCCGTCCAGTCCGGCCGCCCAGCCGCCGATCACCACCAGCTCCGGGTCGATCGCCAGCACCAGCGCCGCCACGTCGTGCACCAGGCGCTGCAGGAACCGGTCGAAGGCCTCCCGCGCCTGGACGTCCCCCGACCTGGCGAGCGCGAAGACCTCGGCCACCGCGGACTCGTCCAGCGGGTGCAGCGGCGTGCCCGTCGTGGACAGCAGCCGCTCCGGCCGCGCCTCACGGCCCAGCAGGTGCAGCGCCCCGATCTCGCCCGCGGCCCCGCCGAAGCCGCGGTGCAGCCGGCCCCCGATCAGCGACCCGGCCCCGGGGCTGAGGCCCGCCAGGACGAACACCACGTCGTCGGTGCCGACGGCCGCGCCCTTCCAGTGCTCGGCGACGGCGGCGGCGTTCGCGTCGTTCTCCACCAGCACGGGGCAGCGGAACGACCGGCGCAACCGCTCGCCCAGCGGCAGCCCCGTCCAGCCTGGCAGTGCCGTGCTCAGCCGCACCGCGCCGTCGGTCTCCACGATCCCCGGGCTGCCCACACCGACCGCCCACAGGGTGCTGCGGGCCACGCCGGCCTTGCGCAGCAACTCGGCGACGGTGCCGCGGACCCGTTCCAGGCGCTCGTCGGCGGGCAGCGCGTCGGCGACGTCGTGCGCCAGCGACCCGAGGACCCGGCCGCTCAGGTCCGAGAGCAGCGCCCGGATCTGCCGGGCCCCGATCTCGACGCCCAGCAGGTGCCCCGCCTCCGCGTGGAAGCGGAACCTGCGCGCCGGACGGCCCTGTCTGCGGGCGTCACCGGGCTCCTGCGGCACCTCCACCACCAGGCCCGACTCCGCCAGGCCCTCGATCACGCCCTCGACGGTCGGCCGCGAAAGCCCCGTCGTCTGCACCAGTTCGGTCAGGCTCACGGCGGACTCGCCGCGCAGCGCATGGAGCACCACCGCGGAGTTGATCCGCCGGAGCAGGGACGGGTCCCCGCCGGTGAGCCGCCCCAACGTACGTCCTCCCTGCTCGCGCGCGTGTTGGCCGGATCGTACCCGTCCCGGCGGCCCGCGGCGAGTGGCACCGGCACAGGGTTACTGACTCGATGTCAAGTGTCACAGGCGCGGGGTTTACTGGAGTCATGGACCTGCCCGGCCATGTGGCCACCGTCGACGCGCTGCGCGCCCGCCCCTTCCCGGCGCGCGAAGAGCGCTCCGGCGCGGTCGAAAGCGGCCCCGGCTACCACATAGCGGACCTCCGGATCAGCGAGGACTTCGGGGACGCCGACCGTGACCCGGCGGACAGACGGCAGGCCGAGGACGACACGGAAGCCGAGTGCCAGGCGCTGGTCGAGGTGTTCACCGAACGCTGGGGCGCCCCGGAGACGGTGGACCTCGCCGCCCACCTCGAACGTCTCGTCGAGGGGGAGCCGGTGCCGCGCCCGCTCAGCACCCTGTGCACCTACGCCCACGAGGCGTGGGCCTGGCGCGTCGACGGCCGCTGGGTCGGTGTGTGCGTCGGGCAGTGGGACCGGGAACTGCCCCTCCAGCTCGTCGCCGCCGTCGGCGACGCCGCGGCCGTGCCCTGACCACGTCGCACCCCTCGACGCCCCCCGCGCGCCCAAGCCGCGGCCTCGAACAGTAGTCACGGCGACCGAGCGGCCTCACCGAACGCGTCGGCGCCGAGGGCCGTCGGAGGTTCGCAGGTCATCCGGGACCGAGCGCCCTCGCCGCGTCAATCCTGCGACGCGTCGCGCAGGCGACCGAATTCCTCCGTCATGGCCTGGGTCGACCAACCGGCGTTCAGGCCGCTGGGGTTGGGCAGGACCCAGATCCGGGTGCCGCCGATCGTGCGTTCCTGGGGGCCGATGCGGGCGCGGGGCTCGGCGAAGGCGACGCGGTAGGCGGTGACGCCCACGACGGCCAGCCAGCGCGGCTCGTACCGGAGCACCCGCTCCGTCAGCAGCCGCCCGCCCTCGAGGAGTTCGTCGCGGGTGAGTTCGTCGGCGCGGGCCGAAGCGCGGGCGACGACGTTGGTGATCCCGAGCCCGGAGGCGAGGAGTTCGCCCTGTTCGGCCGGGTCGAGCCGGCGCGGGGTGAACCCGCTGGCGTGCAGCACGGGCCAGAAGCGGTTGCCCGGGCGGGCGAAGTGGTGACCGGTAGCGGCCGACATCAGCCCGGGGTTGATGCCGCAGAACAGCACCCGCAGGCCGTCCGCGATCACGTCGGGGATGACGCGGTCGCGGGCGGCCTCCAGCTCGTCCTGGGTGGGGCGGGTCCGCCTGACCGTGGTCAGAGGATGGCCCCGGGGGTGTAGGCGGCCGCCTGCGGGTACCGGCCGGCGACCTCGGCGATGCGGCGTACGACCTCGGCGACCTGGTCCGCGGCCGCGCCGGTGAAGGAGAGGCGGTCGGCCATGAGCGCGTCCAGCCCGCCGCGGTCGAGGGGGATGCGCTCGTCCTCGGCGAGCCGGTCCAGCAGCTCGTTGCGCTCGGCGCCCTTCTCGCGCATCGCGAGCGCGGAGGCGACCGCGTGCTCCTTGATGACCTCGTGCGCGAGCTCGCGGCCGACGCCGGCCCGCACGGCGCCCATGAGGACCTTCGTCGTGGCGAGGAACGGCAGGTAGCGGTCGAGCTCGCGGGCGATGACGGCCGGGAAGGCGCCGAACTCGTCGAGCACCGTCAGGAAGGTCTCCAGCAGGCCGTCGAAGGCGAAGAACGCGTCCGGCAGGGCCACCCGGCGCACCACGGAGCAGGAGACGTCGCCCTCGTTCCACTGGTCGCCGGCCAGCTCGCCCACCATGGAGGCGTAGCCGCGCAGGATGACCGCCAGGCCGTTGACGCGCTCGCAGGAGCGGGTGTTCATCTTGTGCGGCATGGCGGAGGAGCCGACCTGGCCGGGCTTGAAGCCCTCGGTGACCAGCTCGTGCCCGGCCATCAGGCGGATCGTCTTGGCGAGCGACGACGGCGCGGCGGCCAGCTGCACCAGCGCGGTGACGGCGTCGTAGTCCAGCGAGCGCGGGTAGACCTGGCCGACGGAGGTGAAGACCTCGGAGAAGCCGAGGTGCGCCGCGATCCGGCGCTCCAGCTCGGCGAGCTTGCCGGCGTCGCCGCCGAGCAGGTCGAGCATGTCCTGCGCGGTGCCGACCGGGCCCTTGATGCCGCGCAGCGGGTAGCGGCCGAGGAGGTCCTCGACGCGGGCGAAGGCGACGAGCAGTTCGTCGGCGGTGGTCGCGAACCGCTTGCCGAGGGTCGTGGTCTGGGCGGCCACGTTGTGCGAACGGCCGGCCATGACCAGCTCGGCGTACTCGGCGGCGAGCGTGCCGAGCCGGGACAGGACGGCGACGGTGCGGTCGCGCACATGCTCCAGGGAGAGCCGGATCTGCAGCTGCTCGACGTTCTCGGTGAGGTCGCGCGAGGTCATGCCCTTGTGGACGTGCTCGTGCCCGGCGAGGGCGTTGAACTCCTCGATGCGCGCCTTGACGTCGTGCCGGGTGACCTTCTCCCGCTCGGCGATCGACGCGAGGTCGACCTGCTCCAGCACGCGCTCGTAGTCCGCGAGGGCCTGGTCCGGCACCTCGATCCCGAGGTCCTTCTGGGCCCGCAGCACGGCCAGCCACAGACGGCGCTCCAGCACCACCTTCTGCTCGGGGGACCACAGGGTGGCGAGTTCCGCGGAGGCGTAGCGGCCGGCCAGTACGTTGGGGATGCGGGGCTTGGAAGTCACGTAGCGAAAGTTTACCCGCCGTCCATGGCGGTCGCCGCCGTCCTATACGTCCGAGAATGCCCAGGTCAGAGGCTCCGGGACGCTGATCTGCTGCGGTACGCCCGGGCGCCGGTCACGGCCTGAGCCGTTCACGTGGGCGGGTGGGTGCGGGTTCGCCTCGCACCCACCCAGGCGGGCGCGAGACGGCGGGACAGCCAGACGGCCCGCGCTCAGAGCTCGTACGGCACGAGCTCCGCGCGCTTGGGCGGCAGGCCGTCGCCGGAGGAGCGGCCGGTGAGGCGGCGGCCGATCCACGGGACGAGGTGCTGGCGGGTGAAGCGCAGGTCGGCCGCGCGGCGGGCCGGCCATGACAGGGGGAGGGAGTCGGGCAGGGCCTCGGTCCAGTCGAACTGCGCGGTGTGCCCGAGGGTCTGCCAGACCGCCTCGGTGACCCGGCGGTGGCCCTCGCCGTCGAGGTGCAGCCGGTCCTCGGCCCACAGGCGCGGGTCGCCCAGTACATGGGCGCCGTACAGGTCCACCACGAGCGCGCCGTGCCGGGCGGCCAGGTCGTCGACGAAGCCGTACAGCTCCTCCATGCGGGGCAGGAACCGCGTCGCCACCGGGCCCCGGCGGGCCGGGCTGCGCATCAGCACCAGCTGCCTGCACGACGGCGCCAGCCGTTCCACGGCCTCCTCCAGCAGCGCGCACACCCTGGGCACGTCGCACTTGGGCCGCAGTACGTCGTTGAGCCCGCCCACCAGGGTGATCAGGTCGGCGTCCATGGAGGCCGCGGTCTCGACCTGTTCGTCGACGATCTGCTGGATGAGCTTGCCGCGTACCGCCAGGTTGGCGTAGCGGAAGCCCGGCGCGTGGGCGGCGAGCCGTCCGGCGAGGAGGTCGGCCCAGCCCCGGTAGGAGCCGTCGGGGAGCGCGTCGGACATGCCTTCGGTGAAGGAGTCGCCGAGCGCGACGAAGCTGGTGTGGGTGGCGTTCATCTGCATGGCGGGCGAGATCCTACCGGCCCCGCGGAGCGCCGTTTCAGGCGGCCGGTGCGTGGCCCACGAGCTCCTTCAGCACGTCCTCCATGGTCACCAGACCGAGCCCGCGGCCCTGGTCGTCGACGACCGCCGCCAGGTGCGCGCCGCTGGCCCGCATCGCCGCCAGGACGTCGTCCAGCGGAGTGGCCGCGCCGACCCGGGTGATCCGGCGCAGCGCGCCGCGCGGGAAGGGCTGGTCGTGGCGGCTGGGGCCGAGCGCGAGGGCGTCCTTCACATGGAGGTAGCCGAGGATGCGGCAGGTGTCGTCGGTGACGGGGAATCGCGAGAAGCCTGACCGGGCGGCCAGGCGCTCCAGCCCCGCCGGGGTCGTCCCGAAGCGCGCGGAGACCACGCGCTCCCAGGGGACGACGACCGCGCGGACCGGACGGCGGCCCAGTTCCAGGGCGTCCTGCAGGCGGATCGCGGCCCGCTCGTCCAGCAGCCCGGCCTGACCGGCGTCGGTCACCATCCGGGCCAGCTCGTCGTCCGAGAACACCGCCGCGACCTCGTCCTTCGGCTCGACCCTCAGCAGCTTCAGCAGCCCGTTCGCGAAGGCGTTCACCGTGAAGATGACCGGGCGCAGCGCCCGCGCCAGGGTGACCAGCGGGGGGCCGAGGACCAGCGCCGTGCGCTCCGGCGCGGCGAGCGCGATGTTCTTCGGGACCATCTCGCCGAACAGCATGTGCGCGTACGTGGCCAGGGTCAGCGCGATCGCGAAGGACAGGGCGTGGATCGCGCCCTGCGGCACGTGCAGCAGGTGGAAGAGCGGCGTCAGCAGGTGCTCGATGGCCGGTTCCGCCACGATGCCCAGCACCAGCGTGCACAGCGTGATGCCCAGCTGGGCGGCGGCCATCAGCGGCGACAGGTGCTGCAGCCCCCACAGGACGTGGCGCGCGCCGCGCTCCCCGGCCTCCGCGCGGGGCTCGATCTGGCTGCGCCGGACGGAGATCATCGCGAACTCGGCGCCGACGAAGAAGGCGTTCGCGACCAGGGTCAGCGCGCCGATGAACAACTGCAGGAAGATCATCGCGCGCCCGCCGTCCCGTCGTCCGCGCCCTGCGTCCGCGCGAGCCCGTTCTGCCCGCGGGGCGCCGGGGAGATCAGCCGTACGTGCGCCGCGCGGTGGTGCGAGTCGTCGGTGACCTCGACCATCCAGCCGTTGACCTCGACGGTGTCGCCGGTCGCGGGGATACGCCCGAGCCGCTCGGCGACCAGGCCGGCGAGCGTCTCGTAGGGGCCGTCCCCGATCCGCAGGCCGATGTGCGCGAGCTGGTCCGTCCGTATGGCCCCGTCGGCGTCGTAGACGCGGCGGCCGGTGCGGTCCTGGTGGCTGAAGGCCAGGTCGGGGGTCTCCATCGGGTCGTGCTCGTCACGGACCTCGCCGACGACCTCCTCCACGATGTCCTCCAGGGTGACGACCCCCGCCGTGCCGCCGTACTCGTCGATGACGACGGCCATGCTCATCGAGCCGGACAGCCGGTCCAGCAGCCGGTCCACGGTGAGCGACTCGGGGACCGGCACCGGCTCCCGCAGCAGCGGGGTGATCGGGTGGCCCTCCCGGCGCTCGTACGGCACGGCCAGGACGTCCTTGATGTGGATGATGCCGATGACGTTGTCCAGGCCGCCGCGGTGGACGGGGAAGCGGGACAGCCCCGTGGCGCGGGTGATGTCGGCGACGTCCCGGCAGGTGGCGCCCTCCTCCAGGGCGACGACCTGGACGCGGGGGGTCATCACGTTCTCGGCGGTCAGCCGGGCCAGGCTCAGTGTCCGTACGAACAGCTCGGCGGTGTCGGCCTCCAGCGCGCCCGCGCGGGCGGAGTGCCGGGCGAGGGCGACCAGCTCCTCGGGGCTGCGCGCCGAGGCCAGCTCCTCGGCGGGTTCCATGCCCAGGCGGCGCAGGACACGGTTGGCGGTGTTGTTCAGGTGGCGGATCAGCGGGCCGAAGGCGGCGGTGAAGACCGTCTGCGGCGGGGCGACGGCCTTGGCCACCGGCAGCGGGCGGGAGATCGCCCAGTTCTTGGGGACGAGCTCGCCCACCACCATGAGCACCACCGTCGAGATGCCGGTGCCCAGCACCAGGCCCAGTGACGCGGCCCCGGCGGCCGACATCCCCAGCGCGCGCAGCGGTCCCGCCAGCAGTTCGGCGATGGAGGCCTGCGCCAGCATGCCGATGACCAGTCCGGTGACGGTGATGCCGAGCTGGGCGCCGGACAGCTGCACCGTCAGGCTGCGCACGGCCCGCAGCGCCGCCGGGGCGCCGCGCTCGCCCGCCTGCTCGGCCCGTTCCAGGTCGGTGCGCTCGACCGTGGTCAGGGAGAACTCCGCGGCGACGAAGACGGCGCAGGCCAGGGTCAGCAGCAGGGCGACGGCCAGGAGCAGCACTTCGGTCATCGGGACACCTCGGTCCCATGATCGGTCAGGCCGGGGCGGAGCGCGCGCCGCGGGCGTGGGGACCCGGGACGCGGCGGACTCGCGGGGTCGTCCATACGCCCATCGTAGGAAGCGCGGGCACAACGGACAGCCCGGGGACACCGCGGCCGGGGGGTCGCGCCCCGGGCCCGGACGGCGCGCTACGAGCTCTGCTCGAACGGCTTGGTCCAGCGGCGCCAGTGGTGCTCGGGCGCGTAGCCCGCCGAGCGCCAGGCGTGGTGGGCACGCTCGTTGCGCTCCAGCACCATGGCGTCGCCGCGCCGGCCGCCCAGCGCGGTGAAGCGCTCCTCGGCCGCCGCCAGCAGGGCCCGGGCGACGCCCTGCCGCCGTCGCTCGGGGTGGACCGCCAGCCGGTACAGGTGGCAGCGCCAGCCGTCGAAGCCCGCGATGACCGTGCCGACCAGCACACCGCCGGCCTCCGCGAGCAGCAGGGCGCCGGGGTCGCGTGCGATCAGCCGTGCGACGCCGTCCGGGTCGTCGCTGATGCTGGTGCCCTCGGCGGCCGTCCGCCAGAAATCCAGCACCCGTCCGGCGTCGGCCGGTACCGCGCTGCGAATCCCGAGATGGTCCATGCGGGTCAGCCAAGCAGCCCGCGGGCCCGGGCGGCGAGCGATTTACGAGGCGCCGTGCGCTTCCCCCGGTTCGCCGCGCCGCAGCTCCGCGATCACGGGGGCGAAGGCCTCCATCGCGGGTTCCAGCACGGTGACGTAGCCGAAGCCGAAGCGCTCCCGGCCCCGCCGCAGCTGCTCCGCGATCTCGGTGACCGTGCCGACGAGGAGCGTCGGCAGGTCGAGCAGTTCCTCCTCGTCGAGGTGCGGCGCGTGCGGGGCGAGCTCCCGGACCGCCGCCGCGCGGTCCCCGGTGACCACGACCCGCTGGACGAGGACGTTGAAGTCGGGGTCGGTGCCGTACTCCGTGGCGAAGCCGCGCGCGGCCGCCACCCGCTCCTCCACGGCCGCGGCGGACAGCAGCCGCAGCTCGCCGTCGTCCGTTAAGGGGTCGGCCTCCGCGCCGGTGAAGGCGACGACGGCGGCGTGCCGTGCCGCCAGGCGCAGCATGCGGGGGCCGTTCCCGCCCATGAGTAGTGGGGGCAGCGGGGGCAACGGCACGCCCGTGCCGTCCCGGCCGTCCTCGCCGTCCTCGCCGTCCTCGCCGTCCGGTCCCGGGAACAGCCCGGTCAGTGCCTCGACGGTGCGTTCCAGGTGGTCGACCCGGTCGCGGGCGGTGCCGTAGGGCAGGCCCGCGCGTTCGAACTCCGCGCGTACGTAGCCCGCGCCGAGACCCAGCTCCAGCCGGCCGCCGGTGAGCCGGACGGTGGTGGCGACCTCGCGGGCCAGCAGGACGGGGTTCCAGAACGCCGCGTTGAGGACGAAGGTCCCCAGCACCGGCCGCCGCGTGGCGTGCGCCGCCGCGACCAGCGACGGGAAGGGAGCGGGCCAGTCCAGGTGGTCCGGCACCTGCAGCACGTCGTAGCCGAGTTCCTCCACCCGCCGGCACTTGTGCTGCCACGCCTCGCCCCGCGCGGGCTCCAGAAGGTTCACCCCGAACCGGAACCGCCGTGCCATGACCGCCTCCTCGTCGCGACCCGCCTCCGGTCGACGGCCTTCCCCGCCCCCGGGAGGCTCACTCGTGGGCGATCGCGGCCAGGACGTTCATCCGCGAGGCGCGCAGGGCCGGCAGCAGCGCGGCGACCAGGCCCACCACCACGGAACCGGCCATGACCGCGCCCACCGTGGTCCAGGGAACGGCGAACGCCCGCATGCCCTCGAGGGCGAGCACCTCGTGTGTCACCACACCCCAGACCAGCCCCAGGGCGAGTCCCAGCACCGCGCCGAAGAGCGCGATCACCACGGACTCCAGCCTGATCATCCGGCGCAGTTGCAGCCGCGACAGGCCGATCGCCCGCAGCAGCCCGATCTCCCGGGTGCGCTCGATGACCGACAGGGCGAGGGTGTTGACGACGCCCAGCACGGCGATGATGATCGCCAGCCCGAGCAGCGCGTACACCAGGTTCAGCAGCACGGAGATCTGGGTGCGCACCAGCTCCTTGTAGTCGGCCTGGTCGCGGACCTCGATCTGCGGATAGGGCGTGAGTGCCCGCTCCAGGTTCGCCCGCAGCGTCGGCTTGTCCGTGCCGGGCGCGGCGTTCACGTACAGCGCGGCGTGCTGGCCGCCGGGGAGGAACCGCTCGGCGGTGGCGAGCCCCATGGTCAGGGTCGCGTCGTCGCCCAGCAGAGTGCTCTGGCTGGTGGTCAGCGCGCGCAGGGTGAACGTCGCCGAGCGGCCGTCGACGAAGCGCACGGGGACGCGGCTGCCGACGCGCAGACCGTGGTGGGCGGCGTACGTCGCGGAGAGCGAGAGGCTGTCGCGGGCCAGGGCGCGCGCCGTGTCGCCCGCGGCGTAGTCGAGGTTGAGGGCCCGGTCCGCCCCGGGGCCGATGGCCGTCCCGGTCAGCTTGGCCGCACGGCCGCCGGGCAGCGTCATCAGGACGGAGACGTACCGCACCGGCGTCACCTCCCCGGCGCCGCGCACCTTGCGCACCCGCTCGGTGATCTCCGGGGTGAACGGCGCGAAGTGGGTGCCCTGCACGACGTAGTCCGCGCCCAGCGCCCGGTCGATCTCCTGGTCGAAGGAGCTCGCCATGGACGAGCCGGCGATGGACATGCCGGTGACCAGGGCCAGCCCGATCATCAGCGCGCCGGCCGTCGCGCCCGTACGGCGCGGGTTGCGCAGCGCGTTGCGCTGGCTCATCCGGCCCACCGGCCCGAAGACGCGGGGGAACGCCCCGCCCAGCACCCGGATCACCGGGCGCACCAGCAGCGGCCCCACGACCACCGCCGCGATCAGCGACAGCCCGATGCCGGCCCCCAGGAACGTCGCGGCGTCACCGGTGCTCCCGGCCACCGCCGCCCCGGTGAGCGCCCCCGCGGCCACCAGCGTGGCGACCGCGCCGCCCACCGCACGCGACCGCAGGTTCCGCCCGGCACCGGCGACCTCGGTGTCGGACAGCGCGGCCATGGGGGAGACCCGCGACGCCCGCCGCGCCGGCAGGTAGGCCGCGACCAGCGTCACGAGCAGGCCGACGGCGAACGCCGCCACCGGCACGCGCGCGCGGATGACCATCTCGGCTGCGTCGAAGTTCATCCCGAACACTCCGAGCAGCTGGAACAGGCCCGTCGCGAGCCCGACTCCGCAGACCAGACCCGTGGCAGAGCCCACCACCCCGAGCAGCAGCGCCTCCACCAGCACCGACCGCCGCACCTGCCCGCGGTCCGCCCCGAGCGCCCGCAGCAGGCCGAGCTCCCGGGTGCGCTGGGCGATCAGCATCGAGTAGGTGTTGACGATCAGGAAGACCCCGACCAGGACAGCGACCCCGGCGAAGCCCAGCATCACGTACTTGATCACGTCCAGGAAGGTGGCCAGGCTCTCCACCGCCGACTTCGCCTGCTCCGCCTGGGTCGTGTACGTGTAGCCCGGACCGAGCGCGGCGGAGATCCGCTTCTTCAGCACGTCGTCCGGGACTCCGGGAGCGGCGTCGGCCTGCACCGACGTCGCGACACCGGTCCGCCCCAGCAGCCGCGTCTGCGAGGTGGGGGTGTCGACGAACAGCAGGGCGGCGCCCGGATTGGTGGTGGTGAAGGTGGCGATGCCGACGAGGCGGACCGGGAACGCGCCCGGCTGCGCCAGCACCCGCAGCCGGTCGCCGATCCCGAGGTCACGCTTCGCGGCGGTGTCGGCGTCGATCAGCGCCTCGTCGGGGCCGTGCGGCGCGTGACCGCTGGTGAGCCGGACGGGACTGCGCGGATTGCCCGACCAGTCGGTGGCCACCGTGAGGGCCCCGGTGGTCGGTTCCACCGGCCGGCCCTCCGCGTCGACGACGGTGGTGTTGTGCACGGTGACGTCGATCCGCGCGTCCGCGACGCCCGGTACCGCCTTCACCCGGTCCAGCAGGGACGCCGGCAGGGTGCGCACCTGTCCTGAGGCGAACTGCTGGTCGTCGGCGAAGGCCTCCGGGGGACCCACCGTCACATCGGCGGACGTGGAGGCGAACAGGCGGTCGAAGGTGCGGTTGACGGTGTCGGAGAAGATCATGCTGCCGGTGACGAACGCGACCGACAGCAGGACGGCGAGCGCGCTGAGCAGCAGCCGGCCCTTGTGGGCCAGGAAGCTGCGCAGCGTCGCCCGGAGCATCGCCGGTGCCTAGCCCGGCTTCCGCAGCGGGTCGAACCGCTTGAGCCGTTCCAGGACGCCGTCCGCGGTCGGTTCGTGCATCTCGTCGACGATCCGTCCGTCGCCCAGGAAGAGCACCAGGTCCGACCAGGCCGCCGCGCCGGGGTCGTGGGTCACCATCACCACGGTCTGGCCGAGCGCGTCCACGGCCTCGCGCAGGAAACCCAGCACCTCCGCGCCCGCCTGCGAGTCGAGGTTGCCGGTCGGCTCGTCCGCGAAGATCAGCTGCGGGCGGGAGGCGAGGGCGCGGGCGCACGCCACGCGCTGCTGCTGCCCGCCCGACAACTGCGACGGACGGTGCCCCAGCCGGTCGCGCAGACCCAGCGTGTCGATCACCCGGTCCACCCACTCCCCGTCGGGCCTGCGGCCGGCGATGTCCATCGGCAGCGTGATGTTCTCGGCGGCCGTGAGCGTCGGCAGCAGGTTGAACGCCTGGAAGACGAAGCCGACCTGGTCACGGCGGAGCCGGGTCAGTTCGCGTTCCGCCAGACGGGTGATCTCGGTCTCGCCGATCCAGACCTGCCCCGAGGTGACCGAGTCCAGCCCCGCCAGGCAGTGCATCAGGGTGGACTTCCCCGACCCCGAGGGCCCCATCACGGCCGTGAAGCGGCCGCGGGCGATCTCCACGTCCACCGCGTCCAGCGCCACCACCCGGGTCTCGCCCGTCCCGTACGACTTCGTCAGCGCCGTCGCCCGCGCGGCGGGTTCCGCTCCCGCCTCGATGCCCTCTGTGTCCGCTGCCGTCCATGTCGACACGTCTGCCCCCCAGGATGAGGAAGTGCGCACTTGTCCGTATGCGACCCGAGCGTAGGTCGTCGGGTGCGGCGCCGCATCGTCCCCGAGGGTGAGCGCCGGGGCGCGCGGGCGGCCGCCGCGCGACCGCGCGTTCGTCCGGCCGAAACCGTCCGGCCGTCCCGGTACGTCTGTAGATGCACCCGCGCGGGCGCCGTGCGGCCGGGACGGGGACGAGGACAGGTACCGAGGGGGGACCGAATCGATGGTGCACACACGCGGCCGGACCGGGTCCGGCGACCGCAGGCGCAGGCGGGCCCTGGCGGGGGTGCCCGTGGCGGCGCTGCTGCTCCTGGCGGCGCTCCAGGGGTGCCAGGAACCGGCGGCCGGCGACGCCGGCGGCAAGCCGTCCGCGACCGCGCCGGGAGGCGCGGGCGCGGAGGGGCCGCCCGCGGCGTCCCCGGGCCGGCCGTCCGCGTCACCGACGGGCGGGGCGGGCGGGGCGGGCGGAACGGCCGGCGACCCATGTGCCCTGGTGACGCGGGCCGAGGCGGAGCGCCTCGCGGGTACGGCCCTGGGGCCCGGTCGGGACCTGGAGGGGACCTGCACCTACGTCGCGCCGGCGTCCGGCCCGACGGCCCAGGTCGAGGTCTTCGCGGGGGAGCCGGGAAAGAACTACTACGACGCCGAGCGCGGGCTCGGCCACGAACTGAAGCCGCTCGAAGGCATCGGCGACGAGGCCTGGCTGGAGGACGGGTCGGTGTTCCTCAGGGCGTCCGGGCAGTGGGTCGCGATCCGGCTGGTCCGCAACGAGGAACCGTCCCGGTTCGACAGGCCGCTCGAGGAACTGGCGCGCACGGTGGCGGGCCGCCTCTGAGCAGGCGCTCCCCGTGCGCCTGGCGCACCCCCTACGCCCCGGAGCCCGCTCCGGCTCCGGGGCGCACGGGGCGCCGGGGGCGGATGCGCCCCCGGCGGCCGCTTGTCACTGCTAGTGCGTCGGCGCTAGCTTGACGGTATGGCCAAGACGCAGTTGAACGTGCGGGTGGACGAGACCACCGCCGCGGCAGCCCGGGAGCGGGCCGCGCAGCGGGGCGTCAGCGTCAACCGGTACATCGAGGAGCTCGTCCGGAAGGACGCCGGTGAGCGGGGCCGCAGCTTCGTCGAGGCCGCCGCCGACTTCATGGAGCGCTACGAGTCCGTCTTCGCCGAGGAGTTCGGAGCAGAGCGCGAAGGCCGCCGTTGACCCTGCGGATCGACCTCGCGTGGCTGCTCATGGTCGCCGAGCACAACACCCCCGGTGACCCGCAGGTGACCGACTGGGGCGCCCTCGTCGCCGCGGTCAGCCGCCACCAGGCGGAGATATTCGGCACGGCCGTCTACGCCGACCCCCACGAGCGGGCCGCGTGCCTGCTGCAGCTGCTGGTCCACGTTCCGGCCCTGGAACGCTCCAACGCGCTCTTCGCCTCCGCGGTCGCCTACGCCTACCTGGTGGCCGGCGGCCTGAAGGTCGCCACCTCCCCCGAGCGGGTGCGCGACCTGGCCCGGCTGGTCAAGAGCGGCACCGCCGACGTGCACGAGATCGCCGACGAACTGCGCTCCTGGTGCGTCTGAGCGCTACGGCCACTGGCGGCCGACCGGCACCTCGTGCAGGTGCGGGGCCGACAGGTGCAGCACCTCGTAGCGGTCCGGATCGGTGACGCCGGCCGGCGGTGTCCGCTCCCAGAGCGTGAAGAGGACGGTCTCCCAGTGGCGCGGGTCCACGCCCAGCACGGCCGTGTGGACGCCCGCCGTGGCGGCGCGCTCCTCCCAGGCCTCCAGTGCCCCGGCCACCGGCCCGCGCGGGTCCGCCCCGGCGGGCATCCGCTGCCGCAGCCGGCTCGCCGCGGCCGGAGCGGCGCCGAAGGCGGGCCCCGGACGGTGGGCGACGCCCGTCCAGTGGCTGACGTCCGGGCGCCCGAAGTCCGCGACGATGCCGCCGAAGCCGCCCCCGCCCCACAGGAAGCGGTTCATGCCGCCGGTGTCGTCCCAGAGGTAGAACGGCGCGTACTCGTTGACCGGGGAGTCGTCCGTACCGCGCTCACGGATCAGATAGGCCTTGAAACCCAGGCCCTCGTAGGCGTCCGTGAGCCGGCCCCGGCCGGCGACCCGGTCCCGGATGACCTTCATGTCGTAGTCGGCGGGCAGCGTGATCCCGTACTGCATCGCGTACATGCGTCCCCCTGGGGTGTGGTGGCCCTGGGCCGGGGCCCGTTCAGGCCCGCTGCGTCAGCAGCGCCAGCGCGCCGCTGACGGCATGGTCGAAGGGCGCGGCGCTGCCGGCCGCCCGGGCGAGCACGTAGCCGCCCTGGAGCACGGCCACGAGCGCGGCCGCGATGTCGCCGGTGTCGAGGCCGGGCGCGATCTCGTCGCGCGCCTGGCCCTCGGCGAGCACGTCCGCCAGCCGCCCGCGCAGCCACTCGAAGGTCTCGTCGAGCGGCGCCCGCAGCTGCGGGCTCGTCACGACCTCCGGGTCCTGGGTGAGCCGTCCGATCGGGCAGCCCCGCAGCACGTCGCGTTCGCGGCGCAGATAGCGGGAGACCCGCTCGACCGCCGTGCCCGGAAGGGCGAGTTCGCGCTCGGCGGTCTCCCGCATCTGCTCGGCGGTACGGCGGACGGCGGCGAGCGCGAGTTCCGGCTTGCCGGAGAAGTGGTGGTACATGCTGCCCTGGCCGACGCCCGAGCGCTGCTGGATGGCCTTCGGGCTGGTGCCGACGTAGCCGCGCTCCCAGAGCAGTTCGCGGGTGCTCTCGATCAGGCGGTTGGGCGTCGTCTCCATGGCAGCAGTGTACATACCGGTAGGTACAGAGAGTTCCAGGCCGTGGTGCTCGACCGGGTGCTCAGCCGGGGCGCCGCACGGTGGCCAGGATGTGCGGGGAGCTCGGCAGGGGCAGCGTGAGGCCCTTGCCGCGCTCCGGGACGTGGAAGCGGCGCAGTTCCAGCACGTCGAAACCGGCCGCCTCGGCCGCGGCGAGCGTGTCCCGCCCCGTCCGGCAGCCGCCGAACAGCAGCGGCCACAGGGTGCGGTCCGCCACCCACTGCAGCGCCGCGTGCCCGCGGCCCTCGGCCCGGCAGTGCTCCAGCAGCCGCAGCTCCCCGCCCGGGCGCAGCACCCGGTGCAGCTCGGCCAGGGCGCGCTTCTGGTCGCGTACGGAGCACAGCACCAGCGACGCGACCGCCGCGTCGAAGGCCTCGCTCTTGACCGGCAGCGCCTCGGCGACACCGGGCACGACGTCCACCGGCACCTCGGCGTGCTGCGCGGCGTCCACGGCCAGCCGGCGCAGATGCCGCTCCGGCTCGATCGCCACCACCTCGGCGACGGTGCGCGGATAGTGGCAGAAGTTCAGCCCTGAGCCCGCGCCGATCTCGATGACCCGGCCGGTGAGTCCGGCGAGCGCGGTCTCCCGGTGCGCGGCGAAGCCCGCGCGGGCGTCCATCACCGGACCGCAGCGGGCGTAGAAGCGGGCGAACAGCGGGTGATGGACCGGTTCACGCGTCACGCCGGTACGGCTCCTCATGGCCGGACCTCCTTCGCCTCGGCACCCCTCCCTCCGATTCTGCCGCTCCGGAGCCCGGCCCAAGCCTCCTCGTACCGGGGCGAATTCGGCGTGTCGCGCGCCGTCCGCGCGCCGTACGCGCGCCGCCGCCCCCGGGCGCGTCCGTACGGGGACGCCCGGGGGCGGTCGAGGCGGGGTCGGAGCGGGGTCGGGCGCGGGCGCCGACGAGGCTCAGGCCAGGGCGGCGGGTGCCCAGTAGGAGGTGAAGGCGGCCGCGTCCCACACGCCGCCGATGCGCGGCGAGAGCCAGCCGGGTGCCGCCTCACGGAAGGCGGCGGGGTCGAGGGCGGCCGCGCCGGCGGGCAGGGCGCCCAGGAGCGGGGCGACGGTGACCTCGGGAAGGTCGGCGAGGTTGCAGCGGGCGGCCAGGTCCGCGTCCTCCGGCCAGCTGCCGATGACGAAGCCCGCGCACTTCAGGTCCCGCGCCTTGAGGGCCTCCGCGGTCAGCGCGGCGCTGTTCAGCGCGCCGAGTCCCGCCGGGGTGACCACGAGCACAGGCGCCGAGAGCATCCGCGCCGCGTCCGCCAGCGTCGAGCCCACCTCGTCGAGGCGGACGAGCAGCCCGCCCGCGCCTTCGACGAGGACGATGTCGTGCACCGCCGCCAGCTTCGCCGCCGCCTCCGCGATGTCGGCCGGGCCCACCGGGGCGGCACCGGAGCGCCGCGCGGCCGTGGCGGGCGCCAGCGGCTCGGGGTACCGGGCCAGTTCGACGCTGGTGACCTCGGGCCCGGCGAGCCGGGTGACCTCGGCGGCGTCGCCCGGCTCGCCGGGGCCCACCCCGGTCTGCGCGGGCTTGAGGTACGCGACGCTGTACTGGCTGAACAGCGCGGTCGCCGCGATCGCCGCCGTGGTCACCGTCTTGCCGATCTCCGTGCCCGTGCCGGTCACGAACAACACCGTCATGCCGCCTCCGCCGCCGCGCGCACCGCCGCGCAGATGCGCGCGATGTCCTCGTCCCCCGTGACGTACGGGGGCATCGTGTAGATCAAGTCCCGGAACGGGCGCAACCATACCCCGCTGCGGACGGCGGCCCGCGTCGCGGTGGCGAGGTCGACCTGGTGGTCGAGCTGGACGACGCCGATCGCGCCCAGCACCCGCACGTCCCGCACCCCCGGGATGCCTGCGGCGGGCGCGAGCCCCTCGCGCAGACCGGCCTCGATCCGCTTGACCTCCTGCGCCCAGTCCTGGCCGAGCAGCAGGTCGAGGGAGGCGCAGGCGACGGCCGCGGCCAGCGGGTTGCCCATGAAGGTCGGCCCGTGGGCGAGCACCGGCACCTCGCCCCGGGAGATCCCGTCGGCGACGCGCGGGGTGCACAAGGTGGCGGCCATCGTCAGGTAGCCGCCCGTCAGGGCCTTGCCGAGGCACATCACGTCCGGACAGACCTCGGCCTGCTCGGCGGCGAACAGCGTCCCGGTGCGCCCGAAGCCGGTGGCGATCTCGTCGAACACCAGCAGCACGTCGTGCTCGTCGCACGCCTCGCGGAGCACCCGCAGGTAGTCGGGGGAGTGGAAGGCCATGCCGCCCGCGCCCTGCACGACGGGCTCCACCACGACCGCGGCGAGCTCGTGCGCGTGAGCGGCGATCGTCTCCCGCAGGTGGTCCGCGTACGCCTCCTCGTAGGCGGCCGGCGGCGCGTCCGCGAAGACCTGCCGGGGCAGGACGCCGGACCACAGCCCGTGCATGCCGCCCTCGGGGTCGCAGACGGACATCGGCTGCCAGGTGTCGCCGTGGTAGCCGCCGCGCCAGGTCATCAGCCGCTGCTTCTCCGGCCGCCCGAGCGAACGCCAGTACTGCAGGCACATCTTGACCGCGACCTCGACCGAGACCGAGCCGGAGTCGGCGAGGAAGACGTGCCGCAGCGGCTCGGGGGTGATCTCCACCAGGCGGGCGGCGAGCCGCACGGCCGGCTCGTGGGTGAGCCCGCCGAACATCACGTGGCTCATCCGGTCGAGCTGGCCGCGGGCCGCCTCGTTGAGCACCGGGTGGTTGTAGCCGTGGATCGCCGACCACCACGACGACATGCCGTCGACGAGGTCGGTCATCCCCTCGACGGGCTCGGCGAGCCGCAGCCGGACCCCGGCCGCGGACTCGACGACGAGCGGTTCCTGACGGCCCGGCATGGGCCCGTACGGATGCCAGACGTGCTCCCGGTCCAGTGCCAGCAGTTCGCCCGGGGTGAGCGGCTCAGGCATTGGGGGGCAGGTCCGTGCCGGCGCCGCGGCGGCGTACGGCCACCAGGTCGGTGCGGGCGGCACCCGCGGCCGAAGGCTGCGCGGCGTCACCGTGACCGGCGCCGTGACCGGCGCCGTGACCGGCGCCGTGACCCGTGCCTTGGGCGTGGCCGCCGCAGGGGCCGCAGCTGCCGCCCTCGCCGTGCGAGGCGCAGCCCGCGGAGCCCTGGGCACCGCAGCCCCCGGCCGCGGCCGCCGCGTCCACGCGGTGCACGGGCAGGGTCACCTCTCCGGCGCCCTCCACCTCGAAACCGGCGTCCGCGATCATGTCGAGGTCGGCCCTGCCGGCCTGGCCCTCACTGGTGAGGTAGTCGCCCAGGAAGATGGAGTTCGCCAGGTGCAGCGCGAGCGGCTGCATGGTCCGCAGGTGCACCTCCCGGCCGCCCGCGATGCGGACCTCCACATCGGGGCAGACGAACCGCACCATAGCCAGGATCCGCAGGCACTGCTGCGGGGTGAGGTTCCACTCCTTCGCCAGCGGGGTGCCCTCGAAGGGGATCAGGAAGTTCACCGGGACGGAGTCGGGGTCCAGCTCGCGGAGCGAGAAGACCACGTCGACCAGGTCCTCGTCGCTCTCGCCCATGCCCGCGATCAGTCCGGAGCAGGCCGACAGGCCCGCCGCCTGGGCCTGTTGCACCGTTTCGACCCGGTCTGCGTAGGTGTGGGTGGTGGTGATGTCCCCGTAGGTGGCCTCGGAGGTGTTGAGGTTGTGGTTGTACGCGTCGGCGCCCGCTCCGCGCAGCCGCTCGGCCTGTCCGTCGGAGAGGAGGCCCAGGCAGGCGCAGACCTCGACGTCCTCGTTCCGCTCCTTGATGGCCTCGATGGTCCTGGAGACCCGGTCCACGTCGCGGTCGGTGGGGCCGCGCCCGCTCGCCACCAGGCAGACCCGCTTGGCGCCGCCGGCGACCCCCGCCGCCGCGGCGGCCGCCGCCTCGTCGGGCTTCAGCCAGGTGTACTTGAGGATCCCGGCCTCCGAGCCGAGCCGCTGCGAACAGTACGAGCAGTCCTCGGGGCACAGTCCCGACTTCAGGTTGACCAGGTAGTTCAGCTTCACCCGGCGGCCGAACCACGCGCGGCGCACCTTGCCGGCCGCGGCCACCACGTCGAGGAGTTCGTCGTCGGAGGTCGCCAGCACGGCGAGCGCCTCCTCGCGGGTGGGCAGCTCGCGGCGCAGGCCCTTCTCCACCAAAGCATTGAGCAGTTCCATGCCGCGATCCTGACGCACGGCACGGGCCGCGGCCAATGTGACATCCCACAAGACCGCTCGCTCAGGGTGTGTGCATCACCACACCGTGCGAGGCGGTCCGGCACACTACGGTGCTGCCGAACCCTCCGAGCCGACCCCAGGGAACGACCATGACCCGCGACCCGTTCGACTGGATCGACGCGCACGCCGAACGGCGCCGCGCCGCCGGACTGGTGCGCACCCTGCGGCCCCGGCCCGCGCACTCGCCGCTGCTCGACCTCGCCTCCAACGACTACCTGGGGCTCGCCCACCACCCCGAGGTGACCCGCGCCGGTGCGGACGCCTGCCTGCGCTGGGGCGCCGGATCGACCGGTTCGCGGCTGGTCACCGGCAGCACCGAGCTGCACGCCGAACTGGAGGCCGAACTCGCCGCCTTCTGCGGCTTCGAGGCGGCGCTGGTCCTCGCCTCCGGCTACGCCGCCAACCTCGCCGCCGTCACCGCGCTCACCACCGAGCCGGGCACGCTCATCGTCTCCGACAGCGGCAACCACGCCTCGCTCATCGACGGCTGCCGGCTCTCCCGTGCCGGCACCGAGGTCGTGCCGCACGCCGATCCGGACGCCCTGCACAAGGCGCTCATCGGCCACGACGGGCCCGCCGTGGCCGTCACCGACTCGGTCTTCTCGGTGGACGGCGACGCCGCCCCGCTCCGCGCGCTGGCCGCCGTCTGCGGTGAGCACGGGGCCGCGCTGCTGGTGGACGACGCCCACGGACTCGGGGTGCTCGGCCCCGGGGGCCGGGGGGCGGCCGCCGAAGCGGGTCTGGCGGGCGCGCCCGGACTGGTGTGCACCGCCACCCTCTCCAAGTCCCTGGGCAGCCAGGGCGGCGTGGTGCTCGGCCCGGCCCGGGTCATCGAGCACCTGGTCAACGCCGCGCGGACGTTCATCTTCGACACGGGCCTCGCCCCGGCGGCGACGGGCGCGGCACTCGCCGCGCTGCGCCTGCTGGGGCGGGAGCCGGAGCGTGCCGTACGGGCCCGGGCGGTCGCCCGCGAGCTGTACGAGCGGCTGGCGGGGGCGGGGCTGGACGCCACCGCGCCGGACGCGTGCGTGGTGTCGGTGCGGGCGCCGTCGCCCGAGGCGGCGGTCGAATGGGCCGCGGCGTGCCGTGCGGCGGGTCTCGCGGTGGGGTGCTTCAGGCCACCGTCCGTGCCCGACGGGATCTCGCGGCTGCGGCTCACCGCGCGGGCGGATCTGACGGACCGGGAGATCGGCGACGCCGTGGGGACGATCGTCCGTACGGCGCCGCCGCGCCCCTGAGGTCAGGGGCGTTCGGTCAGGCTCCCCGTCGCCACGGCGGCGAGGAACTCCGCCCAGGCCGCCGGGGGGAAGAGCAGGGCGGGGCCGCGCACATCCTTGGAGTCGCGTACGGCGAGCTGTCCCGAGAGCGGCCCGTCCCCGATGAGGGCCGTCTCGACGCAGTTGTTCGCCGCCGTGCTGTAGCTGCTGCGTCGCCAATTCACACCGAAGAGGGACGCACTGGAGGTGACGTACTGAGGCAGAGCGTCGGACATGGGGGTGTGCCTCCTTACGCGCCTTTGCGGATAGCGGAGATGAAGGACAGCGACTGCTCACTCGACAGGGCGTGGGAGCGCAGCCGATTGAAGGCAGCACCGTACGCCCTGACGTCCTCGTGCTGATCCAGATAGAGACTACTCGTCAAATGGTCGAGAACAACCACGTCCAGATCAGCAATGCGCGGAAATGAGAAGATTACGAAAGGGCCGGTGACGCCTATATGCCCACCGGCCGAGAAAGGCAGCACCTGCAGATGCACATGAGGCAGTGAACCGAGATCCACAAGATGGCTCAATTGCGCCGCCATCACTCCGGGACCCCCCACGCTGCGGCGCAGCACCGCCTCGTCCAGCACCGCCCACAGCTCCAGCGGCGGTTCGGCGCGCAGCACCGCCTGGCGGGCCATCCGCACCTGCACCAGGGTCGCGATCTGCCGCGGACCGAGTTGCGGGAGGACGGAACGGGTGAGCTCGCGGGCGTAGTCCGGGGTCTGCAGCAGCCCGGGCACCACCGTCGTCTCCAGCGTCCGCGCACGGCAGGCGTCGGTCTCCAGGGAGATGAAGTCCCGGTAGGCGGAGGGGAGTTCCTCTCGGAACTCATGCCACCAGCCGCGCCGGTCGCCCTCGCCGGCGAGGGCGGCGAGCATCTCCCGCAGTCGCTGGTCGCGCACTCCGTACACGTCCAGCAGCGCCGTGACGTCCTCGGGGCGCACCCCGCTGCGGCCGGTCTCGATCCGGCTCACCTTGGACTGGTGCCATCCCAGGCGCTGGGCGGCCTCACCGCTCGTGAGCCCCGCCGTGTCGCGCAGACGGCGCAACTCCGAGCCGATCTTTCGGCGGCGTACCGCCGGCACCTGCTGCATGGTGTGTGCACCTCCCGGTTCCCGGCACCCTCGCCGGTCCCCGAGCGAAGTCTGCCGCGCAAATACGTTCTCTCGTAGCAGAGTTCACCGCTTTGGGCGACAGATATATGCATATAGCTGTGGTGACACCGGATTAAGGGCACGATGGGTGACACTCTGGCGCGTGAGTGCCGTACGGGGACGTGCCGCGCGGAAGGCGGGGCACGGCGCCTTCGGCCGTCGCGCGCGCGGCCACGGGCGCGGCGCGGCTGGCGTCCTGGTCACGGCGGGAAAGGGACAGCGTCGCCATGGCAGACCACCAGGAAGCATCCGTCACCCTGCCGAGCGACCCTGCCTCGGTCCCCGCGGTACGCCGCTACGTGAGCGAGCTGCTGGTGGAGTGGGGCATGCCCGAGGACTCGGACCCGGCCGACTCCGTGCGGCTCATCGTCTCCGAGCTCGCGACCAACGCGGTGCTGCACACGTTCGGCCAGTCGCCCACCTTCACCCTCGACGTGCAGCTGGACCGGGACGAACAACTTCGCATCGGGGTCACGGACAGTCACCCCCGGTGGCCCCAGCGGCTGCCCGCCGCCGTGCAGCAGGACAACGGCCGGGGCATGGTGATCATCCGTCATCTCACGGCGGAGGCGGGCGGCACGCTCCTGGTCACTCCGACCGCGGAGGGCGGCAAGACGGTGTGGATCCACCTGCCCTGGGCCACCGCCGCCGCCGTCGAGTGACCCCGGCGGTCCTCAGCCCTCCCGGGTGAGCAGCAGGGCCTCGGCACCCATCGGCACGAAGCCCGCCGCCGTGAACGCCCGCACGCCGGCCGCGTTGCCCGGGGCGACTTGCGCCCATACCGCCCCGCCCTCCGGGACGAGATGACGTGCCGCCAGCGCGAGCCGGCGGCCGAGGCCCGCGCCGCGCGCCTCCGGATCGACCTCCACCGCCGCCTCCCAGCGGCCCGCCACACCCCGGCCCGTCAGCACGGTGCCCCCCGGCACCGTCCACGCCCGTACCTGGTCACGGTGGCGCAGGGCCCGGGCGATCCGCGGGTGATCCCGGTCGGCGGTCTCCCGAAGGGGCAGGCCCAGGGCGACCGGCGGTGGTCCCGGCAGGGCCGGGGCGGCGGTCAGCAGGTCGGTGTTGTCCACCGTGCGGTCCAGCAGCCCGCACAGGGCGGTGAGGAACGGCGGACCGAGCGGCGCCGAGAGATCGCCGGGCGGCAGCAGCCCGCGGATCCGCTCCGGATCGGCATCCGCGAAGACCACGGCATGGGCGGTGAAGGCGATCACCCCGGCGTCGCGCGGCGCGGGCTGCGGCAGGACCGTCACCGAGCCGTCGGCGGGCGGGAAGACGCCCGCGGCGGCGTCGGCGAGGATCCGTATCAGGGACACACCGGCACGTTACCGGCCCGTCCGCGGTGCCGGTCGCGTCGCCCGGGAGCCCCGTCTCCCGGGCGACGCGACCGGGGTCACTTCACCCGGCCGTACCAGACACTGCGGCTCCAGATCCTCTCCAGCCGGACCCGGCCGCCGGGCCTGGGGGAGTGCCAGATCTTCCCGTGCCCCGCGTACATCCCCACGTGGTAGACGTTGCTCCCGTAGTGGAAGAAGACCAGGTCACCACGGGTCCGTGCGGACTTCCGGATGTGCCGGACGCTGTTGTACTGCGCCCCCGCCGTGCGGGGGAGCTTCTTGCCCGCCTTCTTGAAGGAGTAGAAGGTGAGCCCGGAGCAGTCGAACCTGCCGGGACCCGCGGCCCCGTACTGGTACGGCGCGCCCTTCTTGGACGCCGCGATCTTCAGCGCCTTGGCGGAGACCGTCGCCGCCTCGGCCTGCTGGGCGAGTTCGGGCAGTACCGCGGGACCGGCCACGGCGGCCGCCGTGAGGGCGGATACCGCCCCCAGCCGGCACAGGACCCCGGACATGGCTGTCGGCGCACTCATGCGCAACCCTTCGTCGTCCGCCTGCGAAGGATGACCTGTCGGGTTCGGGCAGGCGAAGATGCCCGGCCGCGGATGCGGCTTCACCCCAAGGGTCCGGCGACCGGCGCCGGACCCGCCGTGCTCGGGTCCTCCGCTCCTGCCGATGCGTCGTTGTCGACCTGGCATCCGCGCGGCGGCAGGATTCGGCGTCCGCGCGGACCGCCCCGCCGGGATGACGGGGGCTTGTCGTCGAAGGGATGATCACCCACCGAAGCGGCCGATTCCCAGCGCAACCGGTCGAATGTGAGTCTGTTCACGACTCACCTATCCGGGTGGACTCCACGACACACGGCCCCGACTGACGACTCGAAAGGAGTCGAACACCAGGGACGGAGCGTCAGATTCCTGATGTGTGCGGCCATATCGCGCAACTCGGGGCCACTCGGCCGTCCACGGCAGATACAACGATCGGGCGAGTCCATTCGGTTCGAGTTCGCGCCGCCCGAACGGACCAGTGTGTCGTGACTTTCCGTCAGCGCGGCCTTGACGGCGGCAAGGCGACCTGCCCCGCGCGCCGTTCGCCGTCGAGCACCCGCAGGGCCCGTTCCATCGTCGCCGTGTGCACCT
Organism: Streptomyces sp. PA03-3a; assembly: GCF_033792735.1. Taxonomy (NCBI): domain Bacteria; kingdom Bacillati; phylum Actinomycetota; class Actinomycetes; order Kitasatosporales; family Streptomycetaceae; genus Streptomyces; species Streptomyces sp. PA03-3a. The sequence continues at coordinate 46,248 of NZ_JARAVM010000047.1, forward strand.
CGTTCTCCCCGCGCATGTGCATCAGCGTCAGCGCGTCACGCAGCTCCGCGGCCCGTCCCACCAGGGCCTGCGCGGCGCGCAGCGCCCCGTAGGTGTCCCTGGAGCGGGACGGGTTGATCCGGCCCAGCAGGTCCACGACCCCCAGATAGGCGTCGACGAGCTCGCCCTCGGCCCTGGTCAGGGCCGGGAGCGGGGGCAGTTCGGGCACCATCGCCGGTCACCGCAGGGCGCGCGGTGCGCGGCCCGCGCCGTCCTTGCGGCTCATCGTCAGCCGGTCCACCAGGCCGTAGGCGAGTGCCGACGGAGCGTCAAAAATGGTGTCCCGCTCGATGTCGGCCCGGATCCGGTCCCGGTCCTGACCGGTGTGCCGTACGAGCAGCTCCTCCAATTGATCCCGCCGGCGGAGCAGTTCCCTGGCCTGGATCTCCAGGTCGGCCGTCGTGCCCTGGATGACCTCGGCGAACGAGGGCTGGTGGATCAGCACCCGCGAGCCGGGGGTCGCCAGCCGCTTGCCCGGCGTTCCGGCGGCGAGCAGGACGGCCGCCGCCGAGGCCGCCTGGCCGACGCACACCGTCGACACGTCGCAGCTGACGAACTGCATCGTGTCGTAGACCGCCGTCATCGCGGTGAAGGACCCGCCGGGGGAATTGATGTAGAGCGAGATGTCCTGCTCCGGGGCGGCGGCCTCCAGGTGGATCAGCTGCGCCATCACGTCGTTGGCCGAGGTGTCGTCGATGGGTGTCCCGAGCAGGACGATCCGCTCCTGGAGCAGCTTGGAGTACGGGTCCATGGAACGCACGCCCTCGCTGGTGCGCTCGGTGAACTCGGGCAGGACGTAGCGGGCGGTCGGTCGAAGCATCGCTGCACCTCCGTGGGCACCCGGGGCAGGGGCGCCCGTCGCTGTAAAAAATGTACAGGACGTACATCTCGTTATGATGGGGAGCATGGCCCACGAAGTACCGGTGACACAAGCGCGTGCGGAGCTGGCGGAGCTGATCAACCGCGTCGTCTACGGCGGTGAGCGGGTGGTCGTGACACGTCACGGCAAGCCGCTGGTCGCTCTGGTCTCCGCCGCTGACCTGCAACGACTCCAAGAACTGGACGCCGCCCCCGAGGAGGCGGTGGTCAGTACGGTCTCCTCGGTGCGTGGGACGGTGTCCGCCACGGGCGAACGCCGCCGCTTCGGCATCGCCGCGGAGCACCGCGGCACGACGAACGCCCGCCACGACGGGGCCTGAGCGGCACGTAGCGGCGGGCGGGGCCTCTGCCCGGCGGCGGGCAGGCGCGGGCGGGCGCAGCACGGCAGCGCCCAGGCGGTCGGCCCCGCCAGCGGGCCCGTGGCCGCCTGGCCGTCCAAGGAGGCGCTGCCGCGCATCGACGAGTGCCCGGCGCCGGCGCGGCCGCCGGGCCGCACGCCGGGCCGCACCGCTCCGGGGCGGGCGACGCGGGTCGCACCGCGTCGCCGTCAAGGTCGGCAGCGAGGCGCCGCGCGACCCCGTGCCCCGCCGGGTGGCCGCCGCACCCGTGTCGTGCGCCAAGGAGCGCGAGCGCCGTGGCATGCTGCCGGAGGTCGCCCGCACACCGATCGGCGGCGACCCGCCGCCGGCGCCGTGGCACCCCGCCGTTCCCGGGGGCGCCGGACCGCGCGCCCGCCGTCCCCACCCCGGAGGGCGGGAGTTAACGCGGACGAAACGCCGCCGAACTAGCCTGCGGCTTCCGGACAACGGCAGAGCGGATCCGCGGGCCGGGGACGCCCCGCGGGCCCTTCACCCGGGACGACTGCGAGGTGTGGCCATGCAATTGACCCCCCACGAGCAGGAACGCCTGCTCGTCCACGTCGCCGCCGACGTCGCGGAGAAGCGGCGGGCCAGGGGCCTGCGGCTGAACCACCCGGAGGCCGTCGCCCTGATCACCTCGCACCTCCTGGAGGGCGCCAGGGACGGCCGCACCGTCGCCGAACTCATGGCCTCCGGCCGCAAGGTGCTCACCCGGGACGACGTCATGGAGGGCGTGCCGGAGATGATCCGCGACGTCCAGGTCGAGGCCACCTTCCCGGACGGCACCAAGCTCGTCACCGTCCACGAGCCGATCGTCTAGGAGCCGCCGCGTGATCCCCGGGGAGATCCTGTACGCCGCCGAACCCGTCGTGCTCAACGAGGGCAAGCCGGTGACCCGCCTGACCGTGCTGAACTCCGCCGACCGGCCGGTCCAGGTCGGTTCCCACTACCACTTCGCCGAGGCCAACCCCGGCCTCGTCTTCGACCGCGCCGCGGCCCGCGGCAAGCGCCTGGCCGTCGCCGCCGGCACCGCCGTGCGCTTCGAGCCCGGCATCCCCGTCGAGGTCGATCTCGTGCCGCTCGGCGGCGCGCGGATCGTGGCCGGACTGCGCGGTGAGACCGGAGGTGCCCTCGATGGCTGAGCTCTCGCGTGCCGTATACGCCGACCTGTTCGGGCCGACCACCGGGGACCGTCTGCGGCTCGCCGACACCGACCTGCTGATCGAGGTCGAGCGGGACCTGTCGGGAGGCGCCGACGGCTCGGGCGACGAGGTCGTCTTCGGCGGCGGCAAGGTGATCCGCGAGTCCATGGGGCAGGCCCGCGCCACCCGGGCCGAGGGCACCCCCGACACGGTGATCACCGGCGCCGTCGTCCTGGACCACTGGGGCGTGGTCAAGGCGGACATCGGCATCCGCGACGGGCGGATCGCGGCGCTCGGCAAGGCGGGCAACCCCGACACCATGGACGGCGTCCACCCGGACCTCGTCATCGGGCCCGAGACCGAGGTCATCGCCGGCAACGGCAGGATCGTCACCGCCGGGGCGGTCGACGCGCACGTCCACTTCATCTCCCCGACGATCGTGGACGAGGCCCTGGCCTCCGGCATCACCACGCTCGTCGGCGGCGGCACCGGCCCGGCCGAGGGCACCAAGGCGACCACCATCACGCCGGGACCCTGGCACCTGGCCCGGATGTTCGCCGCGCTGGAGCACTACCCGGTCAACATCGGCCTGCTCGGCAAGGGCAACACCGTCTCCCACGAGGCGATGCTCTCCCAGCTGCGCGGCGGGGCCGTGGGCTTCAAGATCCACGAGGACTGGGGCGCCACCCCGGCCGCGATCGACGCCTGCCTGACGGTCTGCGAGGCGACCGGTGCGCAGCTCGCCGTCCACACCGACACCCTCAACGAGGCCGGTTTCGTCGAGGACACCCTCGCCGCCATCGCCGGGCGGGGCATCCACGCCTACCACACCGAGGGCGCGGGCGGCGGGCACGCACCGGACATCATGACGGTCGTCGCCCACCCCAACGTCCTGCCGTCCTCGACCAACCCGACCCGCCCGCACACCGTCAACACCGTCGAGGAGCACCTCGACATGCTGATGGTCTGCCACCACCTCAACCCCGCCGTGCCCGAGGACCTCGCCTTCGCCGAGTCGCGGATCAGGCCCGGCACGATCGCGGCCGAGGACGTCCTGCACGACCTGGGGGCGATCTCGATCATCTCCTCGGACTCCCAGGCCATGGGCCGGATCGGCGAGGTCGTGCTGCGCACCTGGCAGACCGCGCACGTGATGAAGCGGCGGCGCGGTGCCCTGCCCGGCGACGGGCGGGCCGACAACCTGCGCGCACGTCGCTATGTCGCCAAGTACACCATCAACCCCGCCGTCGCCCAGGGGCTCGACGGGGAGATCGGCTCCGTCGAGAGCGGCAAGCTCGCCGACCTGGTGCTGTGGGACCCGGCGTTCTTCGGCGTCAAGCCGCAACTCGTCCTCAAGGGCGGCCAGATCGCCTACGCGCAGATGGGCGACGCCAACGCCTCCATCCCGACCCCCCAGCCGGTCCTGCCGCGCCCGATGTTCGGTGCGATCGGCGGGGCCCCCGCCGCCAACTCCTTCACCTTCGTGACGCACACCGCCCTGGAGGACGGCCTCGCCGAACGCCTCGCCCTCGGGAAGCGCTTCCTCCCGATCCGCGACACCCGGCGCGTCACCAAGGCGGACATGCGCGAGAACGACGCCATGCCGCGCGTCGAGGTGGACCCCGACACCTTTACCGTCCGCATCGACGGAGACGTCGTCGAACCCGCCCCGGCCGTGGAACTCCCCATGGCCCAGCGGTACTTCCTGTTCTGACCGAAGCAGGAGGACGATGAACCGCGCCGCGCTGCTGCTGCTCGCCGACGGCCGTTTCCCCGCCGGCGGCCACGCCCACTCCGCAGGGGCCGAGGCCGCCGTCACGGCGGGCCGGATCACCGGCCCCGGCACGCTCGAGGACTTCTGCCGGGGCAGACTCCACACCGCGGGCCTGGTGGCCGCGGCGGTCGCCGCCGCGGCCGCGGCGGGCGCCGACCCGCTCGCCCTGGACGAGGCCGCGGACGCCCGCACCGCCTCGCCCGCACTGCGGCAGACCGCCCGGCGCCTCGGCCGCCAGATGATGCGCGCCG